>JAYVCD010000126.1:0-15751 GCA_043750125.1 Archangiaceae bacterium | reverse complement strand
CATCAGCGCCGCGATGTTCCACTTCTTGTTGATCGGCATGATCCGACTGCGGGTCTCGTCGTTGCTGGCGTTGAGCGAGATGGCGAGCTTGGCCTGCGTTTCCAGTGCGAAGCGCTCGATCATCGGCACCAGGCCGACCGTGCTGACGGTGAGGTGGCGCTGAGAGAAGTTGGGGCCTTCTTCGCTCTGCAGGATTTGAAGGCTGGTCTTCACGTTCTCGAAGTTGTGCAGCGGCTCGCCCATGCCCATGAAGACCAGGTTGGTCAGCGGGCGAAGGGTCGAGGCGATGCCCTCGTTGGTGCGCACTTCGGCGTTGACGGCGTGAACCTGGGCGACGATTTCGGAAGCGGTGAGGTTGCGCAACAACCCGAGCGTCCCGGTCGCGCAGAAGGTGCAGCCCATTGCGCAGCCCACCTGGGTCGAGACGCACAGCGTCTTGCGATCGGGCGAGGGCATGTAGACCGACTCGATCAACTTCCCGTCCTGGGTCTTGAACCGGTACTTGATCGTGCCGTCGGCGCTGCGCTGCTCGAGGTCTTTGACCACGTGGCGAAGCTCGGTGGTGGCGCTCAGCCGCTCGCGCAGCGCCTTCGACAGATCGGTCATCTGCGCGAAGTCGGTGGCCCCCCGCTGGTGAATCCATTTGTAGATCTGCTTCGCGCGGTAGGACTTCTCGCCCAGGGTCTGTTCGACGAAGGCGGAAAGCTTTTCCAGCGTGAGGCTGGCGATGTCGACGGGGGTGGTCACGGCTGAGAACACCCCTCTCCCGAGACGGACCCTTTCGTCAAGGATCGTCCGCCTCGGCGGTTATGCGGGGTTCAGCGCTTCCACTCGTAACCGGACTGCTCGGTGCCGCGGAAGAAGTAGGCGATTTCGTTCTTCGCGTTCTCGACGCTGTCCGAGCCGTGAACGGTGTTGGCGTCGATGCTCTTGGCGAAGTCGGCGCGAATGGTGCCCTTGTCGGCCTTCTTCGGGTCGGTGGCGCCCATCGCGTCACGGTTCTTCTGCATCGCGTTGTCACCTTCGAGGACCATCAACACCACGGGTCCGGAGATCATGAACGCGACGAGGTCCTTGAAGAAGGGGCGCTCTTTGTGGACGGCGTAGAAGCCCTCGGCGTCGGCCTTCGACAGCTGCTGCATCCGGATCGCGACCGGCTTGAGGCCCTTGTCTTCGAACCGGCTGATGATCTTGCCGATGACTCCGCTCTGCAGTCCGTCGGGCTTGATGATGGAAAGCGTTTTCTCGGTGGCCATGGGGTGTGTGTCCTTGAGGGGTGAAGGGTTATTTGCGCTTCGGTGCGCCGCGGCGAACGGCTTCCTGCAACGTGCTGCCAAGCTCTGCGGGCGAGGCGGCCATGACGACTCCGGCGGCTTCCATCGCCTTGATCTTTTCGGTGGCCGTGCCCTTGCCGCCCGAGATGATCGCTCCGGCGTGACCCATGCGTTTGCCGGGGGGCGCCGACTGACCGGCGATGAAGCCGGCGACGGGCTTGGTGAACTCTTTGGCAATGTACGCGGCTGCTTCTTCCTCGGCGCTGCCCCCGATTTCGCCGACCATGATCACCGCGTCGGTGTCGGGGTCGGCATTGAAGAGCTTGAGCACGTCGACGAAGTTGGTGCCGTTGACGGGGTCGCCGCCGATGCCGACGGCGGTCGATTGCCCGAGGCCGGCGCGGGTAATTTGAAAGACGGCCTCATAGGTCAAGGTCCCCGAGCGCGAGACGACCCCGATGCGACCGGGCTTGTGAATGTGGCTGGGCATGATCCCGATTCGGCACTTTCCGCCCGGAGTGATGATCCCCGGACAGTTGGGGCCGACCAACCGGGTGCCGCTGCCCAGAATGAAGCGCTTGGCGCGGACCATGTCGTTGACCGGAATGCCTTCGGTGATCGCGATCACCAGCGGAATCTTGCAGTCGGCCGCTTCCATGATCGCGTCGGCCGCAAACGGAGGAGGAACGAAGATCACGCTCGCGTTGGCGCCGGTGGCGCGCACCGCCTGGTCGACGGTGTCGAAGAGCGGAACCGTCCCCTCGAACTTCTGTCCCCCCTTGCCCGGGACGACGCCGGCGACGACGCGGGTGCCGTATTCCATCATCTGCTTGGCGTGGAACGAACCGAATGAACCGGTGATGCCCTGAACGAGGAGCTTGGTGTCCTGCCCGACAAGAATGCTCATGGTGTCTTCTGCTCCGTGAAAGTCGTCGCTACTTCTTGCACCGAAAGTCCAATCGGCCCTGAGTACGTCCACGACCGCTTGCCACCGCAACCCCGGCCGCAGTCGCGCGAGACCGTGTATTCGAAATCGACCTTCATCGTGCTCGAGCCGCCCTTGTTCACCTTGAAGTAGCGGTCGCCCAGGCCGGCGTCGGTCACCTGTAGCGTCATCGCTGCGGCCGGGATTCCATCGCCGGTACCCAGGGCTTCCAGACTCTGAGCGCTGTAGCGGGCCGAGGCGCTGCCGTGACCTTCGACCGACAGCCCCGTGCCTTCAAAGATCGTCGCCAGGCGCACCGAGCCCCCGTCGCTGAGCTCGAGGTTCTTCAAGATCTCAGACTCGGTTCCATCGATCGGCCACGGCACGAGGACGGCCGCAGTGACGCCCGGCTCGGCCTGAAACGAGGCGCGAAAGGTCACCGCGACCTGGCTCTTCGCCTGGGGCGGAGGGCTGCCGCAGGCCGAGATCAAAGCCATGGCCAGCAGCCGATGCGGCACCCGGGTGAGCTGCATTTCACTTGATCGCCGCGACGGCTTTTTCCGCCGCTTCGCGCAGGTTGTCGGCCGAGGTGATGGCGAGCCCGGAAGTGCGCAACAGCTCTTTGCCTTTCTCGACGTTGGTCCCTTCGAGCCGCACCACCAGGGGAATGGTGAGGTGAACTTCCTTGGCTGCGGCGATGATTCCTTCGGCGATCACGTCGCACTTCATGATTCCGCCAAAGATGTTCACCAGCACCGCCTTCACCGCAGGGTCGGCGAGGATCAGCTTGAAGGCGTGGGTGACTTTTTCCTTGGTCGCCCCGCCGCCCACGTCGAGGAAGTTGGCCGGCTTTCCACCGACCAGCTTGATGGTGTCCATCGTCGCCATCGCGAGGCCGGCGCCGTTCACCATGCAGCCGATGTTTCCCTCGAGCGCGATGTACGCGAGGTCGTATTCCTTGGCTTTGGCCTCGCGCGGATCTTCCTCGTCGATGTCGCGCATCGCGACGATCTCGGGGTGCTTGTAGAGGGCGTTTTCGTCGAAGCTCATCTTCGAATCGAGCGCGACGACGCCGCCGTCCTTCAAGACCACCAGCGGGTTGATCTCGACCATCGAGGCGTCGGTGTCGATGTACACCTGGTACAGGGCGCGGCAGAACTTGGTGAACTTTCCAACGCTGTCGCCAGCGAGGCCCAGCCCGAAGGCCATCTTGCGGCCCTGGAAATCGAGGAACCCGACCGCGGGGTCGATCGTCTCGCGAAGGATTTTTTCCGGATGCTTCTCGGCGACTTCTTCGATTTCGATTCCGCCTTCGGTCGAGGCCATGAAAGTCAGGCGCGAGGTGGCGCGGTCGAGGGTGAGGCCGAGGTAGAGCTCGCGGCCGATGTCGAGGCCTTCCTCGATGTAAAGGGTGCGAACCTTCTGGCCCTCGGGCCCGGTCTGGGGAGACTTGAGCATCATTCCGAGGATCTTCGAGGCGGCCTCTTTGGCTTCCGCGGGGCTTTTGACGACCTTCACCCCGCCCGCCTTGCCGCGACCGCCTGCGTGAACCTGGGCCTTGACGACGACAATCTTCGTCCCGAGCTCGACGGCTGCCTTCTCGGCTTCCTCGATCGTCTTCACCACGATGCCGCGGGGAACTGGAACGCCGTATTTCTTGAAGAGCTGCTTGCCCTGGTACTCGTGGATTTTCATGTGCGAGCGGCTTTTACCAAAGGACCCCGCGTTGTCGCGCCATGATTTGATCCAGCGGGTCCAGCGTAAAACTCCTGCTGCTGGGTCGAAGGTGTTTTCCTTTCAGTCTCGGGGCGGGGCGGCGAACAAGTCGTGGTTCCGGCAGCGGGGTCGCGATACGCACTGAAGAGGGAGTCAACATGGCCGACGCGCTGGACACACACCTCAAGTCGCATCCTCAGCCCCTGCTCGCAGGGGTCATTCGGTTCGCGATGGGGTCCGTGGGGTCGAAGGTGGTGATGGCTCTGACCGGGCTGGGGCTGTGGGGCTTCGTCGTCGCCCACTTGATTGGGAACCTGGCGATGTGGGGCGGGCCGGATGCGATGAATGGGTATGCGGCGGCGCTGGCCTCGAACCCTCCGCTGGTGTGGGCGGTGCGCAGTGCGCTGCTGCTCGGCTTTCCGATTCACATCTGGGCGGCGCTGCGGTCGACCCGGATGAACCTGAAGGCGCGACCGGTGGCGTACGCGCACCAGATCAAGACCCCGGCGAGCCTGGGCAGTCGCACGATGGCGATCTCGGGATTGATGGTGGGGGCGTTCGTCCTCTACCACCTGGCCCACTTCACCCTGCACTTGACGAACCCGAACCACGTGAGCCGGCTGGCCAACGGCTCGTTCGATGTCTACGCGATGGTCTACCGATCGTTCTCGGTTCCGGGGATTGTCGCGATCTACGTGCTCGCGCAGCTGCTGCTGGCAGAGCACCTGGCGCACGGCCTCTCGAGCCTGTTCCTGCATCTGGGGGCGTGGGGCGCGTCGTGGTCTCCCTTCATTCGGAGAACAAGCCGAGTCGTCGCGTACGTCATCTGCCTGGCCTTCATCAGCGTGCCGTTCGGCGTGTTGTTCGGCTTGATGAGGGCGCCATGAAGCTGGACGCGCGCGTACCCGCCGGGCCGATCGCGGAGAAGTGGCCAAAGCACAAGATGGATTTGAAGTTGGTCAACCCTTCGAACAAGCGGAAATACAAGGTGATCGTGGTCGGCACCGGCCTGGCGGGCGCATCGGCGGCAGCCACGCTCTCTGAGCTCGGCTACCAGGTCGACTCGTTCTGCTTTCAGGACTCGCCGCGGCGCGCGCACTCGATCGCGGCGCAGGGCGGAATCAATGCGGCGAAGAACTACCAGAACGACGGCGACTCGGTGTTCCGGCTCTTCTACGACACGGTGAAGGGCGGCGACTTCCGAGCCCGCGAGAGCAACGTCTACCGCCTTGCCGACGTGAGCACCGACATCATCGATCAGTGCGTCGCCCAGGGAGTGCCGTTTGCCCGCGAGTACGGAGGACTGTTGGCCAACCGCTCGTTCGGAGGCGCCCAGGTCTCTCGCACCTTCTACGCCCGAGGTCAGACCGGACAGCAGCTGTTGCTGGGCGCGTACCAGGCGCTGGAACGCGCAATTCACAGCGGCGGGGTGAAGATGCATCCCCGGCACGAAATGATGGACCTGGTGGTGATCGAGGGCCACGCCCGGGGAATCATCACCCGCGATCTCGTCACCGGAAAGCTCGAGTCGTGGGCGGCCGACGCGGTGGTGCTGGCGACGGGCGGCTACAGCAACGTCTTCTTCCTTTCGACCAACGCCAAGGGCTGCAACGTCACGGCGATCTACCGCGCGTACAAGAAGGGCGCCGGGTTCGCCAACCCCTGCTACACCCAGATCCACCCGACGTGCATTCCCCAATCGGGCGACTACCAGTCGAAGCTCACCTTGATGAGCGAGTCGTTGCGAAACGACGGGCGCGTCTGGGTTCCAAAGAACAAGGTCGATTGCGCGCGCGACCCGGCGAGCATTCCCGAGGAAGCCCGCGACTATTACCTCGAGCGCAAATACCCAAGCTACGGGAACCTGGCTCCGCGCGACATCGCCTCGCGCGCGGCGAAGGCAGTCTGCGACGAGGGCCGCGGTGTCGGGCCGGGGGGGCGCGGAGTTTACCTCGACTTCAAAGACGCGATCTCGCGGCTGGGGCGCAAGACGATCACCGAGCGCTACGCGAACCTCTTCGACATGTACCAGACGATTACCGGCGAAGATCCGTACCGGGTACCGATGCGGATCTACCCCGCGGTGCACTACACGATGGGGGGGTTGTGGGTGGACTACAACCTGATGAGCAACGTGCCCGGGCTGCACGTGATCGGCGAGGCGAATTTTTCCGACCACGGCGCCAATCGTCTCGGAGCGAGCGCGCTGATGCAGGGCCTGGCCGACGGTTACTTCGTGCTGCCGTACACGATTGGCGATTACCTCGCGACCTCGAAGCAGCCGAAGGTCACCACCGATCATTGGGAATTCAAGCGGTGCCTGGTGGCCGCCCAGGCGCAGGTGAAGAAGTTGATGTCGGTGAAGGGGAAGCGAACGGTCGACAGCTTCCATCGAGAGCTGGGGAACCTGATGTGGAACAAGTGCGGAATGGCCCGAAACGAGAAGGGGCTGAAGGAGCTGCTGGTCGAGATTCCCCGACTGCGCGAAGAGTTCTGGAAGAACGTCAACGTCCCGGGCAGCGATGCCGACTTGAACATGGCGCTCGAGAAGGCGGGCCGGGTCGCGGACTTCATGGAATTCGCCGAACTGATGGCGCTGGACGCGCTGGACCGCGACGAGTCCTGTGGCGGGCACTTTCGCGAGGAACATCAGAGCGAGGACGGCGAGGCCCGGCGCGACGATGAGAAGTACTGCCACGTCAGCGTCTGGGAGCACCAGGAAGGCCAGCCCCCCGTTCGACACAAAGAGCCGTTGGCGTTCGAAAACGTGCACCTCGCGACCCGGAGTTACAAGTGAACGACCCCACGACGATGCGCTTGAAGCTGCATGTGTGGAGGCAAGCGGGTCCGGGCAAGCCGGGCGCGATGAAGGACTACGAGGCCACGAACGTGAGCCCGCACATGTCCTTTCTCGAGATGCTCGACGTGGTGAACGAAGAGCTGATGACGAAGGGCGAAGAGCCGATTGCGTTCGACCACGACTGCCGCGAGGGAATCTGCGGCTCGTGCAGCATGGTGATCAACGGCCACCCTCACGGCGGCCAGCAGGGCGTCACCGTCTGTCAGCTGCACATGAGGAACTTCCACGACGGCGATGAGATTTCGATCGAGCCGTGGCGGGCCAAGGCGTTTCCGGTGGTGAAGGACCTGGTGGTCGATCGATCGTCGTTCGACCGAATCATCGAGGCCGGCGGTTACGTCTCGGTGAATACCGGGGGGGCTCCGGACGCGAACACCCTGCCGATTTCGAAAGTTCATGCCGAGCAGGCGATGGATGCCGCGGCCTGCATCGCGTGTGGGGCGTGCGTGGCGGCCTGCAAGAACGGCTCGGCGATGTTGTTCGTGGCGGCGAAGGCGTCTCACCTGCGTCACCTGCCCCAGGGTCAGATCGAGCGGGCCGAGCGGGCGCAGCAGATGACGATGCAGATGGACGCCGAGGGGTTCGGCACCTGCACGATGCTGCGCCAGTGCGAAGCGGTCTGCCCGAAGGAGATCCCGGTGAAGGTAATTGCCGAGCTCAACTGGGACCTGATCAAGGGCGTTTTCGGTCGCTAGGCCAGCTTTACAGCTTTATGGTTCTTGGCGTACCGTTACAGATGTGATGAAGACCAAGACCACTTTCGAGCTCGATGCGGCGTTGTTGAGAGCGCTGAAAACCACTGCCGCCCGTGCCGGAAAGTCGGTGCGCGATTTGCTGACCGAAGGGGCCCGGGTGGTGCTCGAGCGGTATCAGAACCTGGGCGATCGGGAAGAGCTGCAGCTTCGTGCCGGCGCGGCCCGAGCCCGAATGCGAGCCGGGTATTTCAATGGGCCGGTGAACTTGAGCGCCCGCATCGATTCGCTGGTGTACGGGGTTGCTGAACGACCGCCTGATTACGGAACGTCGAAGGCAAAGCCGAAGCGGCGGCGAAAGTGAGCACCGTTTTCTTCGATACCTGGGCGTATGTGGCGCTCGCGAACCCACAAGATGCGGGGCACCCTGCGGCCGTCGCGGCAAGCGAGTGGATCGAGGAGAACGGGTGGATCGCGGTCACCTCGGATTACGTCCTCGATGAAGCACTGACCGGACTTCACGCGGCCGCCGGAGCCCGGCCCGCAATGGCGTTTCTCGACGATCTCGAAGCCGAAGTGGCGGCCGGTCAGCTGGTGCTGCTGTCGATTGATTCTGGGCGGCGGGCTCAGGCGCTGCGTTGCTTTCGCCGCCTCGCGCCCGACACCCCCCGGTTGTCGTTCACCGACTGCACGTCGTTCGCGCTGCTCGAAGAGCTGAAGATCCGCGCCGCCTTCACCCCAGACCGCCACTTCTCGAAAGTGAAGGGGGTCCATCGGATGATTCAGCTTGTGCAAGACCGACTCGTCTTCCGCGCGCCCGTGAGTTATTGACGCCCCATGCGCATCATTGTGACCGGCTCGCTCGCTTACGACTACATCATGAACTTCCCCGGGAAGTTCTCGGACCACATCCTTCCGGACAAGGTCCACACCCTCACCGTCAGTTTCCTCGTCGACTCGATGAAGAAGATGCGCGGGGGCGTTGCAGGAAACATCGCGTACACCCTGGCCTTGCTGGGCGAGCGTCCGTTGGTGATCTCGGCTGCGGGCCAGGACTTCGGCGAGTACCGCAAGTTCATGGAATCGTCGGGCATCGACGCCTCGGGCATCAAGGAAGTGCCCAACGAATTCACCGCGTCGTGCTTCATCAATACCGACATGGTGAACAACCAGATTGTCGCCTTCTACCCGGGCGCAGTGGGACACGCGAAAGAGGTCTCATTGCAGTCGATGGGCCTGAAGAAGGACGACTGGGTCATCATCTCGCCCACCGACCCCGAGTCGATGGCCAAGCACACCAACGAGTGCAAGCAGCTGGGCGCCAAGTACATCTTTGATCCGGGCAAGCAGGTACCTCGGCTCGACAAGGCGCAGATCCTCAGTGGGCTCGACGGCGCGTCGGTGCTGGTTGGCAATGATTACGAGTTCGGAATGATGGCCAAGGCGACCGACCTGACCGAGGCGGCGTTGATTGCAAAGGTGCCGATCACCGTGATGACCCGCGGCGGAGAGGGGTCGCAGATTTACGAAAAGGGCGTGAAGACCCACGAGATTCCGGTGGCGAAGATCTCCGCGGTGGTGGACCCCACAGGAGCCGGAGACGCGTTCATCGGAGCCATGGCGTTGGGCCTTTCGCGCGGGTGGCCGTTGGGAATCGCGGGGCGGGTTGCGTCGCTTGCGGCGGCCTGGTCGGTGGAGACCAAGGGTTGCCAGGAGCACCGCTACACGCGCGGCGAATTCGCGCGCCGGTACGTGGAGAACTTCGGCGCAGCGAAGGAGTTGGACGCCTTCAACGGCTGACGGCCTCAGCGCGCTTTGCGATTGCTCTTCTGGGTCATGAGCTCGAGGGAAAGATCCATTGCGCGCGCCGAGTGGGTGAGTGCTCCCATCGAGACGAAGTCGACGCCCATCTTTGCGAGGGTGGGAAGCCGTTCGAGCGTGATGCCACCCGAGACTTCGAGCTCCACCCTGCCCTTCGTCTTTTTGACCGCTTCGACGATCTGCGCGTCGGTGAAGTTGTCCAGCATCACGATGTCGGCGCCTTCGACGATCGCGTCTTCCAGCTGAGACAGCGAGCTGACTTCGATTTCGATCTTCAACAGCCGGGGAGCATTCGCGCGCGCTCGGCGCATTGCTTCTTTGACCGAGCCGCCGACCGCCGCGATGTGGTTGTCCTTGATCAGCACCCCATCGAACAGTCCAAAACGGTGGTTGGTACAGCCCCCGTCGCGCACTGCCATCTTGGAGAGTGCCCGCATCCCGGGCGAAGTCTTGCGGGTGTCGAGGATTTTCAAATCGGTGCCTTCGACCACTGCTGCGGCGCGCGCGGCCATCGTTGCGATTCCGCTGGTGCGTTGAACGATGTTCAGCGCGGTCCGTTCGCAGATGAGAAGCGATCGAAGGGGGCCTTCCAGTCTTCCAACCCGCTGCAGCTTGCCCGTCGACTCTCCGTCGGCGGCCTCGAGCTCGAGGCGTACCGTGGGGTCAAACCGCTCGAAGACCCGCGCGAAGGCGGCGAGCCCCGAGAGGACCATTTCTTCTTTGGCCCACAGCTCCCCGCGCCCTTGCACCTCGGGGGTGACGAGGGCCACGGTGGTTACGTCCCCCGCGGCGCTCAGATCCTCGTCGAGAGCCAGGTCGATCAGGCGGTCTAGATACGAATCAGCGGGCACGCGACTTCTCCTTCCGCGACTTCGTGAAGCCCTTTTTCGGAGCCGCCTTTTTCGGAGCCGCCTTCTTCGGAGCCGCCTTCTTCGAGGCCACGTTCTTCGACACGGGCTTGAGCCTCATGACGCTCTTCGTTTTCCGAGCGGTTCCGGACTTCCCAGATGCGGATGCTTCTTCCTTTTCCGACTCTTTGGCCTTGCTGAACTCGCGCACCGCGTCGTCGACGAGTCCCATGTTCATGTAGGCTACGCCCAGATCGGTGCGGTCGCGCGACGTGAGCCCCTGGGCCGTGCCCTCTCGCAGACGATCGAGCGCCTCGGTCACCTGGCGATCCGGAAGGGGCAACGAGATGCTGGCGAGCTCATCCTTCAGCTCTTCGGCGAGATCGACGAGACCCTCGGACGGCTCGGCAATCTTCAACTCGATCGGCGCGATCCGTTTGAGGTTCTCGTTGATCTTGACGATGCGCTCGCTGAGCTCGGCAACGCGGGCGCGATCCTTCTCGACCACCTCAGGCGGAGCACGCGCGACGAACCCGGCATTGTCGAGCTTCCGCTTCAAGCCAATGAGCTCGTTCTCGACGCGTCCAATTTCCTTTTGCAACCGCCCGCGTTCCTCGGCGAGGTCGATGATTCCAGCCAGGGGCACGTAGATCTCCATCTGCGCGTTGATCTCCGCGGCAGACTGCGGGGGTTTGGGGCCGGGCCCAGTCACGCTCAACGACGCCAGGCCGGCCAGGGGCGTCAGATACGCCTTCCACTTCACGAGCAGCTCGCGGGTCTGCGCGCTGGAGCTCTGAATGTGGGCGTCGATTTTCACATTTCGGTTGAGCCCGCTTTCCCCGCGAATGGTGCGCAACCCTTCGATCGCCGTAATGACTGGACTCATCTCGGCTTCAGCCACCGGGTCGTCGAGGCGAACGTTCACCTCGGGGTAGGGAGAAATCGAAATCGACTCGGTCGGACGGGTGATCGGCAGGGTCTGCCAGAGCTCTTCGGTGATGAACGGCATGAACGGGTGCAGCAGGCGAAGAATCTGATCGAGGCAGAAGACCAGCACTGCGCGCGTCGAGTCCTTCACTTCGGCGTTCTCGCCTTCGAGCGCGCCCTTCGACAGCTCGATGTACCAATCGCAGAACTCGCGCCACAGGAATTGGTACAGCGTCGAGGCCGCTTCGCCGAACTGGTAGGCCAGCAACGCGGCCTGGGTTCCAGACACCGCCTTGTTCAGTCGCGAGAGGATCCACCGGTCGGCCAGAGACAACTTTCGATCTTTGATGAACAGATCGTCGGCCTTGAAGTCGTCGCCGACCCGCATCATCGCGAAGCGCGAGGCGTTCCAGATCTTGTTCGAGAACGCCTTGTAGCCCTCGACCCGCTCGAGCGAGAGCTTGATGTCCCGCCCCTGCGCGGTGAGCGAGGCCAGCGTGAAGCGAAGCGCGTCGGCTCCGCTGGGCTCCAACCCTTTCGGATACTTGTTTCGCAGGGCCGGCTGCAGCGATTCCGGGGGACACCCGCGGATCACGTCAAGAGGATCAATCACGTTCCCCTTCGTCTTCGACATCTTCTCGCCCTTCTCGTCCCGCACCATCGCGTGCAGGTAGACGACCTTGAAAGGCACGTCTTTCATGAAGTGCAGACCCATCATCATCATCCGGGCGACCCAGAAGAAGATGATGTCGTGGCCCGTTTCCATCACCGAGGTCGGGTACCAGGTCTTCAGAGCCGGAGTGTTCTCTGGCCAGCCGAGCGTCGAGAACGGCCACAGCCCCGAGCTGAACCAGGTGTCGAGGACGTCGGGATCCTGAATCCATTCGCCTTTGGGATTGTCCGCCGTGACGCCGGGGTTGCTTCGGGCGACGACCGGTTGGCCCCTTCCGAAATCGAGCTCGCCGTTGGGCAGCCGGGGACCCGACGCCGGGTACCAGGCGGGAATCTGATGGCCCCACCACAGCTGGCGGCTGATGCACCAGTCGTGGATGTTCTTCATCCAGGACATGTAGGTGTTCGTCCAATTCTCGGGGACGAACCGGGTGCGACCGTCTTCGACCGCAGCGATCGCTTCCTTCGCAAGCGGCTCGACCTTCACGAACCACTGCGGCGACAGTCGCGGCTCGACCACGGTCGCGCAGCGCTGGCAGGTGCCGATCGACAGGGCGTGCTTCTTCTCTTCGATCAACAGTCCCTGCTCGGTGAGGTCCAGCAGCACCTGCTTGCGCGCAGCGAAGCGATCGAGCCCCTGGTACGAACCGCCGTTCTCATTCACCACGCCGCGCTCATCGAAGATCGAGATCATCGGCAGCTTGTGGCGAAGGCCCGTCTGGTAGTCGTTCGGATCGTGCGCGGGCGTCACCTTCACCGCCCCCGTTCCGAGCTTCATGTCGACCAGCTCGGCGTCGAGGATGATCGGAATCTCGCGCCCGGTCAGAGGCAGCAGGGCGGTCTTGCCATGCAGTTGCATGAAGCGCGGGTCAGCGGGGTGAATCGCGACCGCGGTGTCTCCGAGAAGGGTCTCAGGCCGGGTGGTGGCCACGACCAGCTTCTCGTCGCTGCCCTTCACCGGGTACGCGATCGACCAGAGCGTGCCCTCTCGTTCTTCGTGCTCCACTTCGAGGTCCGACAACGCGGTCAAACACGAAGGACACCAGTTGATGAGCTTCGCCGCGCGGTAGATCAACCCCTCTTCGTACAGGCGCACGAAGACTTCGCGCACCGCCACCGAAAGACCTTCGTCCATCGTGAAGCGCTCGCGGCTCCAGTCGAGAGAGGCGCCGAGCACCTGGTGTTGTTCCCCGATGCGCTTCCCGTACTTTTCTTTCCAGTCCCAGACGCGCTTGAGAAACTCTTCCCGTCCCAGCTCGTGGCGGGTCTTCTTCTCGGTCGCCTTGATCGCTTTTTCGACCACCATCTGAGTCGCGATGCCCGCGTGATCCGTGCCGGGCAGCCAGAGGACGTTGAAGCCGCTCATCCGCTTCCAGCGGCACAAGATGTCCTGAATCGTCGCGGTGAGCGCGTGGCCCAGATGAAGGCTGCCGGTGACGTTCGGAGGAGGAAGGACGATCGAAAACGCCGGTTTGGTCGAGTGCGGATCGCCCTTGAAGTATCCGCGTTCCAGCCAAAACGGGTACCACCGCTGCTCAACCGCGGTCGGGTTGTAGGGAACGTACGGCGTTTTCTGGGGTTCGTTCTCAGCCATCACCCCTTCTTGGCTCAGTTTTTGGCTTCGCGATCTTTTATCAAGCGCTCGAGCTCCTGCCGGATGATGGTCTCAGCAAGCTGGGGCACCACTTCCCACGCGATTCTCTCGATCACTTCCCGCGAAGCCTGGCTCAGCGCGTTGCGCAGCGCCGCTTCCCCACCATCGAGCGACAGTGGATTGTGCTGGGGCTGGGCTGGAGGCGGCGGCTGCCGGTACTGCGGCTGTTGCTGTTGCGGCGGAGGCGGACGGAACTGCGGTTGGCCCGGCTGCGGGTGCATCGGCTGCGGGGCCATGCCCGGCCCACCCAACCCGAAGGGATCTCGCCGCGGCGGAGCGACGCCCGGCATCGGAGCGCCTCCCGGAGGCCGCGGGAAACCCTGTTGAGGCTGTCCCTGCATTCCGGGGCCAGGCGGGCGCGCCATCGGCATTCCCTGGGGGTGCATTCCGGGCTGAGGGGCCATCATTTGACCCGGGGGCCGCTGTTGCTGCTGCATCGGGTTCCCGACCGGCGGGCGGTTCATCGGCATGCCCTGCGGAGGCGGCGGTCGGCCCATCGGCATCTGGGGCGCGGGAGGCAGCCCGGCCATCCCCGGCCCGCGCAGGTTGGGAACAGTGCCCAGCGGAATTCCGGCCGGCGGACGGGACGGCAACCCCGGCTGCTGCCCGGGCATCCCCGCGGGGCCCGGCATCGGGCGTGGGTTGTTTCCCATCGGGGCCGAGGGAGCCGCGGTCGAAGGCTTGGCAACGTTGAGCAGCGAACCGGTCGACACCGGGGTGTAGCCGGTCATCACCGGAATCCCGGCGGGCATTCCGACGAGCGCTTTGACCTTGTCGAGAAAAGCCTGACTCTCGAAGGGCTTGACCACGTGTCCATCGGCGCGAACAGAGCGGGCGCGATTCTCATCGAAGGGCTCGAAGGTGCCCGCGAGCAACAGCACCGGAATGTGCTGGGTCGTCGGATCATTCTTCAGCGCCTCGGCGACTTCGTACCCGTTCTTGCCCGGCATCATGCAGTCGGCGAGCACCACATCGGGGCGCAGCTCGCGCGCGCGGCGAATCGCGTCGAGCCCGTTGTCGACGATGGTGAGCGTGAAGTCTTCGTGGGCGAAGATCAGGCCAATCACCTTGCGAATGGTGACCGAATCGTCGGCGACGAGTACTGACTTGGGCATTGATTCTCCTGTGCGACAGCGGCGGCAAAAAGACGGACAAGCTTAAGCGGCGCGATCGGGCTCGCTCAAGAAAACATGCGCTTGAGCTCGAGGCTCACGACGCCCAACAGGCCGGGGCCTTCGACGACTCCCAGAGCGCGCGCGGCCGTGAAGCCCACCCCTTCCCCTCTTACGTCGGTCAGCACGACCAGCGGCTCGGGCACGATCGGCTCGCCGAGCAGACCGGGCACTGAGAACACCGGCCAGGCCAGCTGCTGATGGAGGATGACTCCGACCGCGGCCGTCTGGGCCACCAGCGAACAGAACTTCGGGCCCAGGCTCACCACCTGCGCGACCGAGGCAAGAGGGAGGCCCAGCCGGCGCCCCCCCGTCTCGAAGACCAGCGCCCTGCCAAGCGCCGGCCCAAAAGGATCAACGACTTTCAGCTGCGGGGGTGCCCGGACGCCGGTGGCCAGCGCCTCGGCGTCGAGCTCGAAGAACAGCTCTCCTTCGATCTCGATGAGCCCTCGCACCGCCGGCTCGAGCGTGGGAACCAGTCGCTTCGGCACCCGCAACCAGGGGCAGTCGGAGACATCGTGGACGCCTCGAACCCTGCTCACCCGCAGAGCGAGTGTCGGGCTGGTGTCGAGCAAGACCGCGGTCCCCGGGCGCATTTCGGGGCCGCCGCTCAGAAGTACGGACAGATCGACGAGGGGGTGATGCCCGCGCAAGGTCGCCCCGCCCGCGTCGGGAACTGCAACTTCCAGCACGCGCGTGGCTGGGACGGCAAAACGCGAACGCCCTGCCTCGATCAACAGACAAAGTCGCCGGGCACGCTCGCTCATGTCTCGCTCATGTTGTTCAGGAATGCTAAGCGAGGCTCTCGCATGGCGCACATCCTGCTCGTCGACGATGAGAAGGTGGCCCGGGCGCTCTACGGCGATTTCTTGACGGGCGCAGGTCACCTGGTGACAGCAGTTGGAAATTCGGCGGAAGCGCGAGAGGCGCTGCTTCGCCAGAAATTCGCCCTGGTGGTCACCGACCTGATTCTTCCCCAGAGCGACGGAATGGCGCTGCTGCAGTACGTGAAGATGGAGCACCCCGGGGTCGAGGTCGTGGTGATCACGGCGCTCGACAAGGTCGACCCGGCAGTTCGGGCGATCAAGTACGGAGCCTCTGACTACCTGGTCAAGCCGATCACCCCCGAAGTGCTGGCCCACGCGGTGACGCGGGCCCTGACGAACCGATCGGTGCTGACCGAAAACGTC
>JAYVCD010000125.1:0-14172 GCA_043750125.1 Archangiaceae bacterium | reverse complement strand
CGCGGTGTTGATCCGGAGGGGTTCGATTTTTTCCATGTGAAGCTTTTGGAAGGTCGGCTGCCCCAGAATGGACAACCCGAGTTCATCGCGGGTGAGCTTGCGGCCCAACGAAATCCGAACCTGCGGGTGGGCGAGAAAGCCCTGATGGTCAAAGACGAGTTCACTTGTGTGGGCGTCTTCACCACCGCCGCTCCCCTCTACAAGGCCGAGGTCTTCACTTCTCGCAGCGCCTCGGATCTGGATCGAGGTGAATCGGAAGTGGCGGTGGTGACCCTTCAGACTGCGAGCCCCGAGGACGCGCGGCAGGTTGCCGTTCGGGTGATGGCGTTGCGCGGCCAGGATCTCGAGGCGCTGACCGAGCCTGATTATTACGGGCGCGGTTCCCAGGAAGTGAAGGCGCTCTACGGGGTTTTGCTGGCCGTCTTCGCGTTGGTAGCCCTGGGGTCGCTTCTGGCCACCGGGAGCATGTTGGCGGTGCTGTTTCAAAGGCGCATCGGCGAAGTCTCGACCCTGCGTGCGATCGGGTTTCGAAACGGAAGGCTGATTCGATTGCTGATCGTCGAGGTCGAGCTGTTGGCATTGACTGGAACCGGGGTGGGGTTGGTCGTCGCGCAGATCGTGTTCGCCAACTACATCGCCCACGTGGGGTTCTTTTCGGGGGGCACCACGTTCGCCGCGTCGGTGACGCCTGCCTTGTTCGCAGCGGTCCTGGTGTTGATGGGGACGCTGGGGGCGGTGTCTCTCGTGCCGCTGGTCTTCCGGCTCAGAGGACTGAACGTCGCTGACGGACTGCGAGATGGCTGAGGACCTTGAGTTCAGGGTCGAAGGACTGGAATTGCTCGCCCCCGCAGAGCAACGACAGCTGTTCCTCGAATGGAACTCGACAGAACGCGATTATCCGAAAGACCGATGCCTGCATGAGCTGATCGAGGATCAGGCGACGCGCACCCCCGACGCGGTGGCGGTGACGTTCGAGGGAACGCAGCTGACGTACGTCGAGCTCGATCGGCGAGCCAATCAACTGGCGCACTTCCTTCAGGGTCTGGGAGTCGGGCCGGAGGTGCTGGTTGGAATTTGTGTCGAGCGATCGCTGGCGATGATCGTCGCGCTGTTGGGAATCCTCAAAGCCGGCGGCGCGTACGTGCCGCTCGACCCGTCCTACCCCTCCGAACGGCTGGCGTGGATGGCTGAAGACGCCCGGGTCAAAGTCTTGCTCACTGAAGACCGGCTGCTTCCACGGGTTCCGGCAGATGCTGCGGTGCGGGTGTGTCTGGACCGCGACTGGGCGCGCATCGGCCAGGAGCGGGAAGATCGACCGGTGGGTGGATCGCGCCCCGAGCAGCTGGCGTACGTCATCTTCACCTCGGGTTCGACCGGACGACCCAAAGGCGCGATGAACACCCACCAGGGCATCTGCAACCGCTTGCTCTGGATGCAGGAAGCCTATCGGCTTGGGGCAGTCGATCGGGTTCTGCAGAAGACTCCCTTGAGCTTCGATGTCTCGGTGTGGGAACTGTTCTGGCCGCTGATCACCGGCGCGCGGCTGGTCGTAGCGCGGCCGAGCGGTCACCAGGATCCTGATTACCTGGTGCAGCTGATTCAGGATCAGGCCTTGACCACGATGCACTGCGTGCCTTCGATGCTGGGGGCCCTGGTCGAGGCCGAGGGGCTCGAGGCCTGCACTTCCTTGCGCCAGATGATCTGCAGTGGCGAAGCCCTGTCGGTCGAATTGTCCGAGCGGTTCTTTCGGCGGTGCGCTTTTGCTGCGCTTCACAACCTCTATGGGCCCACCGAAGCCTCGGTCGACGTGACGGCGTGGACGTGTGAGCGGGGAACCCCGCCGCGTTCGATTCCGATTGGTCGTCCGATTGCCAACTGCCGGATTCATCTGCTCGACCGCGAGCTGCGACCGGTTCCGATCGGCGCGGTGGGAGAGCTGTACATCGCGGGAACCGGCCTGGGGCGGGGCTACCTTCACCAGCCCGGACTGACCGCCGAGAAGTTCGTCCCTGATCCGTTTTCGATTCAACCCGGGGCACGCCTCTACAAGAGCGGCGATCTGGCGCGCTACCGCAACGACGGTGCAATCGAATACCTGGGCCGGGTCGACCACCAGGTAAAGATTCGCGGCTTTCGGATCGAGCTGGGCGAGATCGAAGCGGTGCTCTTGAGACATCCGGCCGTGCGCGAGACGGTGATCGTGGCTCGAGAGGACACGCCCGGCGAAAAGCGGTTGGTCGCCTACCTGGCCTCGTCGGGCGAGCAGGCGCCGTCGACGAGCGAGCTGCGGGCGCACCTGCAAAAGCAGCTGCCCGAGTACATGGTGCCTTCGGCGTTCGTGACGCTCGAAGCCCTGCCGCTGTCCCCCAGTGGGAAAATCGACCGGCGGGCGTTGCCGGTTCCGGGTGATGCACGCCCTCGGCTCAGCCATGAGTGGGTCTCGCCGCGAGACGCGTTCGAGCTCGAGTTGGTGAGGCTGTGGGAAGGGCTGTTTGGGATCCACCCCATCGGCGTGACCGACGACTTCTTCGAGTTGGGCGGAAACTCGCTGCTGGCGCTGCGATTGATGGCGCAGATCGAGATGAGGCAGGCGCGGGCGCTGCCGCTCTCGGCCTTGTTCCACCGCCCGACGATCGAACAGTTCGCGGCGCTGCTGCGGCAGGGCGGCCTCCCCGAGCCGTGGTCGCCGCTGGTGACGTTGCACCGGGGAACCCGGCCCCCCCTGTTCCTCGTCCACCCGATCGGCGGGAACGTCTTTTGCTACGTCGAATTGGCGCACCTGCTCGGGGAAGATCAGCAGGTCTATGGGATTCAGGCGCAGGGCCTCGACGGTCAGCAAGAGCCCCTGGGCAGCGTTGCGCAGATGGCCGCCTTCTATGTCGGGGTCATCAGGGGAGTGCAGCCTCAGGGTCCCTACTTTCTGGCGGGGTGGTCTTTCGGCGGAGCCGTCGTCTACGAGATGGCTCAGCTGCTGCGCAGCCAGGGTCAGAAGGTCGCATTGCTCGGGTTGATTGAAGCCCGACCCACCCACGCAGCCACCCGGGGCCGCATGCGCGAGGCGTCGAGGGACTTCGACCCTGAGGTGTTGTCGTTCTGGTTCACGGTGATCATGGGGCGCACGCTCGGCACCGAAATCGAGGGGACCCTCGAAGAGTTCAGCGGCCTGGGGCCGGACGCTCGGATCGAGTTGATCCTGCGCAAGCTGCGACCTCTGGGTTACGTGATCGAAGAGGGTGGGCTGACCCAGCTGCGAATCGCCTTTCGATTGTTTTCCACCCACATGCGGGCGCTGTCCGGCTGCGTTCCTGAGGCTTACCCCGATCGACTGACGCTGTTGCGAGCGCGCGATCAGGTGATTCCGAGGCCACACCGGCCGTTGCCTCCGCCCTGGGCCTGGGAAGAGCTGGCCCCGAAGATCGAAAACCACGAGATCCCCGGGACGCATTTCGAGGTGCTGCGTCCACACAACGTCGCCGCGCTGGCGGCCTGCCTTCGGGGCTGTCTGGAACGTGCCCAGAAAGAGAGCGCGGGTGTCTGACTTCGACGCCGCATTACAACGAGCGGCAACTCTGCTTCAGACCGACCCGCAGCTGCGTGACACGATTGCTTCGGACGAAGTGCTCGCGTTTCTGCGCGACGAAGAACACCCCGGAATCGAGTACGTGGCGTACGCATGCAAGCGCTACGCAGACCGCCCTTGCCTGGGGACGCGCGACCTCGAGGGGCCCCCGCGCTTCGAAACGCTCAGCTATCGCCAGCTGTGGGACCGCGTCTGCGCCCTCGCCGGGGGGTGGTTCCACCAAAACCGGGTGCGCGCGGGTGACTTCGTCGGGATCTGCGGCTTCGCCAGCACGGACTGGGTGGTGGCGGACCTGGCTTGCCTTTACCTCGGCGCGATTTCGGTGCCCCTGCAATCGAACCTGGCGGCAGAAGAGCTCGCGCAGATTGCGACTGAAACCGAGCTGGCGTGTCTGGTCTGCAGCGCCGACCAACTCGACACACTTCGAGGGGTGTTGGAGAGCTGCGCCACCCTTCGCAGCGTGACTGTGATTGATGTCCGTCTGCCCGACGAAGTGGATCGGGGGTGGGGCGGGGGCCAGAAAACCCGCACCATCGAAGAAGTGGAGGCCATTGGCCGGACGGCGGGTCCTGTCGCGGTCGGGGTACTGGCCAGGGGAAGCGATCCTCTCGTCACGGTGATGTACACCTCGGGCAGCACCGGCGCGCCCAAGGGTGTCACCCATCGGCAGAGCAGCTGGGTCAACCGCGTCCGGTACGTGCTTCTCGAAGTGCCCGTGCCGGGGATCACCGTCGGCTATCTGCCGCTGTGTCACGTGACCGGTCGCTTCAATACCTACCGCGCATTGATGCGTGGAGGAGTGACCCACTTCGTTCCCCGAAGCGACATGTCCACGCTGTTCGAAGACATTCGGATCGTGCGCCCCACCGTGATGACTTTGATGCCGCGCGTCTCAGGAATGATCTACCAGCACTTTCAAAGCCAACTGGTCAAACGCGGGAACCCGGGTGCAGAGGACGCAGGCCTGGCCGAGACGATCAGGGCCGAGATGCGCCACACCTTCCTCGGAGACCGCTTGTGCTTGATCGAGACCAATGCGGCGCCGACCGCGCCCGAGGTCCTGATCTTTCTCGAACGCTGCTTTCAGGTCTCGATTCGAATCGGCTACGGCTTTAGCGAGCTTGGGCTGGTGACCATCAACGATCGCGTTCAGCCTGGCGTCGCGTACAAGTTGGTCGACGTTCCTGAGCTCGGGTACAGCTTCAACGATCGGCCGTTTCCCAGAGGGGAGCTGCTCGTCAAGACTGCGCATGCGACGCCCGGGTATTTCAAGAATGCGGACGCGAGCGAGCGGCTTCGCGACCCCGACGGCTTTTTGCATTCCGGCGACATCATGGAAGAGCGGGGCCCGGGCCACCTGGTGTGGATCGATCGGAAGCACAACGTGGTGAAGCTGTCGCAAGGCGAGTTCGTGAGCATCTCGAGGCTGGAAGAGCTCTTCGCGACCAGCAGCCCGTTCATCGAGCAGATCTACCTCTACGGAAATGCGCTGCGGGCCTACCTGCTGGCGGTCGTGGTTCCGAACGCAGAAGCGGTGAGCGTCGAGCTGGCGCGCCGACCCACGGCCGACGGCGATCGCGAGATTCAAATCAAGCGTTTGCTGCGAAGCGAAGTCGATCGCGTTTCGAAGGGGGCGAGGCTGCCCAGCCATGAGGTGCCGCGCGACTTCGTGGTCGAGCCCGCCCCGTTCACCAAAGAAAACGGGCTGCTGACCGAGGCCAACAAACCCAGGCGCCCGGCCTTGAAGGCCGCCTATGGGGCGCGTCTCGAAGCGCGGTACGCCCAGATCGAAAGTCGTCAGGTGGAAGGAAAGCAGGCCGCCGAGGGTGCGTCGACGAACCCCGTGGCCCAGCGGGTGGGCGCCGCGATCGCCACTGCGCTGGGGTTGAGCCTCGAGGAGCTCGATTCTTCCCGCAGCTTCGTCGGGCTGGGGGGCGATTCCCTGAGCGCGGTTCGGTTGTGTTCGCTGCTCGAGGACGCGTGTGGCGCTGCGCCCTCGGTGGGCGAAGTCCTCGACCCCAGCACCTCGTTGGCCGCGATTGTCCGAAAGGTCGAAGAGCTGCAGGGGGCCCAGGCCGATCGTCCGACGTTCGATCGCATTCACGGAAAAGGCGCACAACGGGTCGACGCAGCCCAGCTGCGGGTCGAATCTTTCTTGCCCGCGGAAGTCGCGCGGGCGGGTGGACGAAGGGCCGAGGCCGAGCCGAGCATCGTGTTGCTCACCGGAGCCACCGGCTTTCTGGGCCGCTTCCTTCTTCTCGAGCTGCTTCAGAGAGTCACGGGGCGAGCCGGGCAGGTGGTGTGCCTCGTTCGCGGTACGGACGATGCTTCTGCGCGCGCTCGGTTGGTGGGCCAATTCGCGAAGGGCGGGGCCGAGCTGCTCCATCGGTTTCAGAGCCTGACGAACGAAAATCAATTGGTCGTCCACGCCGGCGATCAAATGCAGGCCAGGCTCGGCCTGCCGGACCGGATCTATGAAGCGCTCGCGGGCCGGGTGGACGCGGTGTTGCACAACGGCGCGCTGGTGAATCACGGCTTTTCCTACGCGCAGCTGTTCGAGCCCAACGTCCTCGGAACGGTCGAGGTGATGCGTTTTTGTCTCGAGGGAAGGCGAAAGGCGATTCACTTCGTTTCTTCGAGTGGGGTCGCGGCTGGCCTGAATCGACCGGAGCCCATTCTCGAGAGTGAAGACGCCGCGTCTTTATGGCCCAGCCGGGGGGTGGGCTCGGGGCCCGGCGAGGGGTACGCCACCAGCAAGTGGGCCAGCGAGGTCTTGCTGCGCGACCTGCATCAGCGCTGCGGGATCCCCGTCACCGTGCATCGCTGCGGAATGGTGCTGCCGCATCGAAGCCTGCTCGGCCAGATCAACGAAGACGACAACATTTCCCGACTGCTCTTCGGGGTGATCACCACGGGTCTGGCGCCTGCTTCTTTTTACGACCCGGACTTCCGCCTGCCGCGCCATTTCGACGGGATCCCGGTGGACGTGGTGGCCGCCACCCTTGCCGGCATCACGATGCAAAACTTCGAGGGGTATCGGACCTTTCACGTCAGCAATGGCCATTGGGACGATGGGGTGTCGCTCGACCGGATCGTGGACTGGGTAGAATCTGCGGGACACCCGCTGGTGCGAATCGCCTCGTACGATGACTGGTTGGCTCGCTTCACGTTGGCCCTGGCTCGGCTCGATCTTCCCTTGCGCCGACGGTCGCCATTGCCTTTGATCGAGCGGTGGGCCCAGCCGATGGGAGCTGTGGCCCAGCTTCAGTTGGACAATCGAGGCTTTCGCGAAAAGCTGCGCGCCTTCACCTCAGACGACGACGTGTCGGTGATCGATGAAGCGTTCGTCCACCATTGGGTGCGTGGGTCCAAACGTGGGTGAGACTGCCGCTGGGTTCCACATTGACGCTGGGGTCGGCGGCCCTGAGAATCTTCCGATGCCCTGGAAATCCGATCGCGCGGGCGAGCTGAGCGCGGACAATGTCGAGCGGCTGTTTCGCAACGAAATTCCAGCCATTCGAGTCCCCGGGTTTGCCAGCGCAGCAGAGTGCGCCACGTTGGCCTTCGCCGCTGAGCAGCACGGGTTCACCCCGTACAAGAATGCCAACCCTCCGATTGGTCACATCGGCGCCGCCCGCTTCGAGTTCCAGCCTGACGAAAAGGCCGGCTTTCGAGCCGCCACCGCTGCGGCGGCACAGTCCCTCACGTCGATTTATGCGGTGGCGTTCGACCCCTTCGCTCGCTTGATCGAAATGCTGAGGCACCACGCGGTGGGTCCGATCGAGGTCGCCCACGAAGAGGACGTCGGGAATTACGCGGTCGGGGTCTTCAGGCGGTTCGAGAATGGGTCTCCGGTGCACATCGACTTCGTCCCGTGGGAAGCCCGGGGCTGGAAGATCAGCGAGGTCACAGGTCAGCTCACCTGGAACGTCTACCTCACGAGCCCGAAGGAAGGCGCGACCCACATCTACGATCGAGCGTGGGAACCGGCCGATGAGCGGCTTCGTTTGCCGGGCAACTACGGCTACGAGGACGAGGTGGTGAAGGGAGCCCGCTCGTATCAAGTGAAGCCGGTGAGCGGCGAATTGGTGATGTTCAACACCCGAAACTTTCATCAGGTCCTGCCGGCGCCCAGTGTGCGGATGAGCTTCGGTACCTTTCTGGGGCGACTGCCCTCGGGAAAGCTCTGGTTCTGGTCTTGAGGAACGCAGCCCCGTCTTTTCCAGCCGCGCGAATCGGAGAGCGCCAGCGATGACCCTCATTCTCGGTGTTTTCAATCACGGGCACGATCCGGGCGCCTGCCTGCTGCGCGACGGAGAGATCGTCGTCGCCATCGAGGAAGAGCGTCTGACCCGGGTGAAGAACGGAATTCCTGCGTCGTTCCGTTACCTCTGGCCGAACTTCAACGCGCTGTTTGGCTATTTCCCGTGGGCGTCGGTCACCTACTGCCTGCGCGCTGCGGGCGTTTCGCTTCACGAGCTCGATGCCCTCGTCGTGCAGGGGCTCGATGATTTCTGCAAGGTCGACTGGGCCGGGCTGCTGCCGATCGACCCTTCGAAAATCATCATCGCCGACGAGCCTCCCGGCGGAGTGCACCACTACAGCCACGCACTCTCGGCCTTTTATGCCAGTCCGTTCGATCACGCGGCAGTGCTGGTGGTCGACGGAATTGGATCCGAGGACGAGCGCGGGGGTGAATCGGAAACCGGCTACCTCTTCGAAACGCGCGGCGCCAGCCCTCGAGAGGTCTTCAAGAACCGATACCAGATCGAGCCGTTGCATGCCCCCGGCGACCCGGCGCGCTGGGGCGGAATCGGAATGATGTACATGGTGGTGTCGATGGCGCTCGGATTCCGATCGCGCGTCACCGGCTTCGACGATGCCGGGAAGACGATGGGCCTGGCTCCCTTTGGCCGCCCCAACGCCGACTTCGAAGCGCCGTGGATCCGGCACAAGGGGTTCCAGCTCGACTTTTCCAGCTTCCTCGAATTCGCGCGTTCCTCGGGTCTTTGGGACACCTACGTCAACGAAGAGAAGGGCAGCGGAATGCTGGCCAACGAAGGGCACTTCGGTCAGCAGGCGAAGGACCTCGCGTTCAAAGCGCAGCTGGAAACCGAGCGGGCGATGGTGCACCTGGCCGAGCAGCTCAAGCGCGAGACGGGAGCGAGCAACCTCTGCCTGGCGGGGGGCGTGGCGTTGAATTCCGTGGCGAACGGGATCATCCAGAACAGCGGTCTGTTCGAGCGGGTGTTCGTCCAGCCGGCCGCGGCAGACAACGGGCAGGCCATCGGGCTTGCCTACTACGGCCATCTGAAGCTTTCCCGCGCTCCGATCAAGCCGATGCGGCATGCGTTCGGTGGCCGGACTTATTCGGATCTCGAGATTTTGGGGTTCCTCGACTCGTGCGGTATCACTTATCGCGCGCTGCCCGACGACGCGGCCGTCGCGAAAGAAGCCGCCGCCGATCTGGCCGCGTCGAAGATCCTCGGCTGGTTTCAGGGCGGCAGCGAGCTGGGCCCACGCGCGCTGGGCCATCGCAGCATTCTCGCCGACCCCCGTCGTCCCGAGATGAAGGACATCGTCAACGCCCGGGTGAAGTTCCGGGAAGCTTTTCGACCCTTCGCTCCGAGTGTGTTGGCCGAGCGCGCGACCGAGGTGTTCGAGCTGCGCGGCGGCGACAGCCCGTACATGCTGATCGTCGCGCCGGTGCGAAAGGAATGGATCGAACGCGTTCCGGCGATCACCCACGTCGACGGTACCGGGCGGATCCAGACGGTGGAACGCGAGGTCGACCCGCTCTACCACGCGCTGATCTCGGAGTTCTCGAAGCTGACCGGGGTTCCGGTGCTGCTCAACACCTCGTTCAACTTGCGGGGAATGCCGATCGTCGAGACCCCGCGAGACACCCTGCAGTGTTTTCTCTACACCGAGATGGACACCCTCTATCTGGGCCGCTACCGAATCGAGCCTCCGCGGCCGTCCGAGCTCTTTCCCGCGCTGCGCCGGCGCTGGGAGCTCGTGGTGAGCCAGGCGCAACCCAGCGGCGAGAAGCGGGTCGAAATCCGATTTTCGCCTCTGCGCAGAAACGTGAAGCCCCGCGCGATTCCTGTCCCCGCGATTGCGGGAGTGGACATGGAACACGTCTGCCGCGGGATGGACGGCACACGTTCGCTCGGGGTGGCCCTGGAAACAGCGGGGCCGGGTGCGGCGGTGCCTGACCGCATCGTCGAGGTCGTCCGGTTCATCAAGCTGCTGCTGCGGGAAGGCGCGATCGGGCTGCGGTTTGGCTCACAAACGCTGTAGCCGCACGGCTACAGCACGTCGGACCCAAAGCGCAGGTGGAGCGCGTTCTCGCGCAGCGCCCGTTTGACGAAGCGCACCACCTGCGCCGCCCGGTCGGAATCGTGGAGTGCTTCCGGCCCCGCTTCCTCGAGCAGCTGCTCGAGCGAGCGCACTCCGTCCATTCCGGCGCACAGGCGTTCCATCTGTATTCCCTGAATTGCCGGGACCACGACCGACTTCGGCTTGGCCTGCCCCCCCTTCATCGGGGTGAAGCTAAAGAGCAGCTCGCCGGGACTGGATGCGGGCGCGACGAGCTCCCACAGCCGATTCATCTGCGGGAAGAGGGCGCTCAGCGGCGGCTGCTCGACTCGAAAGTGGTTCAGGTAGAGCGCGTCGGTTTCCGAAAACAAAAAGCATTGGAGCGCGTCGCGCGGTGATTCGACGATGGGCAGGCCGGCCAGGTTGAACGAGGTGTTGAGCAGCACCGGGACGCCGGTTCGCGCACTGAACCCTTCGAGCAGGCAATGGTAGAGCGGATCTGTGTCGCGGCTGACGGTGTGGATCCGGCACGTTGCGTCCACGTGGGTCACTGCAGGAATGCGCGCCAACCATTCGTTTCGCACCGGCGCGGTGATCAGCATGTACGGGCTTTCCCCGCCTCGCAGGTCGAAGATCTCGGTCGCGCGCTCGGCGAGCACGCTGGCCCCGAACGGGCGGTACGTTTCCCGAAACTTGGCGCGGGCGCTGACCTGTTCCTTCATCTCGGCCCGCCGTGGGTCCGCGAGAATGCTGCGATGGCCCAGCGCGTGGGGGCCGAACTCACTGCCCCCCTGGAACCACGCGACGATTCGCGATGTGGCGAGGTCGGCAGCCGCGTGATCGGGCAGCGAACCTTCGTCCGAGAGCTCGCGGTAGCCGAGTCGGTAGGAGTCGAGCAAGATCCGGATTTCATCGTTCGAATACGACCGACCCGCGAACGCGTGTCGCATCGGCTTGATCGGCTCGCGCGAGAGCTTCAGGTGCCCGTAGTACGCCAGTCCAATCGCCTGCCCATCGTCATCCGCGGCAGGTTGGACGAACACGTGCTCGAAAATTCCCCGAGACACAATTGCGTTGTTGGCCCCCCCGTTGAGCGCCGTCCCACCGGCCAGGCACAGACACGTCGCCCCGGTCTCACTGCGAAGCCTCTCGGCCAGATGCACCATCGCCCGCTCGGTCTCGAGCTGGACTTTGTGGGCGAGGTTCCTGGCCCGGGCATCGAACAGCGCGGGCATCGCCGCGGAAGGGTCTCCAGGCGGAAGGTCGAAGAGGTGGGAGTCCTGGGCGAATTGATGGAAGCGCGAAAAATCCAGGTGCGAGCCCTTGTCGGAGATCCACGGATCGGCAAACTCGGGGCTGGGGCTGCCATGCGCGGCGAGCGCCACAGTCCGGCCCCCGCTGTCCAGCCGGGTGTTGGGATCTCGAAAACCCAAAGCGGTCGAAACGACCAGAGACATCATTCCGATTCCCCCCCAGCGGGCCGGATCTTCGATGGCTCCGGCGCGAAGGGTCATCTGGGTTTCGTACCGGTTCTTGAAGACTTCCTGGTACGCGCCCGACCGGTCCTCGAAGAGGTACGCAGATTCGCCCTCGCCGCCTTTTCGGCTGCCCCCCGGGACCGCAGGGGTGTCCTCGGAACCCACCGGGTCGAGCACGAGCACTGCAGCGCTGTCGAACGGGCTGGCGTAAAAGGCCGAGAGCGCATGGCGGAAGTGATGCGATGCGCCCACGGGCTCGCTCTGGACAATCAGCTTGTCGGGGTGAATGGGCAGGAAAGATTCCCAGGCGACTCCGAAGGGTAGGGTGTCTCGCGAGACCACCACCGCGTCGAGTTGGTCGATCAAGACGCCCGCGGTTCGCAGGCAATACGTCACCGACGCCCACGGGAAGTAGCCCCACCGCAGGTTGTACCAAAGCCAAAGCCAGCGGTGCGGCCCCAGGATTCCCTGCTTCACCCGGGTGAGGCGCTCTTCTTCGATGGCGACGACGATTGCGCCATCGCGCAACAGGCATGCGCCCGGCTGGATCCCTCCCCAATTGACTCCGAGAACCAGCGGCACCGCCTGATTCTTCTGCTCAGGTCCGTACGGGGCAAGAGGGAAAGCCCGGGCGATTGATTGTCAACCCAGCGTGGGCGGGTCAGACTTTGCGCCTTCAGCGATGGCGAACCTGCAAGGGGACGAATGGCGTACGTGCTTGGTGTCTATGTGGGCGGTCACGATGTCGGAGCGTGTTTGCTTCGGGACGGCGAGATCGTGGTGGCAATCGAGGAAGAGCGGCTCACGCGCGTCAAGCACGCGGTGCCCGCAGACCAACGCAGCCACTGGTTCTGGTACAACTTTCGGTGGGGCTATTTCCCGTGGGCGTCGGTCACCTACTGCCTCGAGACCGCGGGCATCTCGCTCGACCAGTTGGACGCGATCGTCGTGCCCCAGAACGACTGGTTCAGCGTCGACTGGGGCGGCTTCCTCCCGATCGATCGCAAGAAGATCATCGTGGCCGATCAACCCGCCGGTGGAACCCACCACTTCTGCCACGCGCTTTCCGCGTTTCACGCAAGCCCCTTCGAAAAGGCTGCCGTGCTGGTGGTCGACGCAGACGGCTCGGCGATCGTCACCGCCGACGGCTCGAGCGCCTCGGAAGCTGAGACCGGCTATTTTTTCGAGAATCGAAAGGGCAACTACAAAGAAATTTTCAAGAACCGCTACACGGCCGAGATGCTCGGCAGCTCGCCGTCGGACAAGACCGCCGCCGATCGCTGGGGTGGGATCGGGCTGATGTACGAGTTCGTTACCGTTGCGCTCGGCTTCAAGAACCGAACGATCGAAATCGGTGACCCCGGGAAGACGATGGGACTCGCGCCGTACGGGCGCCCAAACGCGGAACTGGCCGAGTCGTGGGTCGGGCGTGACGGCTTCCACCTCGACTTCTCGAAGTTCTACGAGTTCGCGCGGCGTTCGGGGGTCTACGAGTTTTTTTTCACCAACGAGGAACAGCTGGGGCTGCTCGCGCGGGACGGGCAGGGTCAGTTCGCCCGAGACCTCGCGTACAAGGTGCAGATCGAAACCGAGCAGGCCATGGTCCACCTGGCCGAACAGCTCAAGCGCGCGACGGGCGCCGCCAACCTTTGTCTCGCCGGTGGGGTCGCGTTGAACTCGGTCACCAACGGAATCATCCATTCGAAAAAAATCTTCGACCGGGTCTTCGTGCAGCCGTGTGCCGCCGACAATGGGCAGGCCATCGGCCTTGCCTACTACGGACATCTGCAGCTCTCAGGCGGCCCGATCAAACCGATTCGCCACGCTTTTGGGGGCCGAACCTACCCGGCGGAAGGCATTCACCGGCTGCTGGAAGACTGCGGCATCCGGTACCGCAAGCTGCCCGACGACCAGGCCCTGGCCGAGGACGCTGCCGAACAGCTCGCCGACTCACGCATCCTGGGGTGGGTCCAGGGCGGCAGCGAGCTGGGGCCCCGCGCGCTCGGCCATCGAAGCATCCTGGCCGATTCCCGCCCGCTGCGAATGAAGGACGTGGTCAACGCTCAGGTGAAGTTTCGAGAAGGCTTTCGCCCTTTTGCCCCCAGCGTGACCGCCGAGCGGGCGAACGAGGTCTTCGAGCTCGAGGGCGAGAGCCCGTACATGTTGATTGTGGCTCCCGTTCGCAAGGCGTGGGCGGACCGGGTCCTCGCTGTTACCCACGTCGACGGCAGCGCCCGCATTCAGACGGTGGACCGCGAGGTCGACCCGCTCTACCACCGGTTGATCTCGGCCTTCGGCGAGCGAACCGGAGTTCCGGTCGTCCTCAACACCTCGTTCAACCTGCGCGGAATGCCGATTGTCGAGTCGCCGAAAGAAGCGCTCCAGTGCTTTCTGTACACCGCGATGGACGTGCTCTACCTGGGCCCGTACCGGGTCGAGCAGCCCACCGCCGCCGAGCTGTTCCCGGCTCTTTCCCCCCGCTGGGAATTCAACGCCAGCCGATCGCTCTCAGGAGGCAAGCCGCTGCTGCAACTGCGCTTTGCCCCGATGAATCGAAAAGTGAAGCCGCGGACCTTGAGCATTCCGATGATCGAAGGCGTGGACATGGAAGCCCTGTGTTCGAAAATCGACGGCAAACATTCGATCGCGCTGGCGCTCGGCGCGACGGGCCCGGAGGACGCCGCTCGCACCCGCGCGGGACTGAACTTCGTGAAGAAGCTGCTGCGCGACGGGGCACTGCGATTGCGCTTCGAGCCGCTGGGTTGGCTCTAGCAGCCCGTTGAAGTAACCGGG
>JAYVCD010000124.1:0-15515 GCA_043750125.1 Archangiaceae bacterium | reverse complement strand
GGACAACTTGTCTGCTTGGTTTGAGGCCCAACATGGACTGGTAACTCGCGCTCAAGCGCTGAAGTCTGGGCTGTCGCGCCGTGCGATCGATTGGCGACTCAAGAGCCGTGAATGGGAACTGGCTCGGCCCGGCGTCTATCGGTTGCGAGGGACTGCCGTTGGTTGGGAACAACGACTTCACGGCGCCATGCTTTGGACCCACGGAGCCGCTTCTCATTGCAGCGCTGCACGGCTTTGGGGCCTCGATCTCACGGTTCGTGACGACGCGAAGCTCGAAGTTGTCACCCGCGCGTCCCGTCATCACCGGGCGGTCGACGTACGGGTTCACCGCAGCCGAAACATTGAGCTCGACGACCTCACCGACCGACGCGGCATTCGAGTCACGAAGCTGGGAACAACACTGCTGCATCTGGCGCAGGCCTTGACTCTGCCGGACCTCGAAGCAGCGGTGGATTCCGCAATCAGACATCGCCCCGGGCTTCAGTCCTGGCTCGCGGCACGACTTCGGGGAGACCTCGCAGTGGGCCTGCGCGGGAAGGCACTTCGCGACCTGTTGCTGGCGCGCGAGTTTGGAGCGCTCGACAGCCTGCTCGAAGTCAGAGCAAAGCAAGCGCTCGAACGGGCCTGGTTGTCGCCAACGCATGTGCACTACCCATTGGCCGCTCCATTTCACACCAACCTCGACTTCGTCTGGGAACCCCAGCGGGTTGCACTGCAGTTGATGGGCATTCAATTTCACGGCTCGCGAAAACAGTTTGATCTGTCACTGCAGCAACTGCGCGAATTGGCGGCTCGAGGTTGGACGGTACTGCCGGCGACGTGGACCGACGTCCATCAGCGAGAGCAAGAACTGATGGGAGATCTAGAGCGCGCCCTGAACGCCTCTGGCGTTTCGCTGAAGAACAACCTTCCGGCGTGGATCTTCAAGCCACGTCAGGAGCTGCTGTTTCCGACGCGCTCGATCGACTTGTCGTTTTGTGATCAATGACCTTCTTCCCTCGTCAATGCCCGACGCAACTCAACCGGGCTGCCTGAAGCTCCACGTCTGCTCGGGGCAAACTCGTCCATCGAAACGGCGAGCACCCCACCTGGGCTCGCAATGGCCTGATCGACCTGCCTGAACCCATCGACCTTCCGTCGCGCCCAGATCGCAAGTGCGGCGGCACCGGCGGCAAGGCCGAGGACCAGCAGGGGGCGAACGACCTTGAACACGGGCAATGGAGCAATGGGCAGCAAACTGCAGCCACTGGGCCGCGGGCAACCGAGCCCAATCGCATCGCGTCTGCGCTCGACCGTGGATCACCTGCACCGTTTGCGAGCGCGTGATAATCGCCCGCCTATGAACCGCGCGCTCACCGTGCTGGCCAGTGTGCTGGGCTTTCTGAGCGTCGCCCTGGGGGCGTTCGGAGCGCACGCGGTCAAGAGAGTCCTCGAAACGGCCCCGGAAGCGGCGCAGCGGCTCGCGTGGTGGGAAACGGGCTCGAAGTACCACCTGGTGCACGCGCTGGCGGTCGGCCTGACGGCAGTGCTGGCGGCGCACGTCGAAGGGCTGGCCCCGAAGCTCGCGGGTTGGCTGTTCGCGGGAGGAATCGTCCTCTTCTCCGGAAGCCTCTACGCGATGACGCTCACCGACCTGAGGGCCCTCGGAGCGGTCACCCCGTTCGGCGGGCTGCTGCTGCTCGCGGGGTGGGCGCTGGTGGGTTACAGCGCGCTGAAGCTGCGGTAGCGCGGGCCGCCGAAGGTCAGCTGAGCTTCTTCTTCAACACTTCGTTGACGAGTCGGGGGTTGCCCTTCCCCTTCATCGCCTTCATCACGTTGCCGACGAGGAAGCCGAGCACCTGCAGCTTGCCGGCTTTGAATTGGGCGGCCTCTTCGGGATGACGCGCGAGGATCTCGTCGACGGCCGCTTCGATCGCCAAGCTGTCGCTGACCTGCCCCAGACCCTTCTGCGCAATCACCGCGGCTGGGTCTGCGCCGGTGCGAAAGACTTCCCCGAGCACTTCCTTGCCTGCGTTGCCCGAGATGACCCCGGTCTCGACCGCGGTCAGCAGCGCGCCCAGCTGCGCCGGGGTGAACTTCGCCTGCGACACCTGTGACCCCGAATCATTGAAGAGCCGCTGAAGCTCGCCATTGAACCAGTGGGCCAGCTTCTTCGCGTCGGGCGCATGGGGAAGCGTGGCCTCGAAGAAATCGGCCAGCGGCTTATCGGCGCACAAAATCCGGGCGTCGGAGTCGGTGATCCCGACCGCCTCGACGAACCTTCGGCGGCGCGCGCGCGGAAGCTCGGGAAGGGTGGCGCGCTGCCGCTCGACGAAGCCGGGCTCGAGGGCCAGGGGAGGAAGATCCGGTTCGGGGAAATAGCGGTAGTCGTGCGCGTCTTCCTTCGAGCGCATCGAGCGGGTCTCGTTGCGGGCGGGATCCCAAAGGCGCGTCTCTTGCGAAACCTTGCCGCCGCTTTCGATGACGTCGACCTGGCGGGCGGTCTCCCACTCGACCGCCTGCTTGATGAACCGAAATGAATTGAGATTCTTCAGCTCGGTGCGGGTCCCCAATTCCTGCGCGCTCTTGCGCATCACCGACACATTCGCATCGCAGCGAAAGGAACCTTCCTCGAGATTTCCATCGTTCACCCCGAGGTACACCAGCACTTCTCGCAGGGACTTCAGGTACTCGACGGCCTCGTCGGCGCTGCGCAGGTCGGGCTCGGAAACGATCTCGAGCAGGGGAGTCCCGGCCCGGTTCAGGTCGACCAGCGAGACGCCTCCGCCCGCGTCGTGGATGCTTTTTCCGGCGTCCTCTTCGATGTGAATGCGGCGAACCCGAACGGACTTTTCAATGCCCTCGAGCTCGAAGGCCAGCGCACCCCATTCGCAGATCGGCTGCTCGAACTGGGTGATCTGGTAGCCCTTGGGGAGGTCTGGGTAGAAGTAGTGCTTTCGGGCCCAGAGGCTGACTTCGTTGATCCGGCACCCGAGCGCGAGCCCGGTGCGCACCGCCATCTCGACCACCCGCTGGTTGAGGACCGGCAGAGTGCCCGGCATTCCCAGGCACAATGGCTGGGTCTGACTGTTGGGCTCGGCTCCAAACCGGGTGGGCGCGCTCGAGAACAGCTTGCTCTGGGTGAGCAGCTGGGCGTGGACCTCGAGTCCGATTACAACCTGAAAGTCGCCAAGTGCCATCGCGGCGCGGAATGTACCCGCAGGCGCACCGCCATCAACCGACTTCAGCGATGAAACCCTCGACCAGCCGCGCAACTTCGCTCGGCTGATCCAGATGCACGTGATGCCCCCCGTCGACCCGGGTCACCCGAGGGTTCTTCAGCGCGGCCATTCGCCCCTTCATCACCGCGTCGTCGAGCAACATCCCGCGGGATCCCTGAATGACCTGCACCGGGCACTGCACCGCGGAACAAAGCGCGAGCACCTGGGCTTCGTCGAAGGTCATGCCCGAGGTGTGCTTCAGGCGGGGGTCGGCACGAAAGACGACGCCTCCTTCGACGGCGAGCGTTCCAAACTGTGCCATCTGCCTGGACGCAGCGGGGCTGTACGAGGTGTTCGCCTCGGCGACGCGCGCGGCGGCCTCCTCGACCGAGGCATAGACCCGGCGCCGAACGGGCTTGAAGAGTCCCTGGGTGAAGTCTCGGATCCGCTCGACGCAATCGGCCGGCTCGCCGCCTGAGCTGCCGAGGCTCTCGATCAAGCTCAGGCTCTTGATCCGCTCGGGCCGTGCGGCGGCGTAACAAATCGACACCGAGCCCCCGAGCGAATGACCGACGAGGTGCAGGCTCGAGAGCGAAAAATGACGGACCAGCGCTTCGATGTCTGCGACGTGGTCGGTGAGCTGGTGGGACGAGCCGGTCGGCAAAGGGTCGCTCTGACCGTGACCGCGGAAGTCGAGCGCGAACAGGCGCCAGGTCTTCGGCAGCTGCTCGGCCATCCAGTCGAAACCGTGAGCGTGGTCCAGCCAGCCATGCAGCAGGACGACGTTGAGTGAGGCCGAATCGGGACCGCGCTGAAGGACGTGAAGCGAGAGTCCTCCGGCGTCGACGGTATGGGAAGTGGGGGCTGGCACCCCCGCACTCAACACCGGTTGCGGGGCGGGCTCCACAGTTGACGATTCTGTTCCGAATCGTCAACCGCGGAAAATCGTCAACCGAGAAACCCGCGAGGCGACCCGGGGGACGAGCCGGCGAGCGGCTTGTGCGGGTGGTAGAGCTGGCGGACGAAGCGGGTGAAGACGTGGCGCTCGTCCCAGCGCTGGCGGGCGAGGCCATAGACGCCCGGGGCGTGACCTTCGCGCTCGGTGAAGCCGGGCAGAAATTCGCGCTCGGAGTAGATGGCGAAGACTTCGTCAACCCACGAGCGGTACCGGTAGGTGGGAATCATCAACCGATAAATGGTGTCCTGTTCGAGCGCAGTGAAGGCCAGGCGTGCAATCGCGTGGGCCATCTCGTGGGTGACCAGGGCCCGCTCGGTCTGCAGAGACTTCTGGAGCAGGCCGATTCGCGCCCGAGGCCAGGACGGGTGGTCCCAGAACAGGCCCGCCGCGCGGGCGGACGCGCCTTTGGGAAAACCGAAGGCCGACATCGCCTTGCCGGGGGGAATGAGATCCACCTCGATCGGGCGCGCGGCCGACAGCCGCTTGATGAGCTGCAAGTTCCCCATCAACTGCGCGACCACTTCATCTTTGACCGCCTTCACCAGAGCGTCGGGCGCGCCGTGGGCCTTCACCGTCATTTTAGCGGCGAAGTAGGCGGCGGCCTGGGCCCGACCCTCTTTCGGAGGGCCCGCCCCGGCCATTTCAAAAGCGTCTCCCGACTCGAGAATGGCAAAGGCGTGCAGCGGCAGCTTCCGGCCCGATTCCGGATCGAGCGGGACCGCTGCGGCCGGACGTTCCCCTTCAAAGCCGTCGTCGGTGGCCACGGGGGTTCAAACGCTGATCGGGACTGCGGGCGGAGGCTGCTCGCGCTCGAAGGCTCGGGCGATCTGCAACACCCGGGCTTCTTCGAACGGCTTGCCGAGCAGCTGAAGGCCGACCGGCAGTCGAGCCGGGGTGAAGCCGCAGGGCACTGAGATTCCGGGCAGTCCGGCCAGTGACCCGGGCAGGGTCAGGACGTCCATCAGGTACATCTGCAGCGGCTCGGATTTCTCGCCGAGCTTGAAGGCTGTGACCGGTGACGTGGCCGAGATCAACGCGTCGACCTGGCCGAACGCCTGCTCGAAGTCCCGGCAGATCAACGTCCGGACCTTCTGACTTCAGGTAGTAGGCGTCGTAGTACCCGGAGGCGAGCGCGAAGGTCCCGAGCAGGATCCGCCGTTTGACTTCCGCGCCAAAGCCTTCAGAGCGGCTCTTCTCGTACATCGTCCGCAGCGAAGAGCTGTCTTTGCTGCGGTGGCCGTAGCGCACCCCGTCGTACCGCCCCAGGTTGCTCGAGGCCTCGGCGGAAGCGAGCAGGTAGTAGGTCGCGAGCGCGTACCGGGTGTGAGGCAGCGAGACTTCGATAATCTTCGCGCCCAGCCGCTGATACGTCGCAATCGCGCTCTGCACCGCCGCTTCGACGTCCGGCTCGAGGCCGGCTTGAAAATATTCTCGCGGCACTCCGAGCTTCAGGCCCTGGACCCCCTCTTCGAGCTGGGACGAGAAGTCGGGAACCGGCACCCGCGCGCAGGTCGAATCGTTGGGGTCGGCCCCGGCGATCACCTGCAGCAGGGCCGCGGCATCGCCCACGGTCCGAGCCAGCGGCCCGACCTGATCAAGAGAGCTTGCGAACGCGACGACTCCGTGGCGCGAGACCCGGCCCCAGGTCGGCTTGAGGCCCACGACGTTCGTCATCGCCGCGGGCTGGCGAATCGAACCCCCGGTGTCCGTTCCCAGGGCGCCGAAGGCTTCGAACGCAGCGACGGCAGCGGCGGACCCTCCGGACGAGCCGCCCGGGCTGCGCTCGAGGTCGTAGGGATTCCGGGTGGAAAAAAATGCCGAGTTTTCGGTCGACGAGCCCATCGCGAACTCATCGAGGTTGAGCTTGCCGAGCAGGGGAAGCCCCGCCTCACGCAGCCGTGCCACGACGGTCGCCTCGTACGGCGAGATGAAGCCTTCGAGCATCTTCGAGCCCGCGGTCGTCGGCAGGTGGGGGGTGCAGAACAGATCCTTGACGGCGATCGGCACTCCATCCAGCGGCGACGCCGGAGCCCCCGCCGCCCGCCGGGCATCGGACTGGCGCGCCGCCGCGAGTGCCCCTTCGGCATCGACGACCAGGAACGCCTTCACCTTCGAATCGACCGCGGCGATCCGGCTCAAACAGGCGGTCGTCGCCTCGACACTCGAGACCTCACGCGAGGCCAGGCGCTTGCCGAGCTCGAGCATCGACAGGTCGTTGAGCAGGGCCATGGTCAGTCGATGATCTTCGGAACCGCGAAGTGATTGCCCACCCGCTGCGGCGCATTGCTCAGCGCCTTCTCGGTACCCAGCGTCGGCGCGGCCTCGTCGGGGCGCAGAAAACCGGAGCTCAGGTTCACCTGGTACGTCGGAAGAACGTCCGAAGTGTCCAGCGCGTTGAGGGTGGCGACCGCCTCGAGGATCTGCTGCAGCTGCCCCAGGGTCTTCTGCTCTTCTTCCGCCGAAAGCTGCAGCCGGGCCAGCTTCGCCACGTGCCGGACCTGCTCGAGCGTCAGCGCGCTCACGGGCCCTTCAACCGGTCGATCGCACCCCGCGCCATCTTGGCTTCCGAGCCGTTGGGCAGCACCTCGAGGTACTTCTCGTAGTACTCGATCGCCTGCGCCTTCTTCCCCAGGCCTTTGGAAGATTCCGCCATTCCAATCAACGCCGGGCCGTAGCGCGGGTTGACTTCCAGCGCTCCTCGAAACGCGGCCTCTGCTTCGGCGACCTTGCCCAGATCGAGCAGCGCGAAGCCGCCTCCCGACTGGGGCTCGACGCGCTGAGGCTTGAGCTCGGCCGCTTTGGCGAACAGGGCCAGGGCGGCTTCGGACTTATCGCGTTCCCGCAGCCGCTCGGCCTCGGCCATCAGCTGATCGAAGTCTTTGGGTTTGGCCGGCAGCGAGGGCTTGACCGCCTCGAGGCCCGCATCGGGCACGGCCGCGCCAGCATCGAAGACGACTTGCGCCACGACCGCCCCGGCGTCGGGCTTCGCAGTGGCGACCGCTTCGGCATCGGCCCGCACCTGCGCGGCGGCTTCGGCAATTTTCTGCTGAGCGGCCAGCGCGTCTTTGCTCGCCTGCTCGATCTGGGCCTGGCGCGCCGCTTCCGCCTGGTCGGTGGCCACCCGCTGCGCACTGGGAGCAAAGACGATGAAGTAGTAGGCCGAGCCGCCCCCGATGACGAGGATCAGCAGCGCGAGGATGATCCACTTCAGCATTCCACCCTGCTTCTGAAGCTTGAGGTCGCTGTCGTCCCACTGAGCCGATCGAACGCCGGTGCCGGTGGGAATGCGCTTGGGCGACATCAACAGCGGAGGCGAAGAGGGCCGCGCGGAAGGAGGCACCGAGAAGACGTTTCCTCGAATGGTCTCGTTGTTCGGAATCGACGGAGCGCCCATCGACGACGGGCCCTGCTTGGCCGACGGGGGCAACGGAGGCAACGCCGAAAAGCCCGGGCCCGGAAGGGTGTCGGTGTGCCGGGGCGTGGAGGGCAGCTCGGGGCGGGGAGCGTTCGCCCGGGTCTCGGCGCGAATCGCGTCGTCGACCACCTGGAAGAAGCTCGCGAGCTCGGCGATGTCCCCCAGCCGCTTCCAGCTGTCGCCGGTCAGGCTGATCTCATCGTCCTTCTGAACCTTGCGCTCGACGATCCACTTCTGCAGCGTGGTCAGGCGGCGGAAGTTGAAGGTGTTTCCTGAAGGTTGGCGCAGCCGCCATTCGCGTCCGGGCTGGCTGTCTTCGGTGGGCCGGGGCAGATCGAGCGCCCGTTTCTTCATCCGGAAGACGTGGGCGCACTGGGTGCACTTGACCGTGAGGCCATCGTCCGGAATCCGAGCGTCCTCGAACTCGTACTCGGTCTTGCATTGAGGGCAGCTGACATCCATGGGGCGAGAGGTATTTAGGGCACTTTGCCGATCGGAGGTCAGGAAATTGACCCGTCATTGCGCGCTCCTACGCTCGTCGCGGATCAGATCAAAACAGGGGTGTTGCAAATGGCAGCAAGTCGCGCTCGCGAGAAGTCAGTGCTTTCACGTCAAGACATCGCCTCGAAGCGAAAGGCGATTGCCCAGCAGAAGATGAAAGCCAACCCCACCGGCAAGCGCGCGATCGCGGGCGTGGGGGTGCTGACCGTGTCGGTGCTGGCCCTGCTGTCGGTGGCCACCTTCTCCGCGCAAGACCGGGTCGGCCCGGGGTTCCACAATGCGATTGGGCCAGTGGGCCACGCGATCGCCGAGGCGCTGCGCGGCTTCCTCGGAATCGGAGCGTGGGTCCTGCCCCTGGCCGGCCTCTACACCGCGGGAATCATCTTCGCAGGTCAACCCAAACAGCGCCGCTGGCCCCAGCTGCTGTGCCTTGCCCTGCTGCTCGTCTCGGGCTCGGTGCTGGCGCAGCTGCTGTTCAAGGACGATCGCGGCTGGGCGCACGCTCCGGGCGGGCTGCTGGGCCGCGACGTAGGTGGAGCGCTGGCGGCGTTGTTCTCGACGGTCGGGACCATCGTGCTCGTCAGCGCGCTGGCGTCGGTCGCGCTGATTGTCGGCACCCAGTTCGCCTTCCTGCGCATCTGCACCCTGGTCTGGGCGGCGGCGCAGCACCTGGGCAAGAAGCTTCAGGCGTGGGGCCACGAGTTCTACGACGCGCAGAAGGTTCGGCTCGAAGAGCGGAAGATTGCCGCGGCGAAGGCGGCGGAAGAAGAGGCCGCCTTCCTCGAGCAGCTCGAGAAGCAGGAAGCCGAGCTGGCCGAGATGGAAGCCTCGGCCGAAGAGGCCGACGCGATCGCGGACGAGAACGCCCAGCTGCAGCGCAACGCCGAGCTGTCTCGGCTGATGGAAACCGAAGCGGCCAAGACCCACAAGCTGGCCGAGAAAGAGCTGGTGCTCAACGAGAAGCTGGTCGAGCGCGAGGCGCGGGTGATGGAACGCGACGCGCTGAAGGCCGAGCGGGAAGGACTGCGCGCCGCGCGGGAAGGAGCCCGGGAACGAGAGCGGCTCGAGAAGGAACAACAGCGCGGTCCGATTCCGGGCCCCGTGCCCGCACCCCAGCCGACCGCCGCGCCTCGAATGCGCAGCGTGGGTGAAGACCCGGCGTGGGCCAGCCAGCTGGCTCCGTTGGTGAGCGAGCCCCCGACGCCCGTGACCCACTCGATGATCCAGCCGGCCGGGCCGTCGAACCCCCCGCCGCGCCGCGCTTCGCCCGCGATCGTGATGCCGCCCCCTGCCCCGCCGCAGGCTTTCGATTCGTTGCCGCCCATCGCAGCGGACAGCATCGCGTCGATTCCGGTGGTCGAGTCGACGCCGGCCTTCGCCGCCCCCGCCCGCGCGACCGCGCTGTCGACCGCGCTCGCCCGCACGCCCATCATCGTCGAGCCGAAAGCGCCGCCCCGGCCGACGGTCCGGAAAGAAGAGTTCGAGTTCGTCGGAAATCGAAAGAGCTTCGTCGCTCCGCCGATGGACGTCCTCGAGTCGAACCAGATCCAGCGGGTCGCGGTGGACAAAGAGGCCTACCTGTCCACCGCCGCCAAGCTGTCGGCGAAGCTGCGCGACTTCGGGATCGATGGAGACGTGGTCGAGATCCGCCCCGGGCCGGTGGTCACGATGTACGAGTTCAAGCCCGCCCCGGGAATCAAGATTTCCCGCATCGCTTCATTGGCCGACGATCTGGCGATGGCGATGGAGGCGATGCGGGTTCGAATCGTCGCGCCGATTCCGGGCAAGGGCGTGGTGGGCATCGAGGTACCGAACAAGGATCGCGAGACGGTCTTCCTCAAAGAGATCGCCGAGCAGGACGCATTCCAGAAGTCGACCTCGCGGCTGACGATGTGCCTGGGCAAGGACATCGAGGGCATGCCGTACGTCTTCGACCTCGCCAAGGCGCCCCACCTGTTGATCGCCGGCACCACCGGCTCGGGCAAATCGGTCGCGGTGAACGCGATGATCATGAGCATCTTGCTCAAGAGCACGCCCGAAGAAGTCCGCTTCATCATGGTGGACCCGAAGATGCTCGAGCTGTCGGTGTACGAGGGAATTCCCCACCTGCTGCTCCCGGTGGTGACCGACCCGCGCAAGGCGGCCATCGCGCTGCAGTGGGCGGTCGACGAGATGACCCGCCGTTACCGGCTGCTGGCCGATGCGGGCGTCCGGAACATCGCCGGCTACAACGCGATGCTCGACGCGACGACGAAGAAGCCGGTGCCCGCGCCCGTCGGGCCGGTGATCGAAGGGAAGATCGTCGTCAAGGCGCCCCCGGTCTCTGCGCTCGAGGTGAAGCTCGACGATGCGCCTCCCGCGGCTGAAGTCCCCGCCGAGCCGGCGAAAGCCAAGAAGCGCAAGCTGCTGATCGTCGATGTCGCCGACGCGTCGGCCCCCGAGGCGGAATCCCCCCCGCTCGAAGCCGCCTCCCCTTCACCCGGCCTCGCGCTGGGAGTCCCCGCTCCCAACGAGCTGCTCGAAGACGCGCGGATTCAGGAGCTGCAGGAAAAAGAAGCCGAGATCCGGGTCGACGAGCCGACCGAAGCCGAGGCCGCCGCGCTGGCTGCCGCGGAAGCCACCCGCACCGCCGAAGCCGAGACGGCAAAGAAGAAGCTGCCGTACATCGTGGTGATCATCGACGAGCTCGCCGACCTGATGATGGTCGCCTCGAAGGAAGTCGAAACGTCGGTCGCTCGCCTCGCGCAGATGGCGCGCGCGGCCGGCATTCACCTGATGGTCGCGACCCAGCGGCCCTCGACCGACGTAGTCACCGGAATCATCAAGGCCAACTTCCCCACCCGCATCACCTTCATGCTGCGCAGCAAGCCCGACTCGATGACCGTCCTGGGCACCGTCGGCGCCGAAGCGCTGCTCGGCATGGGCGACATGTTGATTCTTCCTCCCACCAGCGCGCACCTGCAGCGGGTGCACGGCTGCTACGTGTCCGAGGCCGAGATCAAACGCGCCGTCGATCACCTCAAGGCACAGGGCAAGCCGGTTTACGACGAGTCGATCTTGAAGGCCCGCGAAGAAGATGGAACGACCGACGGCGGACCGGAAGACGAGCTGTCCGACGAGCTCTACGACCAGGCGGTCGCGATCGTCAGCGAGATGCGCCAGGTCAGCATCTCGATGCTGCAGCGCAAGATGCGCATCGGGTACAACCGCGCCGCGCGCATGATCGAGCGAATGGAACGAGACGGAATGGTCGGAGCCGCCGACGGAGCCAAGCCTCGCGATGTGCTCCTGCGTCCGGTGGGAGAAATGCCCGGCATGGACGCGATGTAACTTGTCCTTCGAGGCGGTGCTGAGCGCGCTCGTCGTTCTTCCGTCCTGCGTGACTGCGCAGGCGGCGATGGTCGGCGAGGCGAGTCAGTGGGTCGAAGTGCGAACCGCGCACGTCCGGCTCAGGGCCCAGCTCGACCTGCCGGCTGCGCTCGAGGCCGCCCATTCGATTGAAGCGACGCGGGCCGCCGTGCTCGCCTATTGGGGTCCGGCCGTCGCGCCCAAAGATCGCCTCGAGCTGTGGGTGGTCCGCGACCGTTCTTCGCTCGCAGACTTCGTCGCGCAGCTTTCCTCCGGGCCGACCATCGTCACTTCGCAAGTCGGCCTGCACGACCCGCAATTTGCAAAAGCGATCGCGCACCAGATTGCCCATCACGTCAGCGCGTACATCATGCCCCGCCAGCCCCGGTGGCTGTCGGAAGGGCTCGCGGAGTACCTCGAGAGCTGCTGCTTCAATCCAGCCCGCTGGATTTCGAATCTCGCCGCACCGCCGCCACGGCCGAGCTCGACGCTGCCCTCGCCGACAAGATCGGGGCAGTGAAACTTGCCGAACAGGCCGCGGCCCTGCGCCCCTGGTCCCCGGCGATGGTCGACACCCAGGCGGCCACCCTCGCCGCGGCCGGCCGGTGCCCCGAAGCGGTGGCGCGGCAGCGACAAGCACTCGACCTGCTGGTGCACGGCGGGCTTGCCCAGCGGGCCGACTGCCTCGCGCGGCTGCGCACGTATGAGAGCCGATGCTCCAGAGCCACTCCCACCGTCCTCCAACGCTGATTCGGCGACGCCCGCGGCATGATCCATGTATCGAGGCAGCCCTATGAGCGAGCCTCGAGTCACGAATCGAACCCCCTATGTCGTGTTGGCGGTCTTCATCCTCCTCGCGGTCAGCATTTTCATCGGCTGGCGAATCTACGAAGGACGACAGGCTCCCGACACGCTCGTGGTCATCGAGCCACACGCGGTCGACGCAGGCACCCCCGAGCCCACCCCGGCCCCAGTCGACCTGGCCCAGGGCGACGCACTGCTCAAAGACGCAGCCGCCTCGCTCTCGAGCAACCTGGACCTCGCCCATTGGCTGGCCCACCCGGACATCGTTCGTCGCGTGGTCGCGGCGATGGTGCAGGTCGGGGAAGGCGAGAGCCCGCGCGAGACGCTGGGTTTCCTCACCGTCCCCGGGGTGTTCTCGGTGGTGGAAAAAAGAAACAAGAAGACGCGGCAGAAGCAGGTCTTCATCAGCCCGAAGAGCAACGCCCGCTACAACTCGGTCGCCCAGGTGATCGGCTCGATTGACGCGGCTGCCGCCGGCCAGCTCTACGCGAAGGTGCGCCCGTACGCCGAATCGGTGTTCCGCGAGATCGCTCCGGCCGGAAAGAACTTCGACGACGCGTTGACCAAGGCGATCGACACCCTCGCGTCCGTTCCGATCATCGACGCCCCGCTCGAGGTCGCCGCGCTCGACGAAGGCATCGGCTACCGCTTCATCGACCCGAACCTCGAATCGTTGAGCCGCGCCCAGAAGCACCTGCTGCGCATGGGGCCGACCAACGGGCGAATGGTGGTGGAAAAGCTGCAGGCCTTCCGCGCCGCGAGTGTTCGCCCGTAGCTAGGCCTCAGTGCCGGTAGAGCAGCGCGGTCAGCTGCTCGATCGCCTGGTCGGCCGAGAACGGCTTGCCGAGGAAAGCGGTTCGCGCAGCGCCTTGAGACGCAAGCTCGAGCAACGGGTGCCCGCTCATGAAGAGGACCGGAAGCGCGGGCACGTGACGCCATAGAATCCGCGCGATCTCGGGGCCGCTGTAGCCTGGCATGTCGAGGTCGGTGACCACGGCCTCACACGACCCGGCGATGTGCGCCGCGTCGGCGACGAGCGCGTGGAGGTCTTCGACGCAGACCGGTTCGAAGCCTGCGCGTTCGAGAATGACCGACATCACCCGCCGAATCGCCGCCAGATCGTCGATCACCAGGATCCGTTCGCCCTTGCCGGGGCGCGAGGGGCGCCTTTCCTTCGAAAAACCACGCTCGGCGACACCGTCGATGCGGGGCAGAAAAATCTGAAACGTGCTGCCCACGCCCGCCTTCGAGCTCACCTGGAGCCCGCCCCCCGATTGGCTCACCGTCCCGTAGACGCTTGCCAGGCCCAGGCCGGTGCCCTGCCCCGCGGGCTTGGTGGTGAAGAACGGCTCGAAGATGTGGGGCAGAACGGCAGGGTCGATGCCTGTCCCCTCGTCCCGGATTTCAATCTCGACATAGTCCCCCGGGGACAGCTGAGGGTTGACGCCCGCCGGCGACAGCTCGAAGTGAATCGAGCGGGCGGTCAGCCACAGCGTGCCTCCGGTCGGCATCGCGTCGCGCGCGTTGACCATCAGGTTGATCAGCGTGTGCTGCAGCTGGGTCGGGTCGGCATTGACCGTCAAAGTTTCCGTTCCCAGAACGAGCCGGGCATTGACCGCGTCGCCCAACAGGCGATCGACGAGCGTGACCGACTGGCGCAGCAGCTCGGCGACATCGACCGGGCGGGGCTCGAGCAGATTCTTGCGTCCGAAGGCGAGCAGCTGCCGGGTGAGCGCCGCGCCGCGATCGATCGCGGTCGAGAGCTCGGCCATCAGCGCCGCCCCCCCATTGCGGGACTCGATGCCCAGCTTGAGCACCGCGAGAATGTTGTTGAAGTCGTGCGCGATGCCGCCGGCCAGCCGACCCAGGGCCTCGAGCTTCTGCGCCTGGAACAGATCGCTTTGCAGCCGGCGCACGTCGGTGACATCGAGCACGGAACCGATCATCTCGCCGCCTTCGAGAAAACGTCCCTCGAGGATCAGCTGGCGGGGGGTCCCATCGTCCCGCACCAGGCGGACGCCCAGCGACTCGGTCAGCCCACTCTTCAAAGCCCGGGCGGTCGAGACCTCGAGCCTGAGCCTGTCTTCAGGGACAAGCCGCGAGAGGAAGGCTTCGAACGACGCAACGGAATTGGCCGCGACCCCGATGATGACCTTGAACTGGGTGGACCAGACGACTTCGCCGGTGGAAGGAACCCAGCGATAGCTTCCCACTCCGGCCAATGTTTCGGCCGCGCGAAGCATCTCGTCATCCCGGGTGCGCTGACGCTCGGCCAGCCGCTGATCGGTCACGTCCTGAATGGTGCCGATGTACCGGGTCGTCGAGCCGTCGGGCTCGAGCAGGGGGGCCGTCTGCGACCGCACGATTCGCTCTGACCCGTCCGGGCGGACGACCCGGAATTCGTAGGGAACGCTCAAGTTCAGATTCACCACCTGGTCCATGTTGGCCTTCACCCGGTCGACATCGGCTGGGTTGATCGCGGCCAGGAACGCCTCGGTCAAATCGCCCGGGTGGTCGCGGTCGACCCCCATGATCCGGAACATTTCGTCCGACCAGTGCGCGCTGTTGCTCGGCTGATGCCACGCCCAACAGCCGACGCCGGCGACGCGTTCGGCCTCGGTGAGAAGCCGTTCGCGGGCCGAAAGGCTTCCTGGATCCGTGGACCCGAAGGCCGCGTCGACCCCATCAACCAAGCCCATTTCCGCTTCCAGCAGGCGAAGCTCAGAACGAAGCGAGGCCAGGCGCTCGAGCTTGTCGGCTGCTGCTTTCTTCACTGCTGCGCTCACTGCGGCGAGCATACCCGTGGGCATTGTCGACACGGCCGATTTCTGAGGCTATTGCCATGGGATGGCAGCTCGACTTCCCCTCTTCGCCACCACCTCTCGCGGAACCGAGGAACTGCTCGCCGCCGAGCTCGTCTCATTGGGCGCGGCGAAGGTGAAGCAAGATCGCGGAGGCGTCCGCTTCCACGCCAACCTGCGCGAGGCGCTGCGCATCGTGCTCCATTCGAGACTGGCAATGCGGGTGCTCTACCCGCTGCTCGAGGCCGAAGCCCACGGGGCCGAAGGGCTCTACGAAGCGGTGAAGTCCGTGCCCTGGGAAGAGCACTTCACGCTGCGCTCGACGTTCGCGGTCGAAGCGACGCTGAAGGATTCCGAGCACAACCATTCGGGCTTCGTCGCCCTGAAAGTGAAAGACGCGATCGTCGATCGGCTGCGCGACAAGCTTGGGGGTCGCCCCGACGTAGACACCTCGAACCCTGACTTGAAGGTGGTCGCGCACCTGGCGA
>JAYVCD010000123.1:0-5942 GCA_043750125.1 Archangiaceae bacterium | reverse complement strand
TACGCGTTTTTGTACATGGGCCGCTACAACCTGAACGTCGCCAAGGGCGCGCTGGGCAGCCTGATGACCGAGGAAGACTTCGGGATCATCTTCTTCTTCGGCACGCTGACCTACGGGTTCGCGTTCCTCTTCAACGGCCCGCTGACGGACAAAATCGGGGGGAAGAAGGCGATGCTGATCTCTGCCCTGGGCTCGGCGGTGATGAACGCGGTGATGGGGTTCTACATTCTCGAACCGGCGAACCGGTCGAACGCCGATCTGCGGCTGTGGTTCTCGATCCTGTACGCCGGCAACATGTACTTCCAGAGCTTCGGAGCGGTGGCAATCGTCAAGACCAACGCCAGCTGGTTTCACGTGCGCGAGCGCGGCGCGTTCAGCGGGATCTTCGGGACGATGATCTCGAGCGGGATCTTCATGGCCTACACCGTCAATGCGTGGATCTTGAGCAGCGCCTCGAGCCTCACCGAGACCTCTGAGCTGGCGCAGGCCCGGGTGGTGTTCTTCATTCCGGCCCTGCTGTTGTTGGCGATGTTCGGCGTCGAGTCCTTCCTGCTCAAAGATCACCCGTCAGAAGCCGGCCACCGCGACTTCGACACCGGCGACGCCTCGAGCGGAGACTCCACCGAGGTCCCGGTGATGAGCCTGATGTGGAAGATCATGTCGAACCCGATCATTCTCACTGTCGCCCTGATCGAGTTCTGCACCGGGGTCGTGCGCCAGGGGGTGATGCAGTCCTATCCGTTCTATTCCAAGAGCGTGCTGTCGCTGCCGTCGAGCCACTACATGCGCAATGGCTCTTGGGAAAACTTCTGGGTCGTCGCGGCGATGTTCGCCACCGCGGCAGTGATGTTCGTCCTCGCCTACCGGACCCAGGGCCCGCGCAAGAAGTGGCTCTACAGCTCGGGCGCGCTGGTCTTTCTGGTGCCCTTTCTGCAGGGCGGTTGGGGCGGAATCCTCTTCGTCGCCGGAGTGATCGGCGGCAACGTCGCCGGCTACGTCAGCGACGTCTTCTTCCAATCGCGCCGCGCTCCGGCCGCGGGCGGGCTGTACTTCGTGTTGTTCCTCTGCACGATCGTGATGGCGCTGGTGATGGGCAAGACGACCCCGGTGGTCGCCGCGTCGACGATGTCAATCAAGGGCAAGGCTCCCCTCGGCTCGAAGGTCCTCGTCGGCGGACGCGAGACGACGGTCGACAAGGACGGCAAGTACAAGACCGATGCGGCGATCGCGAAGGGCCAGGACCAGGTCGAGATCCGGATCATCGACGCGCAAGGAGCGATTACTTCGGAATCCAGAGCGGTGAAGGTCTTGCGCCCCGGAGACAAGGTGCTCAGTGTGGCCGGGGTCGGTGGCCTTTCGGACTGGGTCGATGTGCGAACCGCGATTCAGGCGATTCCTCCCGAGGCCTGCGTGGATCCCAAGGCCCGGTGGGACTCGAAGACCAAGGAATGCTCGATCAACGCGTCTGAAGGGACCGAGACCCGACCGGCGTCGACCGGGACCATCGCCGTCGAGATCGAACGGGACGGAAAGCCAATGACGGTCGAGCTCGAGGACTGGGCGATGAAGCAACGCGCTGGAGAGCCGCGGGTGATCAAGGCCACTCCGGTGGCGACGAGGCCGGTGTGGTTGTTGGGCCTGGTGGTGTTCATCATGTCGCTGTGCGTGATTGGCACCCACGGCCTGTTGTCCGGCACCGCGACGATGGACTTTGGCGGCCGAAAGGGAGCAGCCACTGCAGTCGGAATGATCGACGGCTTCGTCTACCTGGGCACCGCGGTTCAGTCGATTGGCCTGGGCTACCTGACCTCGCGCAGCTGGTCTTATTGGCCCTGGTTCATGATGCCCTTCTCGCTGGTCGGCTTCCTGCTGTGCCTGCGCATCTGGAATGCGAAGCCCCGGCCGAAGACCGTCCTCGCGGCCGTCGGGTTGAATGCGGAGACCCCGAAGAGCGCCTCCTGATCCACAACCCGACGACCCGTTTCCACGCTTCGAATCAGGGCAGCTTGACGACCGGGCAGTTGACCAGCGCGACGCCATTGGCAAGCACGGTGGTCTCGGAAATCGAAGCCACGTTCTTCACCTTCACAAAGCCGGCGTTGTCGTAGACGTTCACCGACCACAGCGGCGAATAGTTTCCGCTGACCGGCAACGACGCGACGACGTTGTGGGTCTGGGTGGAACCCGTCTCGGTGAGGAAGCCCGAACCCGGCCCGCCCATCGGCTTGTCGGGGTTGATCTTGAAGGTCACGAAGATGGGCGAGGTGGGGATCTTCCCGGTGTCGGTAGCGGTCAGTTTCTTCTCGAGGAAGTTGAAGTACTTCACCACCTGCCCTCGGTACCAGCCGGTGGTGAGGGCGGTCGATTCCGTGCCCAGGCGCTTGGTGGCAGTCGAGCCGTCGGGGACGACCGGGCAGTTGACGACGTCGGTGGTGCGCGTCTGCTTCAGCCCCATCTGGGTAATCTCTTCGAAGCTGGTGATCGAGTTCGCGAGGTAGCCCTTGGGGACCGTCACCTTCACCACCTGCCAGAAGTCGTTGTAGCCAACGTCGCCGGGGATCACGTCGATGATGTTCGGCTGACCTTTGACTGGCTCGGTGGCTCCGTCTTCGAACAGCGCGTAGATCGGCGCGGGCGTCGTCGATTGAACATCGAAGTTGTAGTACTCGACCTTCTCGCCGCTGGGGCCCAGGCCCTGGGTGAGGAACGGGCCCTTGTCGAAGTCGACCGGAGCGTTCGCGGTGGGAAGCCCGTTGAGGGCATCGCGCTTTTGGAGCATCGCCGTCGCCCCGAAGCGGTCGACGCTGGCCTTGGCGGCCGTCAGCGGGTCCTTGACCATCGTCCCGCCACAGCCGGCGAGAAATACGGCTCCAGCGAGCGCTGCGACCTTCTTCAAACCGTCGTTCATGTCTGTTCCCCAGAAAAGAAGTGAGCAGTCACTACGGACTGCCCCATTTCGGGTTACGGACGAACTCACCAGCCCGCTTTACGTTTGGCGGGGCAGGCCCAGGTAGTCCTGCAGCGGGCGCACTCCCAGCGGACCCTTCGCCAGCGCCTCGAGGGCTTCGACCGCCATTCGGGCCGCCTGAACGGTCGTGTAGTACGGCAGCCCGTGCATCAGCGCCTCGCGCCGAATCGAGAAGCTGTCGGAAATTTCCTGCCGTCCGAACGTGGTGTTGATGACCAGCACGATTTCGCCGTCGAGAATCTTGTCGACGATGTTCGGCCGCCCCTCGGTGACCTTCAGCACCGATTCGGTCACCACGCCCTTGTTCTTCAAATAGGCGTGGGTGCCGCGGGTGGCGACGAGGGTGAAGCCGAGCGCTTTGAGCCGCCGACCCAGATCGACGAGCGCGGGTTTGTCGTCGTCCTTCACCGACATGAAGACCCGGCCCGTGCGCGGCAGCTTCACGCCTGACGCCAGCTGCGCCTTGGCAAATGCGGAAGGAAAGTCATTGGCCAGCCCCATCACCTCGCCGGTCGATTTCATCTCGGGCCCGAGGATCACGTCGACCCCCGAGAACCGCGCGAAGGGGAAGACCGCTTCTTTCACCGCCTTGTGGGCGAACTCGACGGACTGGGTGTAGCCCAGCTCAGGCAGGCTCTTACCCACCATGCAGAGCGCGGCGATCTTCGCCAGGGGCACGCCGGTCGCCTTCGAGACGAACGGTACCGTGCGCGAGCCGCGCGGGTTCACCTCGAGGATGTAGATCACCTTCCCCTGAATCGCGAACTGCACGTTCATCAGGCCGACGACCCCGAGCTCTTTGGCGAGCACCGCCGCCTGGTCCTTCATCCGTTCGATCAGGTCGGGCGAAAGCGAGTGCGGAGGCAACGTGCAGGCCGCATCGCCCGAGTGAACACCCGCTTCCTGAATGTGCTCGAGCACTCCGCCGATCAGCACGTTGCCGGCGGAATCAGCGACCAGATCGAGGTCCACTTCGATCGCGTCGCGCAGAAACCGGTCGACCAGCACCGGATGTTCGGGCGACGCCTTGAACGCCTCGCGCATGTAGCGATCGAGGCTGCCCTGGTCGTAGACGGTTTCCATCGCGCGGCCCCCCAGCACGTAGCTGGGGCGGACCATCACCGGGTAGCCGATGCGCGCAGCGATCGCGAACGCCTCTTCGGGCGAACGGGCCACTCCGTTCTCGGGCTGAGTGAGCTTGAGCTTTTCGATCAGCGCGGCGAACCGTTCGCGATCTTCGGCGCGGTCGATCGCGTCCGGAGTCGTCCCCAGAATCGGCAGCCCCGCTTTTTCGAGCGCGACGCTGATCCGCAGCGGGGTCTGGCCACCGAATTGAACGATGGCTCCAATCGGCTTTTCGCGGTGGGCGATCTCGAGCACGTCTTCGAGCGTCAGCGGCTCGAAGTACAGCCGATCGGACGTGTCGTAGTCGGTGGACACTGTCTCGGGGTTGCAATTGACCATCACCGTTTCGAACCCCGCCTCGCGCAGCGCGAAGCTCGCGTGCACGCAGCAGTAGTCGAACTCGATTCCCTGCCCGATTCGAATCGGACCCGAGCCGAGAATCATCACCTTCTTCCGGTCGGTGGGGGGCGCCTCGTCCTCGGCGTCCCACGAAGAATAGAGGTAGGGGGTGAACGCCTCGAACTCGGCCGCGCAGGTGTCGACCCGCTTGTAGGTCGGCCGCATCTTGCGGGCGTGGCGATGGGCGCGAACTTCGGCTTCCGACGCTCCCAGCAGCACCGACAGGTACCGGTCTGAAAAGCCGAGCTCTTTGGCCTCGCGCAGCTGCGCGTCGGTGATCGCCTTCAGCCCGCCCAGGGTCCCCAGCCGGTCGGCGTGCAGCGCCAGCTCGCGAATGCGCTCGAGGAACCAGGGGTCGATCATCGACAGCTGGTGAACTTCGGCGACGCTCATCCCCTCGCGAAAAGCCTGCGCCACGTACCAGGGACGGTCGGGTCGAGGCACGCGCAGCGCTTCCTTCAGCGCGATCTCACGCTCGGCGCCCGGCGGAGGCAGCGGTGGCGACTCGAACGCGTTCTTGCCCGCTTCCATCGACCGCAACGCCTTGGAGTACGCCTGAGAGAAGGTGCGGCCGATCGCCATCACTTCACCGACGCTGCGCATCATCGTGCCCAGCGTCTTGTCCGCGTGGGGGAACTTCTCGAAGTTGAAGTTGGGGATCTTCACCACCACGTAGTCGATGGTGGGCTCGAACGAAGCGGGGGTGGTGCGGGTGATGTCGTTCTTCAGCTCGTCGAGCGTGTAGCCAATGGCCAACTTCGCCGCGACCTTGGCGATCGGGTAGCCGGTGGCCTTCGAGGCCAGGGCCGAGCTGCGCGAGACCCGGGGGTTCATCTCGATCACCACCACCCGGCCGTCCCGCGGGTTGACCCCGAACTGAATGTTGCTGCCGCCGGTGTCGACGCCGATCTCGCGAATGATCGCCAGGGACATCTGGCGAAGCCGCTGGTATTCCTTGTCGGTCAGCGTCTGCGCCGGAGCGACGGTGATGCTGTCGCCGGTGTGCACCCCCATCGGGTCCAGGTTCTCGATCGAGCAGATGATCACCACGTTGTCCGCGCGGTCGCGAACGACTTCGAGCTCGAACTCTTTCCAGCCGATCATCGACTCTTCGATCAGCACCGTCTTGTTCGGGCTGGCGTGCAAGGCGCCCATCACCAGAGGCTGATATTCGGCGCGGTTGTACGCGATGCCACCGCCGGTGCCCCCCAGGGTGAAGCTGGGACGAAGGATGATCGGAAAACCGATTTCGTCGATCAGCGCTTCGGCCTCGGGCCAGCTGGTGGCGTAGCCGCTCTTCGGAAGCGCGATGCCGATCTTCTGCATCGCCTGTTTGAACAGCAGGCGGTCCTCGGCCTTGTTGATCGCCTCGAGCGACGCGCCGATCAGCTCGACGTTGTACTTCTTCAAGATCCCCGCTTCGGCCAGCGCCTTGGCGAGGTTGAGCGCG
>JAYVCD010000122.1:0-7393 GCA_043750125.1 Archangiaceae bacterium | reverse complement strand
GTCTGTGCCTGTGTGTAGTTCAGCTTCTTGTCGGTGCGCAGCGTGTTCGCCTGGCCTGCGGACATCACTCCCAACACGGTGCCGATGCCGAGGGCGGCGACCCCCACACCCGCGACGACAAACGAGCTGATCCGCACCAATGAAGGTCCACCGGAGTTGCTTTTCTTCGAGACGGTGACCGCTTCATCCGGAGCGCCCGGTCGCGCTTCGACCAACGGAGGGCTCATCGGCTCGAAGACCAGGTGGGTGGTCTTGCCGGTTCGAAGCTGGGCGACGATCCGCTTGGTTCCGTCGGGGAAAACGCCGGTGATTTCGTAGTCTCCGGGGGGCAGAAAGAGCGCGAGGGGTCCTTCGGGAAACGGGTAGTGACCGACCATCAACTTCTCGGCGCCCGGGGCCTCGACTTCGAGGAAGCCCCGTCCGTTCGCTTCGGCCTGGCTCAGCGCGGTGCCCACCCGCTCGGCCACGTCGAGTGCGTCAGACCCAGAGGGAGAACGCTTGAGGTACAGCCGGTAGTAGTAGGTGGCAAACGCGGTATCGTCGAGCTTCTCGTGGCACTTGGCGAGATCGTAGATGACCTCCGGGGTGGCCATCTGGCTGTCGGCCCGGCGAAAATTCCAGATCGCCGCGCCGTACTCTCCTTTGCTGTACAGCTGCTCGCCTTGAGTGAAGTAGGCCTTAAAGCGTTCTTTCTCGAGGACGCCGGGCGTCCACACCGGTGGGGCGGCAGAAAGCGCGACGAGAACGAGGGCGGGCAGCAATTTCGCGGACCCTTAACCCAAACAGCGTCTTCCTCCAACCACCTGCGCACGACATCGCGTGGGAGGTGGCGGCCGGTAAGGCTCCTCTGCGCGGCGCTGCACGCGCGGGGGGAATGCGGTCGCTTCGTTGTTTTCCCGGCCCGAAAACTTTTCCGACGGGGCTCAGTCGTGGCGACGCAGGCTGGCCGATGAGGATGTCGCCCCGGACGCGCGCGCACGTGCGATGCGGCTTGTGAATCCGGCGTTCATCCCGCGAAACCACCGCGGGGAAGAGGTTCGAACCAATCGAGACGCTCGTACGGGTGCGCGAGCGCCCCTCCGAGGACTGCCGGAACTGGCCCATCTGGCCGCGCCTTCGAATTTGGAAGAGCGTGTGAAGCACACGTTCTGCGGCGGCGCGGAGCAGGAAATGGCAGCCACGCCCTGGTACTCATCCGGAATTTTTGCCTCGCAGCGTGGGCTACATCTCCCGGCGGGTTCCTCGGTGGCTCGGCAGTCTGGACAAGGACCCGCGGCCCTTGATGCTTCCCCAAGACGCCCGAAGCGCAGGTACCCACGGAACGTGAAAATGAAGATGAGCAACTACGCGCGCAACCGCGGTAAATCGGCTCGGGCGGCTCAAGTGACTGGCATTGCGCCTGGCTAAAAAGAGCGGCAGCCCCTCGCTCGCCCGCGAAAAAAGAAGACGAAAGAGCCGTACAAGACTGCCAAGCTTCTGTGTCGATTGCAGAAACTATTTCTTCATCGCAGCGTTGTTGTTCAAAGCGTCATGGCCGGACTCGAAGGGCGCTCAAGAACAATTGGACCCAAGACAACCGAGATTCGCTGAAGGACCACGCGCGTTCGTTTGCTGAGGGGAAATAGTGATGTCCGCAACCCGGTGGTGCCTGATCATTGCTTTGAACGGGGCTTCAGTGGAACGACGGTCGAATCCTTCTCAGGCATCGGCTGGACCACGAACCGGCCCTCGCCTTCGGGGGTTTTCGGCGGTCCGCCGGCGTCGTCATTCTGCTGGACGACCTGTTGCCTTGCCTCGACAACGTAACGCTTTGCAGGCTCGAGAAAACCGTGAATCTGCATGAGCGCGCTGCCGACGCTGGGCCCATTCGCTTTCTTCTTCCGGTAAAAAATGTAGCCGTTCGCTTCGGCCTTCAGGAGCAGCCGATCCAGAATGTAGAGACCCACGGCAGAACCAACGAAGATCAGTGTCCACTTCACCAGGTCACTCATCGGATCTCCGGTACATGCACAGGCGTAGGGAGCGGAACATAACCAGGGACGAGGCCCTCGCCAGTTCACCCTGAAGGATTTCTACGACGTGACGCAACTGCGGTTCAGTCAAAAGTGTCGCGTGACGACCAGCGACCTCCACAAGCTCCAGGCTGCCCCGAGCCACCGTCTTCCAACGCGCTACTCCTGGCGCACCATCAGTGGCTGGGCGTCCACACCGGTGGGGAGGCAGAAAGCGCGACGAGAACGAAGGTGGGCAGCAATTTCGCGGACCCCTAACCCAAACAGTGTCTTCCTCCAACCACCTGCGCACGACATCGCGTGGTAGGTGTCGGCCGGTGAGGCTCCTGTGCGCGCTGGGCTGGGTCGCGGTTGCGGGCTGTGCGGCGCGGCCCCTGGCCAACCCCCTGCCCCCCTCGGTGGCGGCGGTGGCGTTCGGGGTCGACCTGCACCTGCATGTCTCGATGTCCCAGGCGGCCAAGCCGTTCTTCAAAGGAGAGCCGGGGAACGGGACGCTCAGCTGGAACAGCGGCTCGCGGCTGGTGAACCAGATCGACGAAGCGCAGATGCACGCCTCGGGAGTGAAGCTGGCGCTGGGGGCGGTCTGGCCTCCATTCGAGCTTCGCCCCGGCCGCACCTCGCTGGACGAAGCGGTCAACCAGCTCGAACAGCTGAGGGTGTTTTCGCTGCGGCGGCCCGGGTTTGCTCTGGTGCATTCAACGGCGCAGGCGAAGGGAGAAATCGCGCTGGGAAGAATCGCAATTCTTCCGGCGGTGGAAGGCGGCGAGGGGATCCGCGAGGTCGACGACGTGGACCGGCTGTGGCTGGCGGGGGCGCGGGCGATCACCCTGGTCCACTTCGGCGCCAACGGGTTGGGAGGCGCGGCGCGGGGACAGATGTTGCGCAACCTGCTCGGAATGAAGACCGGGGGCCTCGAGCCGCTGGGGCTCACTGCGCTGGGAAGGGCGGCGGTCGAGCGGATGATCGACCTGGGGGTGGTGATTGATCTCTCGCATGCCAGCGACGCGCTCGCGACCGACGTGCTCGACCTGGCCGAAGCGCGCGGCGTCCCGGTGCTCAACAGCCACTCGGGCACGCGCGAGCTCTCGTCGATGGAACGAAACATTTCAGACGCGATCGCCGCGCGAATCGCCAAAGGAGGAGGCCTGGTCGGGGTGACGATTTTCGAACGGATGCTCGACGAAGTTCCCCAGACCGAGCGCTGGCCGGGGTTCGTGCCCGACAGCTGCGATGAGATTGTCGCCCATTGGCTCCACCTGGCCAAAGCCGCGGGGGCCTCGTCGCTGACGCTGGGCAGCGACTTCAATGGCTTCATCACCCGCCATGGCGCGGGGGGCAGCTGCCCTCACGGGCTGCGCAACATCGGAGATTTGGGGCAGCTGTGGGCGGCGCTCGAGGCCCATGGACTGCCCCGCGCGGCGCTGGACGGAATGGGCGAGCGCTTTTGGGCCCTGCTTCAGAAGGTCGAGTCGAAGGCCAGCCCGTCGGCGCGCGCGGCGGCACGTCGACACATCAGACTCGACGCGGATCTCTTCGCTGCGCCCTAAGGTGTCGCCCTCATGATTCGTGCACTGACGATGGCGGTGATGGGGGCGACGGTCGGCTGTACCGCCACGCTCAAGGCAGTCGACCGCGGTGAATGGGTCCTGGTGACGACGGACGATGGGAAGGGCCAGGAGGTCATCACCCAGGACAGCTACGACGCCGAGGTGGTCGCGGGGCGCGAGCGAAAGGTGAAGCTCGCGATCGACGAGAAGGGTCCGGTGCTGCACGAGGCGCCCGCTCAGCTGGCGGCGACCGAGGGTCAGATTCTGACCTTTCGGGTGAACGAAGGCGCCGAGGTCGAGCTGTTGTCAGACGAAGCGGTGGCCGAAGTCTTCTGGACCCAGCACCGCCCGGTCGATGGGTGGAAGGGAGACCAGGCGGTCGACGGCCGTGAATCGCAGGTCTACGTGCGCGCGAAAAAGCCGGGCAAAGGGAAGCTCAAGCTGATCGACAAGACCTGGGGCACCCACGACTTCGAGCTCACCGTGTCGGCGGCGAAGAAGAACTGAGCTTCCTTACACCGCGGTGACAAAAAATCTTGCCGAGCAGGGCCCGCGGCCAGTGGCCCGGTGGACTTTACTCTGCCCCCGTTTGCAGTCAGAAAGCGTCCTTTGATGCTTCGCTATCGGGCCGACATCCGCACCCTGGGAATTCTGTGCAGCTACGCGGCGCTCGTCGCGGGGCAGTGGTTCTGGGGTCCCTCGGGAGTGGCAGGGGTCGCGCTGATCGCGCTGACCTGCATCGTCTCGTGGCTGTGCGCGGTGATCGCCCACAACACCGTCCACACCCCGGTCTTCACCCGAAGGTGGATGAACAAGCTGTTTCAAATCTGGGTTTCCTGCAGCTACGGGTTTCCCATTTCCGACTACATCCCCGGGCACACGCTCTCGCACCACCGCTTCATGCAGCTGCGGCAAGACGTGATGCGCACCAGCAAGGTGAACTTCCGCTGGAACCTGCTCAACCTGCTCTTCTTCTTTCCCGCGGTGACGCCGGGAATTCTGCGGGGCAACGGGCTCTACAAGAAGCTGCTGGGAGAGCGCGCGCGGGCCTGGCGGCGGCAATTGCTGCTCGAGGCCTCGGTGGTGTGGACGATCAAGGTGGCCGCGCTCGCGCTCGATTGGCGCAAGGCGGTGCTGTATTTGATCATCCCCCACGTTTTCGCCAACTTCGGAATCGTGGTGATCAACTTCCTCCAGCACGACGGCTGCGACGAGAGCCACCCGGTCAATCACTCGCGCAACTTCGTCGGGGCCTGGCTCAACTACTTCGCGCTCAACAACGGCTACCACGGGATTCACCACGACGTGCCGGGGCTGCACTGGAGCCTGGCTCCCCAGGCGCACGCCGAGCGGTTTCACCCCACGATTCACGTCGCGCTCGAGCAGCCCTCGCTGCCGGTCTACCTCTTCAAGGCCTTCATCTACCCGGGCAAACGAATCACCTACCTGGGCCAGCCGTACGTGGTGAAGGTGGAAGATGACCTCGATTGGGTGCAGCCCTCTGACCGCGACGCGAAGGAAGTCAGTACCGAACTTTCAGTCCCAGATTGGGGATGATGATCGGGAAGCGGGTCGGGACGCGCTCGGTGGCGAAGTCGGGGTAGGAATAACCGAGCACTTCTTGCCGCACGAGCACGTTGAGCACATCGAGGTACACCTCGATCGACAGCAGGTCGGTGAGCCAGGTCTTCGCCACCCTCAGGTCGAGGCGAAAGTACGCAGGCAACCGGTCGGCTTGATCTCGCGAGACGCGGGCCCACCGGGGCGCTCCGTCCTTGTCGGTGATCGACACCCGGGTGCGTGACGTGAGCTCGCCCGACTCGGGCCGCCCGGTGTTGAAATGCAACGTGGCCCCGACCGAGATCCCGTTGTCGAAGCGGTAGCTGAGCACCATGTTGGCGATGAAGGTCTGGTCGAAGGCGTAGGGAAGGTCTGCGTTGTCGTTGCCCACGCTTTGCCCCCGCGCGTTCAGCCTCGGAAAAATCTCGTGGCGTTCGCTGCGAGACAAACTGGCGGTGAGCCAACCGAAGAAGTGACCTTTCTGCGGCCAGCGCAGCATCGCTTCGAGCCCATAGGCCTTCCCGTAGGTGGGGCTGGCCGACGGGCGCGGAGGGTGGCTGGGGTCCAGGTCGGTGGTGTCGAGCGCGTCGTCCTCGAGGATTCCCACTTCGATCGAGCGGGCGATGAGGTTGAGGTACGCGTCGGCGGACAGTTCGAGATCCCGCCATACCTTCCACCGGGCTCCCACGCTGGTCTGCACCGCCTCTTGAAGTCCCAACCGCACCGAAGCCACGTCGACCACCGGAACGCTGATCAGAAAAGTCGGAGCCTGGTGGTACCAACCGACCGAGCCGTGCAGCTCGAGCGAATCGGTGAGATCGAAGAAGGCCGCCACCCGGGGGTCCACGCTTCCGGTCGAGAAGTTGGGGCGCAAGAACCAGTGGTCGAACCGAACGCCGGGGACCAGCCGGAAGTTCGGGTGGGCCGGCGGCTTCCACGAAAGCTCGACGGAGCCCGAGGTCAACGTTGCCTGGGCCGCGGGGTCGTCGTAGCGGAATTCTCGGGGTTGCTGCGGAGCGGCGGTGAGGACGATGGACGTAGACTGCCGGAAGCCGGCGTTGATCGCTTCGACCGCGAGCCCGATCGTCGCCGCCCATTCGTCCGACAGCTCGGCCGACCACTTCACCCGCTCGCTCAAGGTGCGCTGGTAGATGGTGGTCTGGCCGTCGATGGTCCCAATCAGGGACGGAAGGTCGTTCTTCGGCCGGTCGTAGAACGGGCCGCTGGAATTGAGCAGGATCAAGTCGTCGCCCCAGGTGAAGGCGAGCTCGACTTCGCCCAGCCCCAGGGAATGGCGGTAGCGAAGGTCGATGCGGTGAAACTGCAGCGTCTGCAGGGTGGACACCGAGCTGGGGTCCTGGGCGAACGCTTCCGAGCCGAAGGTGTCTGAGCTGCCGAAGGCGAACAACCGCAGCTTCCCTCCGCCCAGGCCCTGGTCGATGCGGGCCTGGTAGTCCCAGAAGTTGGCGATCAACTTCGGGCTGTTGGCGATCGACACCACCGACGAAGCGGCGGCGATGATCGGAGCAGTGTAGCTGAACCGACCGGCGAGCGAGATCTGGGTGTCGGTGGCCGCAACGGGGATTTCCAGCAGCAAGCCGGCGTTGATCAAATCGACGTAGGCGCTCGCGTGGATCCGGTCGCCGCGCGGCTTGGCGATTCGCCCTTCGACGACCCCGCCGAGCAGCCGGCCGTAGCGCACCGGCGCCCCCCCCGCGTAGAAGTCGAGCCCTTCGATGAAGTCGGGGTGAATGACCGCCGGGCCGAGGAAGACGTGGAACAGCTGGGGAATGCGCACCCCGTCGAGGAAGTACCCGGTCGACGCCGGGCTGCTGCCGCGCACCACCGGGTAGCTGGCTCCCGACGCGATGCTCGCCACTCCGGGCATCAGCATCACCACCTTGAAGGGGTCGCCGAAGGTCCCGGGCACTTCACGAATCTCGGCGTCGTGCAACGAGACCCGGGCGACCTCGGTGCGCGCCTTGTCCGCCCGAATGACCGTCTGGTACGGATTGAGCTGATGGGGTTGCAGCGTGTAGACGACGGTGAGGCCGCTGTTCACCTCAACCTTTTCCTCGAAAGCTTCGGAAGCGAAAGCGGCCGCCGTGACGCGAATCACCCGCGGCCCGGGCTTCACTTCGAGTCGAAAGCGGCCGGCCTCGTCGGTGGTGGCCGTCGCCGCGTCGTCGCTGCTCAGCGTCGCAAAGGCGATCGGAAGCCGGCTGCCGCGCGCGCGAACGACGCCCTCAAGCACCGCGGTGGGCAGCGGGTGAA
>JAYVCD010000121.1:0-10778 GCA_043750125.1 Archangiaceae bacterium | reverse complement strand
AGCCGAGGCCTTCGAAAAGTCGGGGCGACAGGATTCGAACCTGCGACCCCTTGCACCCCAAGCAAGTGCGCTACCAGGCTGCGCTACGCCCCGATTTTTCTAAACTCTAAACATCAGCAACGACGGCGCACTTATGCCCGCCCCGCCGAAGAGCGTCAACCACTCTCACGGACTGCTGCTGTCTTCTTCGTCCTCAGCGGACTCTTCGCCGTCGTCGACGCGGCCTCCGTTGAGCGCCGCCTTGAGCACCTGGCTGGGTACGAATTTCACCACGCGCCGGGCGGTGATCTCGATCGGCTGGCCACTTTGCGGATTACGACCGGGACGGGCGCGTTTGAAGCGCGGCTGGAAGTTTCCAAACCCGGAGATTTTTACCTTGTCCCCGCGCTCGAGCGTCTCTTTGAGGGTGTCGAACACAAGCTCAACAATTTCAGCCGATTCCTTCTTCGAGAAACCGACTTTCTCGTAGACGCCCTCGATGATGTCCGCCTTGGTCATGGTGCGCGCGATCCTGACCCGAACGACGAAGACCTGTCAACTTCCCGTCGTTCTTACGGATTTTGGCTACTGCCTCAGCTGGGCTCCCAATCGCTGATTCACCTCGGCGACGATCTTCGCGTGGGCCACGTTGACCTCGAGGTCGGTGAGGGTGCGATCGGCCGCGCGGTACCGCAGCGCGTAGGCCACGTTCTTCTGACCTTCTGGAATCGGCTTGCCGGTATAGACATCGAAAATCCGGGCGTCTTCGACCAGCGGCGCGCCCACCTCGACAATCAGCTTCCGGATTTCTTCGTTCTCGCGCCCCATCGCGACCACCAGGGCCAGGTCCCGCAGCACCGCGGGAAAGCGGGTCAAAGGCACGGCCTGGGGAACCAGCACTGCGGCTGCGATCAGCTCATCGAGGTCGAGCTGGAAGAGAAAAATTCCGTCGGGAGCATCAAGGCTCTTCTGAGCGCGAGGATGCAACTGACCCAGAGTGCCCAGCCGCTTGCCCGCGCGCATCACGACAGCCGCCGCCCGGGGGTGATACCAGGCGCACACCAGCGGTTCCCAGGTGACGCCCTCGAGGTGCAGCGCCGACAGCACCGCCTCGACCGCCGCCTTCGCATCGTAGAAGTCGACGGCCGCGTCCTTGGCCGTCCAGCTTCGAGCCTCGTCCCGAAGTCCCCAGAGCACACCGGCGACTTCGAGCCGTTCGATCGCGACTGGACGATGGGCGGGCCCCCCTCCTTCGGGGTCGGGTCGGTAGCTGCGAGCGATTTCATAGAAGCCCACGCCCTGGGCCTGGTGCCGCGCGCTGCGGGTGACGTTCTGCACCAGGCTGGGCAGCAGCGTGGTGCGCATCACCGCTTGTTCGGCGGAAAGCGGGTTGGTGACCCCAATCGCCCCGGTCTCGGCAGCGAACGCGGCCAGATCAGAGGGGGCCACGAAGGAATAGTTCACCACTTCGTCCAGGCCCGCCCCGGCCAGCGCGGTACGGATTCGACGCTCGGCGAGGGCGCCCTTCGGCTCAGGAGCGAGCACGCCGAGCCCGCGGGGAAGCACGGCTGGAATCTGCTCGTAACCGCGAATGCGCGCGATCTCTTCAATCAGGTCCTCTTCGCCCCCGATGTCGACGCGCGCCTGGGGGACTTCCCAATGCTCGGCGTCAACCTGCTTGAAGCCCAGCGAGAGCAGAATCCCAGTGGACTCGGCCGGGGGAACGGCGATGCCCAGCAGCTCGCCCACCCGCGCAGGCCGCAGCTTGACCCGCCGGGGAGCCAACGACTTTGGAACCACGTCCACCCTGCCCGCCCGAACGGTTCCGCCGCAAAGCTCGGCGATCAGCGCGGCGGCGCGATCGAGCACCGCAGGCACGGCAGAGACGTCGGTGCCCCGTTCAAAGCGATGGGAAGACTCGGTGTGCAGCCCATGGCGTTTGGCGGATCTGCGGACCGTCATTGGCTGAAAGGTCGCGCACTCGAGCAGAACGCGGGTGGTCCCGGCGGTGACCTCGCTGCGGGCTCCGCCCATGATTCCAGCCAACACCTGCCCTGCGTCGCGATCGGCGATCAGCAGATCTTCGGCTGCCAGCGCGCGCTCTTTCCCGTCGAGCGTGGTCAGCTTTTCACCGGCTCGCGCGGTGCGAACGATGATTTGAGACCCAGCCAGGTGCTCGAGATCAAAGGCGTGCAGCGGCTGGCCCCACTCGAGCATCACGAAGTTGGTTACGTCGACGAGGTTGTTGATCGCGCGCATCCCGCAGGCCTTGAGCCGGTGCTGCAGCCACGCAGGTGACGGCCCGACCTTCACTCCCTCGATCACCCGGGCCCCGTACCGAAGGCAGCGGGTGGAATCGTCGATGCGAATCGAAATCGCTTCGGAGGCGGGCTGGGCCGATTCGTTGAGCTTCACCGCGGGCAGCTTCACCTTTTGCCCGAGCAGGGTCGCAAGCTCGCGGGCGATGCCCAGGTGGCACAAGGCGTCGGGGCGGTTGGGGGTGACATTCACTTCGAAGATCACGTCGTCGAGGGCGAGAGCCTGGGCGATGGGAGTGCCGACCTTCAACGCCGGGTCGAGGATCAACAGGCCCGCGTGCTCTTCAGACAGGCCGAGCTCGCGTGAGGAACAGAGCATTCCGAAGCTGTCGATTCCGCGCAGCGCCGAAGCTTTGATCTCAATGCCATTGGGAAGCTTGGTGCCGACCGTGGCCAGCGGCACCTTGTCCCCGACCTGGTAGTTCTTCGCGCCACAGACCACCTGCAGCGGCGCGGGCTGGCCGGCGTCGATCGTCGTCACCGACAGCTTGTCGGCGTCGGGGTGCTTGTTCGATTCGACAATTTGGGCGACCACCACTCCGGCGAGAGCAGCGCCCGGGTGATCGACCCCTTCGACTTCGAGCCCGGCCATCGTCAGGCGGCGGGCGAGCTCTTCGGGCGAATGGCCGTTCAGCTGGACGTAATCGGACAACCAGTTGAGAGAGATCTTCATGGTTTTTTTTTAGAACTGGGCGAGGAAGCGGTAATCGTTCTCGAACATCGTTCGAAGATCGTCGATGTGGTACCGGAGCATCGCCAGCCGTTCGACGCCCATCCCGAACGCAAAGCCGGTGACCTGGGTGGCGTCGTAGCCGGCGGCGGTGAAGACGTTGGGGTGGACCATGCCGCTGCCGAGCACTTCGAGCCAGCCGGTGTTCTTGCAGATTCTGCAGCCCTTCCCCCCGCACATCACGCAGGACACATCGACTTCGGCCGACGGCTCGGTGAACGGAAAGAAGCTGGGGCGAAATCGGGTCTGCACCGCGCTGCCGAAGAAGGCCTTGGCGAAGCTGTCGAGGGTGCCCTTGAGCTCGGCGAACGTGACGTGCTTGTCGACGAAGAGCCCTTCGACCTGGTGGAACATCGGGGTGTGGGTCAGATCTGAATCTTTGCGATAGACGCGCCCGGGCATGACCGCGCGAATCGGCGGCGGCTGCTGGAGCATCGTGCGGATCTGCACCGGCGACGTATGGGTGCGCAACAAGACGGGCCCCGCGGCAGCCTTCAGCCAGCTGCCGTCGACGTAGAAGGTGTCCTGCATGTCGCGGGCAGGGTGATCGGCGGGGACGTTGAGCGCCTCGAAGTTGTACCAGTCGAGCTCGATTTCCGGCCCAATCGCGACCGAGAAGCCGAGCCGGCCGAACGTGGCGACGATGTCTTCGAGCGTCTGGGAAACCGGGTGGCGCTTGCCCGGCGGCCTTCCCCGCCCCGGAAGCGTCACGTCGATGCGCGGACCCTTCAGCTCCTTTTCGAGCTTCAGCGCGTCGACCTGGGTGGCGGCCTGGGTCAGCAGCCCTTCGAGCTCGGCCTTGATTCGGTTGGCCACTTCGCCCGCGGCCTTGCGTTCTTCGGGGGGGAGCTTTCCCACGCCCCCCATCACCTGGGAAAACTCGCCCTTCTTCCCAAGGTACTTCACCCGTTGCTCTTCGACAAAGGCGGCCGCGTTGTCGGCCCGCAGCGCCTCGCTGGCCAGCGCGCCTTTCAGTCCGTTCACCATCGCTTCCAGACGGTCTTTCATGACGGGTCCTCTAGAAAAAAATAAGGGCCGCCCTGCGCGAAGCAAGGCGACCCTGGAAATTGCGAACGGAAAAAAGTTCTCTAGGCCGCCTTCGCGATGTTGGCGACGGCTCCGAAACCGGCAGGGTCCGAGACGGCGAGATCCGCGAGGATCTTGCGGTCAATGGCGATCTTGGCCTTGATCAACCCGGCGATCAGCTTCGAGTAGGACAGGCCGAGGGCCCGCGACGCCGCGTTGATCCGAACGATCCAGAGTGCACGGAAATCGCGCTTGCGCCGCATGCGATCGCGGCTGGCGTAGTCGAGAGCGCGTTCGACAGCCTGATTCGCGCGCTTGTAGCAATTCTTGCGACGGCCCCGGAAACCCTTGGCGAGTTTGAGGACACGGTTACGACGACGACGGGCCTTGAAACCTCGTTTGACGCGCATGGTTCTTCAGTTCGCCCCGTAGGGGAACAGCTCCTTGATGACTTTCTTGGCATCCATGTCTTTCAGGTGACCGGTGCCTCGGTTCTTGCGCTTACCATCGGGAGTCTTGCCGTGGGTGAACAAGTGACGACCCATCGCATGACCGAACTTCACCTTCCCGGACTTCTTCACCTGCATGCGCTTTTTCGCGCCGCTCTTCGTCTTCATCTTGGGCATAAATATTTCCTGCAGCGTTTCGCTGCGAAAGGGCGGCGCTCGTACCGGGTTTTTGCCCGTCCTGTCAACTGCTTGCTGTCCTCTGGGCAGAGGACAGGGCGTCACGGCGTCGAGGACGTAGCGGGTGCGGCCACTTCTGCAGGCGAGGCTGCGTCGGGCGGAGGCGGAGTGGAGGCAGCGCCCCCTTTGGCAGCCTGCTTCTCTTCGGCCTCTTCCTGCTTGGCGCGTGCGGCCTTGGCCTTCTCTTGTTCCTGCAGCGCCTGGCGGTGGGCATCGCGGGCCTTCTGCGCGACCTTGGCGTTGGGAGAGAGGATCATGAACATCTGCCGCCCTTCCATGCGCGGAGTGCTTTCGACGATCGCCACGTCTTTGAGGTCCTGAACCACGTCATCGAGCACTGCTGTGCCCAGCTCGCGGTGGGTAATCTCGCGGCCGCGGAACATGATGGTGATTTTCGCTTTGTTGCCTTCTTCGATGAAGGTACGGACGTTGCGAATCTTGAAGTCGTAGTCGTGCTCTTCCGTCTTGGGACGAAGCTTGACCTCTTTGACCTTGACGACCACCTGCTTCTTCTTGGCTTCGTTGGTCTTCTTCTTCTCTTCGTACTTGAAGCGGCCGTAGTCCATGATCTTACAGACCGGCGGCTTGGCCATCGGGTTGACTTCGACGAGGTCGAGGCCATCGGCTCCTGCGCGCTCGAGCGCCTGCTCGATCGTCAAGACGCCCAGCTGCTCACCCTGTGCTCCCACCACCCGCACTTCGCGGGCTCTAATGCGGCGATTCGTCCTTTGATCTCGTGCGATGGCGGCTACTCCGTGAGGGGTAAGAAAAATCGGGCGGAACATACTGATCGGCAACCGTTCGTCAACCCTGGGCTTACATCAGATGCCACAAAGCAGATGATTTGAGGCACAGTCCGAGGTAGTCCGAAGGGCAGCATTGAGGGGCATCAAGCGGCCCTCGGGGGGAGTTCGCAGATGGACATCACTGATGTGAAGGTCTTTACCGTTGATGAGGACAAGTTGCGTGCGTACGTCACCATCACGCTCGACAACTGCTTCGTCGTTCGCGATTTGAAGGTCATCAATGGCACGACCGGTCTGTTCGTAGCGATGCCCGCGAAGAAGCGCAAAGACGGCACCTACAAGGACATCGCGCATCCGTTGAATGCCGAGATGCGGGACAAAATGGAAAAGCAGGTCCTGGCGGCGTACGAAAAAGTGAGGGCGGCGCCCGCGCGGGTTCCGGTGGTCGAGGCGTATCTCGACCCGGAATGAGCCGGCACAGTTGATCGGTTGAAGCGGCTGTTCTACTCAACCCCGCATGCCCGTCAGCCACGACTTCAAGGTTTTCGCGGGAAGCAGCAACCCCGTATTGGCCAGAGCGATTTGCGAGTACCTCAAGCGGCCGCTGTCGAAGGCCGACGTGGGTCGCTTTTCCGATGGAGAGATTCAGGTCGAGATTGGAGAAAACGTCCGCGGACTGGACGTCTTCATCATCCAGTCGACGTGTCCCCCCGTGAACGATCACCTGATGGAACTGTTGATCATGGCCGACGCGTGCAAGCGCGCGAGCGCCGCCTCGATCAACGCGGTGATCCCCTATTACGGGTACGGGCGGCAGGATCGAAAGGTCGCTCCGCGGACGCCGATCACCGCCAAGCTGGTGGCCGATCTGGTGGCGGGTTCGGGGGTCAGCCGGGTGGTGTCGATGGACATGCACGCGGGCCAGATTCAGGGGTTCTTCAACATTCCTTCCGATCACCTCTACGCGTCGCCGGTGTTCCTCGACGACATGAAGAAGAAGTTCCCCAACACCGACGAGCTGGTGATCGTCTCGCCGGACGCAGGAGGAGTCGAGCGGGCGCGCGCGTATTCCAAGCGGCTCAACACGCCACTGGCGATCATCGACAAGCGCCGACCGGGCCCCAATTCTTCCGAAGTGATGAACCTGATTGGGGACGTCAAAGGGCGTGACGCGATCATCGTCGACGACATCGTCGACACCGCGGGAACGTTGGCCCAGGGCGCAGCGGCCTTGAAAGAGAAGGGAGCGCGCCGGGTGTTTGCCTACGCGGTGCATCCGATCTTGTCCGGGCCGGCGATCACCCGACTGACCGAGTCGGTGCTCGAAGAAGTGGTCTTCACCGACACCGTTCCCTTGAGCAAGGCAGCGCTGGCCTGCGGAAAAATTCGCGCGGTGCCGACCGAACGGCTGTTCGGCGAGGCGATTGCTCGCATTCACCGTGCCGAGTCGCTGAGCTCGCTGTTCGTCTGATGGTTCGGGCCTGCACGACGGCGCTGCTGGCTGCTGCGCTGGGATGCTCGAGCCCCAAGCCCCCGTTTCCTTCCGGGTTCCTCTGGGGAGCGGCGGTGGCGGGCTTCCAGGTCGACATGGGCTGCCCCACCCTGCCCGCGGCCGAGTGCGAAGATCGCAACAGCGACTGGTACGACTTCATCGCGCGCCGTTCTGAGCTGGCGGACCTGCAGCCGAACCTCACCGAAGATCCGGTTTCCCGCGGTCCGGGCCACTGGGAATTGTACGAGCAGGACTTCGAGCTGGCGAAGAGCGGCCTGGGCTTGAACGGATTTCGCTTCAGCCTCGAGTGGAGTCGAATTTTCCCGACCGCGACCGATGCCGTCGAGGGGTACGACGCCTTGAGGGCGAAGGCAGACCCCAGGGCGCTGAAGAAATACCACGCGATGCTTGCGGCGCTGAAAGCCCGAGGCATCCGGCCGCTGGTCACGCTCAACCACTACACCTTGCCGACCTGGATTCATGACGGGGTCGACTGCCACAACAACTTTGCGACCTGCACCAGGCGGGGGTGGCTGGATCGCGAGCGGACGGTGAAAGAGATCGCGAAGTACGCGGGCTTCTGCGCCAGAGAATTCGGCGCCGAAGTGGATCTGTGGGCCACGCAGAATGAGCCGTTCGCGATCGTGCTGCCGGGCTACCTGCTGCCGAGCGCTGAACGACTCAATCCCCCGGCGGTGGGGTTCCGGGTCGACGCGGCGAAGGCGGTGATGGTGGCGCTGATCGAGGCCCACGCGCGGATGTACGACGCGGTGAAGGCCAACGACACGATCGACGCAGACGGCGACGGGAAGAGCGCGGTCGTCGGGTTGGTCTATTCGACCTCGCCGGTGAAGGGGAAGACGGACTCGAAGCTCGACCAGCGCGCGGCGAGAGACGTTTTCTACCTCTACAACACCGCCTTTCTCGATGGGGTCGCGAAGGGAGATCTCGACGCAGAGCTCGATGGGACGTCGGTGCACCGCGACGACCTCGCCGGGCGAATGGATTTCATCGGGATCAACTATTACGGGCGAACCACGGTGACCGGCACGGGTTCGGCGAGCCTGCCGACGCTGTCGCCGCTGACCACGTTCGACCCGCTGAACGTCGTGCTGTTCGAGGACTACCCGAAGGGAATCTACGAGATGGCGATGCATATCAAGGATCGCTATGGGCTACCGACCTTCGTCACCGAGACGGGCGCCCAGGTGCAGACCAATTCTGCGGCGGGAGCCAGTTGGCTGGTGCGGCATGCGATCTGGATCCGCCGCGCGATTCGGGACGGCGCCGACGTGCGGGGGTTCTTCTACTGGACCCTGATGGACAACTTCGAGTGGAACCACGGCATGGGGTACCAGTTCGGGCTCTACGCGGTGGACAAGAACGACCCTCAAAAGAAGCGGGTCGCGCGCGAGGCGGTGCCGAAGTACCTCGAGATCACCCGGGCGAACGATGTCCCGGCGTCACTCGAGAAGCTGTTCCCGGTGCCTGAGTAGGGCGCCTTCTTCAGCTCACAGCTCGTCTTCGCTCTTCGCGAACAGCTTCTGGTCGGCCTTCGACATCACGATTCGCGCGAAGAGATCGGGCCGCCGAGCCTGGGTCAACTTCAGCGTTTGCCACCGGCGCCAGCGCTCGATGCGGGCGTGATCGCCGCTTTGCAGTGCGGCAGGAACGGCCGCCCCGCGAAATTCGGCCGGGCGGGTGTAGTGCGGATGCTCGAGCAGCCCGGCTTCGAAGCTCTCGGTCATCGCAGACTCGGCGTTCCCCAAAACGCCAGGAACCAACCGGGCGACGCAGTCGACGACACACAGCGCGGGCAGCTCGCCGCCGGTGAGCACGAAGTCGCCCAGCGAAAGCTCGCCGTCGACGTACTTCAATGCGCGCTCGTCGACGCCTTCGTACCGGCCACAGACGAGGATCATCGAGCCCTTCGCCGCGAGTTCACGGGCCCGGGGCTGGCCGAAGATGGGCCCCCGTGGGCTCATCAACAGCACGGGGGCCTCGGGCAGCCGCGCACGGGCCTGCTCGATCGCAGCGACCAGCGGCTCGACCTTCATCACCATTCCTGCCCCGCCGCCGTAGGGCGAGTCGTCGGTGGTGCGGTGCTTTCCGTCGGCGTAGTCCCGGATGTCAGTGATCGTGAGCTCGATCAGGCCCCGCTCGATCGCTTTGCCCAGAATGCTCTCGGCGGCGTACCCCCGGATCATCGGAGGAAAAAGCGTCAGCACTTCGGCGCGGTACGTCACTTGATTTCCGGCACCTTCATCACCACGGTGCGGGCCTGCAAGTCGACCTTCACGACGAACTCGTCGGCGAAGGGGACCAGCAGCTCGCCGTCGGGGCCTCCCCGTACGACCAGGTTCGGCACCGGCCCGGTGTTCCAGATCTCTTCGACCGTGCCCAGGGCAAGCCCCTGCTCATCGAGGGCAGCCAGGCCGAGCAGGTCGCCTTGAAAGAACTCGCCCTCGGTGGGGGCCTCGAGGTCCTCTCGAAAAGCGAAGACGGTCGACCCGACCAGCTTTTCTGCCGCGGGGCGATTTTCGACGCCTTCGAGGTTGACGCGCAGGTCGCCTCCCGGGGCTTCGGCGACTTCTTCGATCGCGTACTCGCGCTCGGTGCCGTCTTTGAGCTTGAGCTTGAGCCGGTCGATCTCGAACAGGGCCTGGCTCGCGGGATCAAACGTCTTCACCACCACCTGACCGTCGAGGCCGTGCGCGCGGGAAACGTAGCCAAACTGAAGTGGCTGGGTCACGCGCCGCTGACTTCAGGAACGGGTTCGACCGAACCATCGGCGCGCGCGTTGCGGCGGTCGTCGAGGATCTCGAGCCGCGCCTTCTCGCCCTTTTTCTGGGCGGCGGCGGCGACCACGGTGCGAAGCGCGTTCACGGTACGCCCATCGCGCCCGATGACCTTGCCCACGTCATCTGGAGCGACCCTCAGCTCATAGAGAACGCCCCCTTCGGCGTCAGAGCTCTTCAGCTCGACCGCATCGGGCTGATCCACGAGCGCGCGTGCGATGTACTCAATGAGTCCCCTCATGATCTTGCTACCCCCCTCAAAGGCTTAAGCCTTGGCGAGCGGAGCGGCAGGCTTGATCTTCTTCTTGAGGCCCGCGACGGTCTCGGAAGGCTGCGCGCCGACTTTGAGCCAGTGCGACCAACGCTCTTCGTTCACTTCGAACTTCGGCGGGCTGGCGTTCGGATCGTACGCGCCAATCGCTTCGATGAACTTGCCGTCCCGGGGGCATCGCGAGTCAGCGGCGACGATGTGGTAATACGGCATTTTTTTGGCACCAGCGCGGGACAGGCGAAGGACGACGGACATTGTTGAACTCCAAGTGTTGTGAAGGGCGGCTGCAATAGCGGTCTTGAGGTCAAAAAGTCAAGGCGCCGCGCCCGGTTGGACATTGGCGAGCTGACCACACGCTGCGGCGATGTCCCGCCCGCGGTTCTGGCGAATCAGTGCGGTGACCTCGGCCGCTTCCAGTATTTTCCTGAATGCTTCTGCTCGGTTGTCCGAGGTGGTGGCGAAGCCGAGGCCCGGGTTTTCGTTGTATTGAATGAGGTTTACCTTGGCCGGAACGCCCTGAAGCAAGGCTGCCAATTCATGCGCGTTGAGGTCCGAATCGTTGACCCCTTCCATCAAGACGTACTCGAAGGTGACCCGCCGCCCCTGTTTGACCGGGAATTGCCGACAGGCGTCCATCAGCGCCGCGATGTTCCACTTCTTGTTGATCGGCATGATCCGACTGCGGGTCTCGTCGTTGCTGGCGTTGAGCGAGATGGCGAGCTTGGCCTGCGT
>JAYVCD010000120.1:0-6634 GCA_043750125.1 Archangiaceae bacterium | reverse complement strand
CACTGCAAACCGCAGAAAGATTTGCCACGACTCTCGACCTGGTCGAGCAGTTGCGGCCCGACCGAATTGCGCTGTTCGGCTATGCCCACTTGCCGGACTTGAAGAAGCACCAGCGCGCGATCGACCCCGCCGAACTGCCCGGCCCTTCCGAGCGGCTGAAGATCCTCGAGCTGGCGATCGATCGGCTGCTGGCTTCTGGCTACAAATCAATCGGCCTGGACCACTTCGCGCTCGCCGAAGACGAGCTGTGCATTGCCCGCGAGCAAGGCACGCTGCGGCGCAACTTCATGGGCTACACCACCTGCGCCCAGTCCGATGTGATCTCGTTCGGGCCTTCCTCGATTTCCGAAGTCGATGGCTGCTTCGTTCAAAACGCACACGAGGTGCACGACTGGGCCTCGCGGGTCGAACGGGGGCTGCTGCCGGCGGTGCGCGGCTGGCGCTCGAGCGCCGATGACGATCTGCGACGCGAGCTGATCATGGCGCTGTTCTGCCAACTTCAAATCGACACCGAAGCATTCGGCTGCGCCCACCACTTGAACTTCCAGCACACCTTCGCGCCCGAGCTGCGGGCCCTGGAGCCGCTCGAGCAGGACGGGCTGGTGAGCTGGAAAGGCCGGACGCTTCAAATCACTGCGATGGGGCAGTTGCTGCTGCGAAACGTGGCCGCGGTCTTCGACGCCCGGCTGCCGCAGCAGGGCTTTCGCCGGCACGCGCCTTCGGTCTGAAAACGTCAGCGCAGCAGCGGGGCCAGAAACGCCAACCGCTGAATCCGTTGCGCCCCTGACGATTGATCTCTGACGGTCACCGCGAGGTCCATTGGTTCCCGAAGCTGCGCGCGATCGATGGTCACCACCACCAGCACCCGGCGATCTTCGAACGATTGGAGGACGACCACCGGCTCGGCGATTTGAATCTGGGCGGCCACCGGGCTGGTGACGCTCACCGACAGCTTCGAAGGGCTCGAGGCCTTGTTGACCAGGTGCACCTCGAATTGATTGCGCACTGTCGCGCCTTCCAACACCCAGGGGGCTCCCGCCAACCGAAGGACGTTCGCCTCGAACGAGGTGCGGATTCCCACCGTCAGCCCGAGAGCGCCGAAGCACGCCACCGCGAGCGCCGCGTACAACACCAACCTCGGCCGCCGCACCTGGCTCGGTATTCCCTCGAAGGTGCTCAGGCTCGCATAGCGAATCAACCCGCGCGGCTTGTGGATCTTGTCCATCACCTCGTCGCAGGCATCGACGCACTGCGCGCAGGCCAGACATTCCATCTGCAGCCCGTGGCGAATGTCGATCGCGGTCGGGCAGGCGGTGACGCAGAGCTTGCAGTCGATGCAGTCGCCCAGCTTCGGGCCGGGGGTGCGCAAATGCCCGCGGGGCTCACCGCGCGCGGCGTCGTAGCCGATCACGATCGAGCTCGGGTCATGCAGCAGCGACTGCATTCGCCCATAGGGGCAGATGACGACGCAGAACTGCTCTCGAAACCAGGTGAAGTTGAAGTGGAGCAGCGCGGTCACCGCGACGGACCAACCGAACGCCGCCGGGTGTGCGGCCGGCCCGTCGAGCACCATCTGCTTCAGCTCGTGGGCCGAGAGGAACACGCTCAGCGCCGCGTGGGAAATCAGCAGTGAGATGAACCCCCAGGCGGCGTGCTTGCCCGCGAGCCGAACGAGTCGGCCGGCGGTCCACGGGGCGTGGCTCAGCTTGAGGCGCTTCTCGCGCGGTCCATCGAACAGCCGCTCGATCGGCCGGTAGAGCCCTTCGAGGAAAACCGACTGCGGGCAGGCCCACCCGCACCACAGCCGACCCCGCCAGGCGGTGACGAACAGCAGCGCGAAGGTGAACCCGGTGGTCAGAAACAGCACCAGCCAGAAGTCCTGCGCATTGAAGCTGCCGCCCAGCAGGTAGAAGCGGCGCTGCTCGACATCGAGGTGCACCGCGGGCTGCCCGTTGATGCGAATCAGCGGGGAGGCCAGGTAGATCGCCATCAACCCCGCGAAGACCCACCGACGCGCGGTGATGAAGCGGCCCCGGACGTCAGAGGGGTGAATCGGCAGGCGCGATCCATCTGCGCGCACCGACGACAGTTGGGTCATTCCGGTTCGCCCTGCGCCGCCTTGCCGGGAAGGTTCTTGCCCTTGATCGACAACACGAAGGCGGTCAGCGCGCGGATCTTCGTCGGCCCGAGCGTCTTTCCCCAGGGCGGCATTCCCTTGTCCGGAAAGCCGTTGGTGATCGAGGTGTGAATCTGAAGCGGCTTGCCCCCGTGCAACCAGACGGCGTCGGTGAGGTTCGGGCCCACCAGCCCTTGTCCCTGCTGCGCGTGGCAGGCGGCGCAGGTGGTGGCGAAGGCCTGCTGACCTTCGGAAATCACGGCCAGGTCAGCCGCCAGCGCGAGCAGCCCGTCGTTGGTCGCCGCCTGCGTCTCGGGGTGCAGCTTCGCCAGCTCGGCGGTTTGAAGCTTGTACTCGGCCAGCGGGTTCGGCAGCACCCCGGTCGTCTGGTAGACGAACCAATAGCCAAACCCGAAGACGATGGTTCCGAAGAGGATCGCCAGCCACCAGTTGGGCAGCCGGTTGTCCTCTTCGACGATCCCGTCATAGACGTGGTGAACCGGGGCTTTTTTCTCTGGGTCGCTCATGGCTTCACCGGCGGTAGGGGGGACTGTTCGAGCGGCGCAGCTGCGATCGCCTCGAAGTCGGCCGGGCGCTTCACCGCCAGCACCCAGAAGACGACGACGAGGAAGAAGAGGAAAAACAGGGCCAGCGCGAACAGCGGCAGCGCGGTGAGGGGGTCGCCTGCGTAGAAGGTCTTGTACATCGGCTACCGGCCCCCCACGCCGTGGTCCCGACCCAGCCGCTGAAGGTAGGAAATCATCGCCACCATCTCGCTGTCCCAGGCGAGGCTCACCCCCTGGGCCTTCAAGTCGGTGACGACCGCCTCGGCCTGGGCCTGCTGATCTGCCGGCGCCGAATCAATTTGCGCGTTGGCGTACGGCACCCCCAGCTTCTGCATCAGCGCCACCTTCCGCGCCCCGAGCGGGACGTCGATCTTCCAGGTGGCCAGCCAGCGGTAGGAAGGCATGTTCGAGCCCGGGCTGGTGGCGCGGGGATCCATCAGGTGGGTGTAGTGCCAGAGGTTCGGGTAGCGCCCGCCGACCCGATGCAGATCCGGCCCGGTGCGCTTGCTGCCCCACTGAAACGGGTGGTCGTAGATGAACTCTTCGGCGCGCGAGACATCGCCGAAGCGCGCCACTTCCGCGGTGAGCGGTCGAACCATCTGCGAATGACAGGTGTAGCAACCCTCGCGTACGTAGAGGTCGCGCCCCTGCAGCTCGAGCACCGTGTAGGGCTTCTGCGCCCCCCCGCTGGCCGGCACCGCCTGCTTGATCAAGATCGTCGGCAGCAGCTCGGCGACGCCTCCAATCAACACCGCGATCAACGTCAGCACGCTGAAGGCCAGCGGCCGGCGCTCGATCAGCGCGAACCACGAGGGCCGGCCCTTCGCCTTGTCTCGCTTGCTCACCACCCACGCCGCCTCGCCCACCAGCCCGAAGACGAGGATCAGCCCGCCGGCGGGCACGGGCCGGGCGAAGAAAAATGCCACCAGCGTCGCCATCCCCAGGAATGAGAACCACAGCGGCCGACCGAGCAGCACCTCGCGAACCCCGGGCTGAGGAAGGCTCGGCGCGTCTTCCACCACCACGTCGGCCTCGCCATCGACTGCCTTTCCCGACCGCGCGGTTTTGGCCAGGTTCCACGCCATCAGGCAGAACCCCACCAGGTACATCGTGCCGCCGATCAAGCGCGCGACGTACATCGGCCAGATCGCGATCACCGTCTCGAGGAAGCTCGGGTAGAGCAGCGAGCCGTCCGAGTTGGTGGCCCGCAGCATCAGCGCCTGGTTGATCCCGCTGATCCACATCGAGAGCATGTAGAGAACGATGCCCACCGTCGCGAGCCAGAAGTGGGCGTTGGCCGCCCGGATCGAGTGGAGCTTCGTCCCGAACAGCCTGGGCACGAGGAAGTAGAACATTCCGGCGGCCATGAAGCCGTTCCACCCCAGCGCTCCGCCGTGGACGTGAGCGATGATCCAGTCGGTGTAGTGGGCCAGCGCGCTGACCGACTTGATCGACAGCAGCGGCCCTTCGAACGTCGCCATTCCGTAGAACGTGAGCGCGGCGACGAAGAACTTCAGCACCGGGTCGGCGCGAACTTTGTCCCACGCTCCTCGCAGGGTGAGCAGCCCGTTGAGCATTCCGCCCCACGACGGCGCCCAGAGCATCAGCGAGAACACCATTCCCAGCGACTGGGCCCAATCGGGCAGCGCGGTGTAGAGCAGGTGGTGCGGCCCCGCCCAGATGTACATGAAGACCAGCGCCCAGAAGTGAATCACCGACAGCCGGTACGAGTAGACCGGGCGCTCGGCGGCCTTCGGCAAAAAGTAATACATGATCCCGAGAATCGGAGTGGTGAGGAAAAACGCGACCGCGTTGTGTCCGTACCACCACTGCACCAGCGCATCCTGAACGCCCGAGAAGATCGAGTAGCTCTTCGTCGCCGTCAGCGGCAGCGCGAGGCTGTTGACGATGTGGAGCACCGCCACGGTGATGATCGTCGCGATGTAGAACCAGATCGCGACGTAGAGGTTCTTCTCGTTTCGCTTGGCGAGCGTCCAGAAGAAGTTGACCGCGAACACCACCCAGACCAACGCGATCGCCACGTCAATCGGCCACTCGAGCTCGGCGTATTCCTTCGAGCTGGTGATCCCCAGCGGAAGGGTGATCGCCGCGGCGACGATGATCGCCTGCCAGCCCCAGAAGTGAATCTTCGACAGCAGGTCCGACGCCATGCGCGTCTTCAGCAGTCGCTGGGTCGAGTAATAGACGCCCGCGAACATCATGTTCCCGACGAACGCGAAGATCACCGCGTTGGTGTGCAGCGGGCGCAGGCGCGAGTAGGTCAGGTAGGGGGTGGCGAAGTTGGCCTGGTACCAGACCAACTGGGTGGCGATCAGCGCTCCGACCAACATCCCGACGATGCCAAAGGCGATCGACGCGAAGATGAAACGCCGGGTGGTGGTGTCGTCGTAGATGATTCTTCGGGTGTGCATCACGCTTCCTTGCTGGACCGTTGAGGGACGTCTTCTTCGAGGGGAATGAGCGCGAGCCGATCGGCGTGCTCGTGATCTTTCTGGCGCAGCGAAATCACCAGCAGCGCGACGCTGAAGGCGACCAATGCGAGGCTGACGAACAGCTGGAGCACGATCACGTTCATCCGTGCGCCTTCCGCGGGTTGAGGCTCACCACGGTAATCATCAGCAGGCTCAGCGAGCTGAGCGGCATGAAGATCGCCGCCTTCACCGGCGACATCCACCCGGCGAGCGCGATCGCGACCGCGACCAGATTGTAGCCGAGCGAAAGCGTGAGCACCCGCCGCGCCACTCGGCGCAAGCGCGCCGCGGCCGCCAGCGCATCGCGCAGCGGGCCGAGGCCAGCGCCGACCAAAAAAAAGTCCGAGCGCGAGGGCATCACCGGGCGCTCGATCGCCGGCGTCCCCGCGCAGAGCGCCTTGGCGAACGCAGGCGCGTCGTTGACCCCATCGCCGAGGTAAAGAACGCCCGTCCCCAACCGCTCGACCCTCACGGCCTTCTCTTCTGGCGACAACGCTCCGTGGGCCCGGGCCCCCTCGAGACCCAGCCGAGCGGCCAGCGCGCTCACCCGTTGCGAGGTGTCTCCGGACAACAGCTCGACGCCGTAGCCATCTGCTCGCAGCGCCCGCAGCTCGAGCTTCGCGTCGGGGCGCAGCGCCTCGCGCAGCTCGAACTGGGCAATCACCTCGCGGTCGCGGGTCAGCACGGTGCGTGCCCCTTCGCAGGCCTCGCCCACCGCCCACTCGGCCCGACCCAGGCGCCAGACCGAACCTTCGCGGGTCCACAGCAGCCCCGCGCCCGGCAGCTCGGTCACGGCCGCGGCCGAATCGTACGCGGGGCAGAAGGGCTCCAGTGCCCGGTACAGACAGGTGCTGACCGGGTGGCTGCTGCGGCACACCAGGTTCCACAGCACGTCGCGATCGCGCGGTGCCAGTTGGTCCAGAACGGACGGGGAGGCGAGGGCCAGGTGTCCCAGAGTCAGCGTTCCGGTCTTGTCGAAGACGACCGTGCGCACCTGGGTGAGCCGATCGAGCAGGTCGCTGCTGCGCACGAAGAAGCCGCGGCGGCGCAGCCTGGCCTGGGTCAGCTCGTACGCCAACGGCAGCGCCAGCCCAATCGCGCACGGGCAGGTCACCACCAACAGCGCGGTGGCGACCTCGAGCGCACGGGCCGCGCCGAACGGAAGCCAGATCAGAAACCCAATCGACGCGACCCCCAGCACCTGCGCCACCCACCGACGGGCGAGGCGATCCCAGAACTGCAGGTGGGGCGCGCGCTGGCCCTCGCGCGAGGGCGGCTGGCGCAGCAGCGACACCAGCGGGGACTGGGCGAAGTCACTGACCGCGACGGCCTCGAAGGCAGTGCGACCGGCGTTGAAGCTGCCCGCGGGCGCCAGCTGCAGAGCAGAGAGCTCGCGCGGGCTCGACTCTCCGGTGACCCAGTCGGTGCTCACCTGCGCCGGCGACGACACCCGCGCATCG
>JAYVCD010000119.1:0-34727 GCA_043750125.1 Archangiaceae bacterium | reverse complement strand
TCTCGATTGCGTGCTGCCCGGTCACGGCGAGGGTTTCAAGAATCACCGGCCGCTGCTCGACGGGCTGTTCGAGTTTTATCTGCGCCGGCAAGAGAAGCTGCTGAAGAAGCTGGCCGAAGCACCGGCGACGGTGAGCCAACTGGTGAGCGTGGTGTTCCCCCGCGCGGACCCCGGCCGGCTCTACCTGATGTTGTCGGAAGTGCTCGGCAACCTCGAGGTCCTCGAGGACGAAGGAAAGATTCGGCGAATAGAAGACGTAGACGTGTTCCGGTTCGCGCTGCCGGCCTGAGAATCTCGGCCGGCGGAATCGACTCACGAGTCGAGATCGCGGCAGCCCAAAGCGTGTTCCATTGCATGGCAGACCCGATCGAGCGTGCGGAGATCCACCGTGCCGATGAAGTGCTTCAACGCCGACTTTGAAACTGTTTGCAGATGGTCGAGATTGATTGCGGACGGAGCCTTGAGGCCCTGAGCAATTCCCACTTCAACTTCGCTTCGGATCCGGCGGATGGTCGTGGAGATGGGCGCGACGGTGACCGAGTCGAGCACCGCGATGGCCTCGTTTCGAGTCAACACGAGCACCGGTCGGCGTTTGTCTGGCGGACGAAATTCGTACATCCAGATGTCTCCGCGATTCAGTCCTCGAGCCATACGCCTTGTTTTTCCCACCCTGCCAACTCGGGGTCTGGTCCCCCGGCGTAAGCCCGACGGTACTCTTCGGCGATCTCCTTCTTCCGCTTTGAGCGCAGGTATTCATAAACCGCCTCACGCAGGACCGCCGAGCGCCCTAATTTTTTTACCTCGGGACGCTTGTCCAGGCTCTTCAGAAGCCTCTCGTCCATGGAGACCTGGATCACCTTCATTGTGGATAAGTATTGTGGGCTCATAGTCCACAGTCAATCCGACCGTCACTCGGCGGCGGGGGCCGGGCTTTCGGTCATCGCGGCGAACAGCGACGACGAATCGACCTTGCGCGGTCGCCCCCGCTTCCTCGGCGCAACAGCAACCCCGCCCGCTTCGTCCGTTGAAGTCGGCGCCGTCTCTGGGCGCACCGCGCGTCGAGGCCGGGGCAGGACGATCGCGTTGACCTTGGCCGTCAGTGCCTCGTCCGGCTCGGCGTACACCCGCAGGTAGGCCAGCCCCCGCTGAGCTTTCTTGACCAGGGACTCCTGCTCTTCTTCCAGCGAAGCCTTCAGCTGGAGCAATTGCGCTTCAACCCGGACCACTTCCAGGTGCCTCTCTTTCACCCGGACCAATGCGTCCTGCAGCACGGCAGCGTCGAAGTCGGGGAAGCGAAGGTCGGCCTGGGCTGAGAAGAGCTGGACCAGCTGCGCCACGTCAGGAGGGGTCAAATCGAGTTCGGTCATGCACTGAATATGCGTTCAGTATCGAGCAAAACGCCAGCGCGATTCATCCCTGCGAGGTCCGTTTCGTCCCTCGCAGGCGGGTGGGGTCGCCCGTCAACCTCAAGGGCAGTCAGGGCTTCGAGGATGCGCTGAGCGTCAGCCTCACCCTCGGCTTCAAATTGGACTTCGGAATTCGGCCCAACGGCTGAGGCGGCTATTTCGTGTCGAGCGCCTTGTCCGCTGCGATCTTGTTCACGATCTGATTCACGTCGAGGGTCTGGATGTTCGCGCCCTTCGACGGCACGAGGATGATCCGTTTGCCGATCATCGCTTCGGCGATGGCGAGCTTCACCATCGTCTTCCCCCCGGCTCCAGCGAGGGCGGCGTTGCGCTTCTCGATCGCCTGAGCATTGGCGCGCGCTTCAATCAAGATCGCTTCCGCCTCATTGCTCGACTGGACCAGCGACGCGTTCGCCCCGAGCTTCGCCTGCGCGAGCGTGCCTGCCACCCGGGCGATCTGTTGGGCCACCTGCCCCTTCGCCGCTTCGAAGTTGCGCTTGCTGCCTTCTGCCGCGGCCAGCGCCTCGGACTTCAATTTCTCGGCATTCTGCTCGGCGAGCTTCTTGTCGCGAATGACCGCCTCGTATTCGGGGTTGAAGCGGTGCTCGCCGAGAATCACCTGTTCGACGATCACCCCTTCCGGGTTCAACGCTCCTGCCAGCAGCACCCGGCCTTCTTCGGCCGCCTTGAACCGTCGGTCGGCTTCGTAGAACTCTTCGCTCTTCAGCTTGTTGAGGGCGTCTCGCACGTAGGCCCGCGCACCGGGCCGCACGATGCGATCTTGAATGTCCTGGGTTGACTCGCCCACCTTCATCAGCAGGAAAGACGCCTTCGCCGGGTCGATGCGCCACGCGACGGTGATGTCGACCGAGATGTCGTTGCCGTCGACCGTCTTGAACTCGACGTCGTCCGCGCTGTCTTTGACCATTCGCAGGTTCTGCAACTTCGTCTCGAACCGATGCCAGTCGGTCGTCCCGAGCAGGAAGAAGTAGGTGCCGCCCGACGGGTAGGGCTCTTCTTGCACTCCCTTCTTCCCGAACGGAGCGACCTTCCGCGTCAGCACTCCGACCTCGTTCGCCCCGGTCGAGTGGCACGAGCACCCGCTGAACGAGATCATCATCGAACCCACCACCCACAGAACCAGGTTCTTCATCACTGTCCCCTCACATCGAACCGCTTGAGCATCGCGTTGAGATCCAGCGGGTTGGTTCCGCTCTCTCCGTCGCTGGGAAGAATCAAAATCTCAACTCCCTTCAGCGTCTCGGCCATCTTCAGACCCACCATGTTCTCGCTGCCGCCCACCCGCAGCGCCTTGTTCTCGAGCTCGATGCCCTGGGCCTTGGCCAGCTCGACCTTCAGCTTGCCTTCGGCGTCCTTGGTTCGTTTGTAGAGGTCCGCCTCGGACTGAATCTTTTTTACTTCTGCCTCGCCCCGGGCCAGCTCGGTCATCACCTGGGCCGCTCCTTCGGCGACGATGGTGTTCTTCTTCGCTTCTTCCTGCGCCGCCGCCGCTTCCGCCCGGTTCTTGAATACCGTCTGGTCCTGGATTTTTCGGCTCTCGATCGCTTCCTGGTAGCGCTGGTCGTAGCGGTACTGGCGGACCAGGACGTGGGTGACGTGGATCCCCTTGGGAGACAGCTCGTCGGTCAACAGCCGCTGCGCCTCGAGAGCGGCCTTCTCGCGAAAGTCGCCCTGGTAGAACTGCTCGGCGTCGAGCTCTCCGAACTTCCGCCGCAGCTGCTGTTCCGCCCGGGGAATCACCGCTGAGTCTTCGTACAAGCGGCCGGGCCCAATCTGCGTCATCACCTTGTAGGCATCTTCGATTCGGTACAGCACCGTGATGTCCACCGACACCGTGTACCCCTCGGACGTCTGGATCTTGATTGCCGAGACCTGGCGCATGTTGGTGGTCGGCTGGTGGCCGCCGCCCGGGACGTCGCTCATCTCGAGCACCTGCAACTCGGCGGGCAAGATGTGCATCCGTTCGACACCCGGGGTGAGAAAGTGAAGCCCGGGCGGGTAGATGTCGGGCTGAATTCCCTGACCCGAGCCGACGATGACCTGCTTCACCCCGTACTGGCCGGGGTGGACGTAGACGGTGCAGCTGCCGTAGCCGAAGACTCCGAGGAACAGCAACGCCGCCAGCGGCCACAACAGCCGTCCTCGGCGACGAATGAATTCCTGAGCCTGCGAGCGTTCGCGCATCAGCCTTCCCCTGTGGTCTTCGGTTTCTCTGCTGGCCCTGAACTTTGCGGTGAGCCGACCTGCGCATCGACTGCGCTGGGCGTTCCTTCCGTCAGCGGCCGGTACTGCTCGCGCGCCGCCGCTTCTTCCTTCATGTCGTCGACCAGCGCCCGAAGCTTCGCGGCGTAGCGGCGCCGGGCAAACCAGGTCTGAATGTCCGGCAACAGGGGTCCGATGATGAAGAAGCCCAGCGGCAACGGCTCGAGCCAATCAGGGATCGCGGTCCGAAAGACGATCGCCGCCACCACCAGGCCGACCGCTGCGTAGGCGGCGCGGGAAATCACATCGCCGCCCCGCCAGAGCCCGTACTTCGTCTTTTCCAGGTGGTGCTGTTCCTTCGCGACCTGGAAGTAGCGGGGAAGCGCGGCGGTCAGCACGGTGCGCTCGAGCTGTTCCCAATACGGCTTGTCGTCGGCCACTTCGGCGAACTGGCGTCCGGCTTCATTCAGAACGGTCCTGGCTTCGTCGGTCAGCCGCGCCTCGACCGAGGCATTCCACTCGGGGAAACCTTCTCGACGGCGCTCGAGAGCGGCGACCACATGGCCGGTCAATTCCTGCAACTGGTAACGCGTTGGATACACGAGAGAAGCTTTAGTACTTAGCAAGTTGGTAAGTAGCCAAATGCGATGATTCAGATGTTCCATGTCACCAAGGCGTTCGGGAATGACGCTCCGACGCTGATGGACATCAACCTCAACATCGAAAAAGGGGAGTTCGTCTTTCTCACCGGCCCTTCCGGAGCGGGGAAGACCACGCTGCTCAAGCTGATGTTCCTCGCCGAGCGCGCGACCCGGGGCCAGGTGCTGATCGCCGGGCGGAACATCGCGCGGCTTCGTGCCTCGGGAATCCCTTATCTGCGCCGCAACATCGGGGTCGTCTTCCAGGACTTCAAGCTGCTGCCCAACCGGTCGGTCGCCGAGAACGTCGGCTTTGCGCTCGATGTGATCGGGACTCCGCGCGATGTGGTGCGGCAACGGGCGCTGAAGATCCTCAAGCGGGTGGGGCTGGAACACAAAGCCAACGTGCTGCCCGCGAAGCTGTCGGGGGGCGAGCAGCAGCGGGTGGTGATTGCACGCGCGCTGGTGAACGACCCTGCGATTCTGCTCGCGGACGAGCCGACGGGAAACCTCGACCCCGCGCTCACGGTCGAGATCATGGATCTGCTCTGCGACGTGAACGTGCGCGGAACGACGGTGGTGGTGGCCACCCACGATGCCTCGCTGATCGCCCGATTCCAGAAGCGGACCTTGCGCCTCGAGCGGGGCACGATGGTGTCCGAAGAACGCGGAGCCAAGGCCGCGCTGCTGATGGTGCAAGGGTGATCGGCGCCAAGGCCAGTTACTTCGCCCGCACCGCGCTGGGCGGAATGTGGCGCGACCCCTTCGTGCACGTGATTGCGATTGCCGCTTTGGCAATTGCGCTGGTGGGCTTTGGGCTGGCGCGAATTGCCGGAGCCCAGATCGACACCCTGGTCACCGCGCTGCGGGGCGAAGTCGAGCTCACCGTCTACCTGAAAGACGGAACGCCGCCGGACGAGATCAAAAAGCTCGAGGCCGCGCTCGCCCAGCGCACCGGAGGGGAAACGAAGATCATCAGCCCCACCGAAGCCCTGGCCCGATTGGCCGAGCAGCTGGGGCCGCAGGGGCAGGTACTGACCGAGCTGGGAGCCAACCCCTTGCCGTGGAGCGTGGAAGTGACGGTGCCGCCGCAGCTGCGCGAAGCCGCCGCGTTGAAGATCCTCGCCCAGACGCTGCGCGCGGTGACGTTCGTCGAAGCGGTGGACTACGGGGCCGATGCGCTCGACCGACTGGCCGCGCTGTCGAAGGCCCTGAAGCTGGCCAGCGTGGTGGCGTTCGCGGTCGTGTTCCTCACCACCATCGTGGTGGTCTCGGCCACGCTGCAGCTGGCGATCTACGCGCGGCGCGAAGAAATCGAAATCCAGAAGCTGGTCGGAGCGACCCACCGTTTCGTTCGCGCTCCGTTCTTGCTCGAGGGCATGGTGCAAGGGCTGCTGTCGGCGCTGCTCGCAGCGGGGCTGTTGTGGGCGCTGGCCACCTGGGGTGCTCCGCGGGCGGCAGGCTTGCTGTCGTTTCTCGCACTGCCCCGAGGCGCCCAGCTGGTGTCGATGCGGTTGGTGCTCGAGTTGCTGCTGCTGGGCGTCGCGATGGGGCTGTCAGGCAGCATGGTCGCGGTGCGCAGGTTCTTGAACGCATGAGTCTGGGTGCGCTGCTGCTCATCACGCTGCTCGCAGCCCTGCCCGTCGAAGAGGAACAGGCCGAGCTCAACGAGCGCATCGACGCCGAACGCGCGCTGTTCGACGCCCTCAAGAACGACCGGGCCGATCTGCTCACCGGCCTCGACTGGTTCGAGCGCCGCTTTCGCGAGTCGTCGGAAAAAGCAGTGGCGCTGCAGAAGAGCTCCACGGCGCTCGGCCTGCGTGCGGGGGTGCTGCGCGCAGAAGAGAGTCGCGCCCGTGCCGCGGCCGATGAAAAGGAACGCGCGCTCGGCCCCCGACTCAAGACGCTCTACCGCTTGTCGCGCGAAGACCGGGTCAACCGGCTGGTCTCGGCCCGGGACTTTGCCTCGATGGTCAAGCGCGAGCGGGGGCTGTCGACGCTGGTGGCCGGCGATCTGCGCGAGCTCGAAGGGCTGGCGAAGATCAGCCGCTATGAACGGCTGACCGCCACGCGACTAGAACGGCTGCTCGAGACCTCGCAAGCGATCGAGCAGGTGATTTCGCTGGAACAGCAGCTGGCAAAATCACGAAAGGTCCGGTTCCTCGAGCTGCTGGCCCAGACGACGGCCGAGGAAAAGAGGGTCAGCCGGGTGATCGCGGATCTCGAACGCGAAGAGAAGCAGCTGACCGCGTTCGTCAGCGAAATGAAGAGCACCGCCACCTCGGGCTTTCGGACCCGCCGGGGCCACCTGCCGCTGCCGGTGTCCAATGGCCGGGTGGAGGTGGGGTTTGGGAAAGTCGTCAACCCGCGGTTCAACACCGTCACCGTCCAGAAGGGGCTCGACATTCGCGGCGCGCTGGGCGCGAAGGTCGTCGCGGTGGGAATCGGGACCGTGGCGTTCTCAGGCTGGCTCAAGGGCTACGGGAACCTGGTGATCCTCGACCATGGCGGTGGCTACCATTCGCTGTACGCCCACCTGGCGCACAGCCTCGTCGAGGCAGGAAACGAAGTCGAAGAGGGTGAAGAGATCGCCGCGGTGGGCGACACCGGAAGTCTGAAGGGCGCGTTCTTGTATTTCGAAATTCGCAAGCTGGGCGAGGCGATCGACCCCGCGCCCTGGCTCGAAGCCGACTGAGCGCTGGTGGGACTGGGCTAAGAACACCCGTATGGATTTGCTGATGTCGGCGAACAAGGCGCTGCGGCACGTGCTGGTGGCCCGAGGCGCCAGGAGCAGCACCGAGATTCTCAGCGGTCACCCGGTGCACACCTATTTCATCAAGGGAGAAGGCCGGGGCCCTCCGGTGGTGCTGCTGCACGGCCTGGGAGGCTCGGCCCACGGCTTCTACAAGACGTTTTTCCTGCTCTCGAAACAGTTTTCCGAAGTGTGGGCGCCGGATCTTCCCGGCAATGGGTTCTCGCCGCTGCCGACGACGGGGGCGTTGAAGCTCGAGGAGCAGGTGACGCTGCTGGTCGCGTTCTTCGACCAGGTGGTGAAGAAGCCGGTGTTCCTGGTCGGGAATTCTCTGGGTGGGGCGATGGCGCTCTTTGCGGCGCACCTCGCGGCCGATCGGCTGGTGGCGCTGGCGGTGGTCTCTCCGGCAGGGGCTCGGGTGAGCGAGGCGCGGATGAAGGGGCTGCTGGCGTCGTTTCAGATTTCGACCACCGCGCAAGCGCGGGCTCTGACGCGCAAATTGTTCCACCGCGCGCCGCTTCCGCTGCTGCTGTTCTCGAGCCAGCTGAAGAAGATTTATGGCAGCGCCGCGGTGCGTTCGGCGATGTCCGAGGTCAAGCCGGGCGACGTGGTCACCGAGGACATGCTGGGAAATCTGAAGATGCCGACCCTGCTGGTCTGGGGAAAGAGCGAAAAAGTGCTGCCCTACGAGAGCATCGACTACTTCCGCGCCTGGCTGCCGAAAGGAGCCGAGGTGTGTGAAGTGGAGGGTTTCGGCCACATCCCCCAGATGGAAAACCCCAAAGAGCTCGTGACCCTTCTGTGCGATTTCGCCGGCCGAAGCGGGTTGCTGTGAATTGATCGGGTCAGGCTCCTACAATCAGAGCATGCAACTTCGGCGGGTCATTCTGGTGTGGGTCGCCTTGCTCGGATTGCCGGCCGTCGCCGGGCCGCCCGCGACCCGGGGTGAAGGGACCTACAAACAGCTCGAGCTGTTCGCGCGGGTGCTCTCGTACGTCGAGAACAACTACGTCGAGAACGTCGATGAGCAGCAGCTGATGTACGGCGCAATCCGGGGAATGCTCGACACTCTGGACCCGCACACGGTGTTCATGCCGCCCGATGTGTTCAAGGAAATGAAGATCGACACCTCGGGTGAGTTCGGCGGGTTGGGAATCGAGATCGCCCGGAAGAACGACAACATCGTGGTCGTCTCTCCGATTGATGACACCCCAGCGCATCGCGCGGGAATCAAGTCGGGCGACCAGATTCTGAAAATCGATGACGAGGCGACGCGCAACATGGAACTGGCGCGCGCGATTCAGAAGATGCGGGGGCCGGCGGGGAAGAAGGTGATGCTGACCATCATGCGCGAGGGCTTCACGGCTCCTCGCGAGTTCGCGATCATGCGGGACCACATTCGCATCGCCTCGGTCGAGGGAGCGCTCTACAACGGCCTGGGTCACGTCAAGGTGAAGAATTTTCAGGAACGGACCGACGCTTCGCTCTTCAAAGAGCTCGAACGATTGAGGGCGCTGAACGGCGGTCGAGAGCTGCGCGGGCTGGTGCTCGATTTGCGCAACAATCCGGGTGGGCTGCTCGACCAGGCGGTGGCGATTTCAGATCGTTTCCTTCCCGGAAACCTGGCGATCGTCTCGACCCGGGGCCGTGCCGGCGGCCACGTGACCGAAGAGAAGAGCAAGGACCGCGACACCGAGAAGCCGTACCCGATGGTGGTGTTGGTGAATGCGGGCAGTGCCTCGGCTTCTGAAATCGTGGCGGGTGCGCTGCAGGACCACCAGCGGGCCGTCGTCCTCGGCGTGCCGACCTTCGGCAAAGGCAGCGTTCAGACCGTGATCGAGATGGAAGATGGGTCCGGGTTGAAGTTGACGATCGCGCGCTACTACACCCCCCGCGGCCGCAGCATTCAGGAGAAGGGCATCACTCCTGATTTCGTGGTGGGGGAATCAGAGGGCGTCGCGGCCACCAAGACCGAGCAGCTTCGCGAGAAGGACTTGAAGCGGCACTTCAAGGGTGAATCGGAAGGCGAGGCGTCGGACAAGCTCAAGCCGAATCTTCCGGAGAACTTGAAGGCCTGGGACGCGACGGAAAAGTTGAGCGACTACCAGCTTAAGATCGCCCTCAACTATCTGAACGGTCTGGCGCCGGCCCTCAAAGCGACGGCCGCCAAAGCGCCGTGAGCCTTTAGACCGCCCCTGTTGCCAACGGGGTTGTTGTCCCAGACTGCGGTCTGGGCGAGCATCGCCGGCTTGATGAAGCTGCCTCCCTCTACGGCGGGCCTGACTGCGCTGCTGATTTTTTCGCTCGCTCGAGGCCCAGCCCAGGCAGCTCCTTCGTCGCGGCTGCTTCCTTCGATCTCTTCGGCTTCGGCCCGTGGCCCCCGCCTGGTGGTGCTGCCGGTGGAACTCGATGGTCTCTCGAAGGCCCAGGAAAGCTGGCTGACCGACGGCGCCGAAGAGGCGATCAATGCTTCCGGGCGCTTCACCCTGGTTCCCCTCGCGAGCGTTGGTGACGCCGCCGCCGAAGCCGAAAACGGGAAGGCTGCGGAAGCCGAAGCGCTGACCCAGGCGGCCCACAAGTCGCTGGACGATCTCGATGCTCAGAAGTCGGGCGTGCAGTTCACGGCCGCGATGGCGTTGTGGCGACAGTCGGACCTCACCGAGCCGTCGGTCTGGAGCAACTTCGTCAAGGCGTGGGTGATGAAGGCCGCCTCGCTGGTCGCCACGGGCGACACCGCTCTGGCAAAGGCCGAGATCGAGAAAGTTCTGACCGTGTCGTCGAAGAGCATTTTCCCAGACTCATTTTTCCCTCCCGACTTGCTGAAGTTCGTCGAGGCTCAGCGCCGGCTGGTGACGCGGGCCTCGGGCGAACTGGTGGTGCGGACCGAGCCCCCTGGCGCCAAGGTCTGGGTGGACGGAGCTGCCCGCGGCTTCGCGCCTGCGAGGACGACCAATCTCGCGGGGGGAAAGCACGTGGTGGTGGTGGCGATGCCGGGCTTCGAGCGGGTGACGCTGGACCTGAACCTCGGAGATGAGCTGGTTCGGCTCAAGGCCAGCGCAGGCGCAGCGAAGCTGAAGGCGGCCCAGGCCAAAGTGGCGAGCAACCCCGAGGGAGCGGGCCGTGATGCTGCAGGTCGTGAATGGGCCTCGCTCGCGGCGCAGGCCAACCAGGCGCTGGTCCTCGTCGCGCGCAAGAGCACCGCCGGCCAAAAGTTGGAATTGATCGCGGTGCGGCTCGAAGCGCGCGATGGTCACAACCTCGGCTACCGCTCGGGCCTCGTCGCCATTGGGGACAACCGGGCTCTCGCGGCCTTCCTCGCCGGCGCTCTAGACGTGGATGCTGCGCGGAACGGGACGAAGCCGGTCGCGAATTTCGGCGGGTCCGGAGCTGCTGAGGTGGGGCGGACGGTCCTGGGAATCGCTTTGCTCGCAGTCGCTGCCGCCGGGGTCGGCGCAGGAGTGTTCGGTGGAATCTCTGCGAGCGGGAAAGCGGAAGAGTTTCGAAATACGCCGCAGGTGTTCACTGCGAAGAGCGCCAGCCTGGCGTCGGAAGGGAAGACCTTCGCGTTGATCGCCGATGTTTCGTTCATCGCTGCCGCAGTCGCAGCCGTCGGCGGGACTCTGGTTCTGCTTACAGGTGGCAAGTCCGGTCCGGTCGAAGAACCGGCCCTGCCGAAAAAGGCCAGCCCCGAGGATTTCCGGAAGCCCGACGGGAAGAAGGGGAACGGAGCTTCGGTCACCGACGAGGGTAATCGGGGCAGCGATTCGAAGAAGGCCGATGAGGCCAGGAAGGTCGAGGATTCGAAGAAGCCCGTCGACGCGAAGAAGGCGGACGACGCGAATAAGGCGGACGACGCGAAGAAAGCGGACGACGCGAAGAAAGCAGACGACGCGAAGAAAGCGGACGACGCGAAGAAAGCAGACGACGCGAAGAAAGCAGACGACGCGAAGAAAGCGGACGACGCGAAGAAGGCGAACGACCCCAAGGCGCGAAAGGCCGAAGAGGCGAAAAAGGCGGAGGCGGCGAAGAAAGCCGAGCCGGGAAAGAAGGTCGAAGAGTCCAAAAAGGCCGAGGATGCGAAGCGCAAGGCCGACGAAGAGAAGAAAAAGAAAGCGGAGGAAGACGACCTGCGGAATTTTTGACGCGGTCGTCGGACCTCGCCTTTGTGGTCTCGCTCCGCCAGGGCGCTTCGCCGCACCCCCGAAACGATGATCGCGTACACGCCCAGTCAGCCCAGGGCACGAACGCATCTCGGGCAGGGAAAACAGGCGGGTTCCGTGTCTTCCGAAACAGATGCGTCTTAAAAAAGTTCGGACTCAGTGCGCGTTACCGAGGACGAACCACCGACCTGCCGGCCCCGAAGCTCTTCCTTGCGTTGGCCGGGCGGTCGAGTTGTTCGTTTCAGTCACGTTGTCCTTCCCGCCACATCAGGGTGTGGTCGGAAGGCCAAGCTCGCCCACCCGTCGGAAACTGGACGGTTCGCCACAGGCCTGTAGCGTTCCTCCCGTGGCATCGCAGCTGCTCTTCATCCGTCCGTGCCCGCGGGCGCGTGGTCAGGAGGCCACGAGAAAATGATCAATCGAGTGGGTGTGCTGATGGGCGGTTGGGGCGAAGAGCGCGAGATCTCGATCAAGACCGGCGAGGCCATCGCTACCGCCCTCGAGGCAACCGGGCACGACGTGACGCGGATCTTGGCGGGCCCCGGCCTGGACAAAGCCCTTCGTGCCGCACAGATCGACGTAGCCTTTCTCGCTCTCCACGGTCGAATGGGCGAGGACGGAAAAGTTCAAGGGCTGCTCGAGGTGCTGGGCATTCCGTACACCGGATCCGGAGTGCTCGCTTCCGCGCTCGCAATGAACAAGCCCTTCGCGAAGAAGCTCTTTCGACAGCACAATCTGGCCACGCCACTTGGCTACACGGTGCGACGCGACCGGGGGGATCACGCCGCCGAGCTGCACCTCGATCTCGGCTTCCCCTGTGTCGTCAAGCCCGCCCACGGAGGCTCATCCGTTGGGCTCTCGGTCGTGCACCGCCTTGCCGAGCTCGAGGGTGCCGTCGCGCAGGCCTGTCGCTTTGGCGGCGAAGCCCTGGTCGAACGGATGGTCAAAGGCCGCGAAGTGACCGTTGGAATCCTGGGCGACACCGTCCTCGGAAGCTGTGAAATCAGCCACGGCGGCTCGACCTTCGACTACCAGACGAAATATCAAACTGGCACCGCCCGCCATCACCTCCCGCCGCGCCTTTCGGCCACCCGCGTCACCAACGTCGAAGCGATGGCGCTTTCTGCCTACCGTGCGCTGGGTTGCCGCGGGTACGGTCGGGTCGACTTCCTCTGCAGCGACACCGCAAACGACACCGTGCTGGAAGTGAACACCCTGCCGGGAATGACTCCGATGAGCTTGATGCCCAAGATCGCTCGCCAGGCCGGCGTCGGCTTCGAACAACTCGTCGAGCAGATCCTCTCTCGCGCGTCGCTCGATCAAGTTGAAGTCGGGGTTGAAGAGGAACTGGCCGCGCCCACCGCGCGCTGCGCTGGCTAAAAGTGGTCTTCGGCGCCGTGGCGTGGGTGGTGGCCTCGGCGTTTCTTCACGCAAGCTGGAACGCGCTCGTTCGCCGTTCGCCGGGAACCCCAGGTTCGAGCCGCCACACTCGTGGTGCTGGTCCTCGCCACCCTCGGCGCGGTGCTGGCCTCGGCGTTTCGCGGAAACCCGTTCCTCTCTGGGCCCGCGCTGGGCTGGGCGATCGCGTCAGCCTTTTGCGAAGGGGTGTATGTGATTGGGCTGGCGCGCTCGCTGGAGGTCGCTCCGCTGGGGCTGGCGTACGCGGTTTCTCGCGGAACCGGCCTGTTGTGGGTCTGGCCGCTGGCGGTCCTCTTCCAAAACGAGCGCGTGTCGGCGCCGGCTGTCGTCGCGTCCGCGCTCGTCGTCGTTGGAGTCGTCCTCGCCGGTTCACGCGCCTCGGAGCTGCGGTTGGCCCGGGGGGCGGGGTGGGCTCTGCTCGCGGGGCTGGGAGGAGGATTCTCCAACCCCTGTATTCGCCAGGCGCTGATCGAAGGTGCAGACCCCCTGCAGGTCTTCGCATTTTCCCTGGGCCTCGGGCTCGTCCCGGCGGTGCTGATGCTGGGCGTGGGTTTGCGCCCGCTCGGCCGGTTGGCCGTCGACCGCTGGAAGAGTCTTGGGCTCGCAGGCGTGCTGTGTTTTGGCAGCTACGCGTTGTTCCTCGTGGCGCTCCAGTCCGAAGGAGCCGCGCTCGGGACCACGCTGCGCAACAGCTCGATCGTGTTTGCCTTGCTGCTCTCGTGGTGGCTCGGTGAGCCCCCCACACTGCGCCAATGGCTGGGTGCTTTCGCCGTCGTCGTGGGGGCCACGCTGCTCGCCCTGAAGCTGTGATTCCCCCAGCCGGCCACGCTCGCGATCGCGCGCTGGGCTGATGCGACCCATTCGCACGCCGCAGGGACGAAAACCGGGGTTTGGCGAAAACGCTTTGACACCGGGCCAGTCACCCCCTAAGTAAGCGCGAATTTCACCCCAGAGGGGGGAAAGATCCTTTGTGTTTCCGGACCTTTGAGGGCTGACACGCCGCGATGAGCACCGTCGAAGTTCTCTTTCTAGCCATCTATTTTGGCGTCCTGGCTGTGTTGTCCGTGTACGGCTCCCACCGTTACCGGATGGCGTTCCTGTATTACCGGCACAAGTTCAAGCTCCCGACTCCCAACGGGACCCTGGCCCAGACGCCCCGGGTGACGATTCAGCTGCCGGTCTTCAATGAGCTGTACGTGGTCGAGCGGTTGATCGATTCGGTTTGCAAGATCGAGTACCCGACCGGATTGCTCGAAGTTCAGGTCCTGGACGATTCAACGGACGAGACCTGCGGCATCGCGCGCGCGTGCGTCGAACGGTGGAAGAACAAGGGCGTGGACATCGTCTATCTGCACCGCAGCAACCGGTACGGCTTCAAGGCCGGAGCGCTCGAAGCGGGACTCAAGGTCGCCAAAGGCGAGTTCGTCGCAGTGTTCGATGCCGACTTCGTACCCAGCCCGGACTTCTTGATGCGGACGGTTCCGTTCTTTGCCGATCCCAAAGTCGGAATGGTGCAGGTGCGTTGGGGGCATCTGAATCGCGAGTACTCGATTCTCACCCAGGCCCAGAGCATCTTCCTCGACGGCCACTTCATGATTGAGCACACCGCACGAAACCGCAGCGGATGCTTCTTCAACTTCAACGGTACCGCCGGCATCTGGCGCTGCAACACCATCACCGACGCGGGCGGCTGGCAGCACGACACGCTCACTGAAGATCTCGATCTGTCGTACCGCGCGCAACTCAAGGGCTGGCAGTTTGTATTTTTGCCCGACGTGGTCTCGCCGGCCGAAGTGCCGGTGGACATGAACGCCTTCAAGAGTCAGCAGCACCGGTGGGCGAAGGGCAGCATCCAGACGGCGCGCAAGCTCCTTCCGGCCATCCTGCGCAGCAACCTTCCGTTCAAGGTGAAGCAGGAAGCGTTTTTCCACCTGACCAACAACATGGCGTACCTGTTGATGGTGCTGCTGTCGGTGCTGATGCCGCTGTCGATGGTCGTGCGGTTCGAGCACGGCTTGTACGGAACGCTGTTCCTCGATCTGCCGTTTTGCATTGCAGCCACACTCTCGGTCACCTTCTTCTACATCGCCACCCAGCGTGAGCTCGGGCGCGGCTGGTGGGACAGGGTGAAGTACCTTCCCTTCTTGATGAGCCTTGGCCTTGGGATGGCGATCAACAACGCGAAGGCGGTCGTTGAGGCGCTGTTCAAGCAGGAGTCCGGCTTCACCCGGACGCCGAAGACCGGAGCCGAAGGCCGCAACGTCTTGAAGGTCAAAAAGTCGTACCGCGGCAAAGCAAGCTGGGTGCCCTTCGTCGAGCTCGCCTTTGGGGCCTACTTCACCTGGGCGGTGTGGTTCGCCTGGGACAACTCGGTCTACACCTCGCTGCCGTTCTTGATTCTGTTCCAGCTCGGCTTTCTCTACGTGGGCGTCTCGAGCCTGCTGCAGGCGTGGGGCCTGAGTGGGAATCGCGACTCGGAGCTGGTTGCGACCAGCGTCGAAGCGCCCACCGCCTAGTTGGTAGTCGGTGGCCTGGAGGCGCTCTCGAGGCCGCTGCTCCGCGCCCTGAAGCAGTCCTGAAGGGCTGCGGACTTGCCCAGTGCGCGGCTTCGAACAGCCACCTCGGTCATCGGGTGCACAGAGCTGTCTCCACGGGCCGAAAGTTCTCGGAGCTGCCTACTGAACCGCGGGCGGATGTGTTGCAGCCGAACTCGGGTCGTTGCGCTGGACGATTCGTGAGAACTTCGGAGGACTCAGGGCAGGCCGTCGCCCTGGGTCTTCGGGAATTCTCAGTGCGGGCATTGACGAAATAAGGGCCCCGGTACTGGTAGCCCAGAGGACGTCCGAAAGCGCTCGATGAGGCATTTGGGGTAAAAATCAATCGCAAATGCAAATGAAGGTACATTTTACCGCAGTTGCGGGTTGGGCTTGAACTCGAGGGGGCAGGAACGCGGGGCCAACGGGCCTGCCTGCGCCCCCGGTACCTGCACGCTCGCCCCCTTCTCGGGTGAGGCTCACCTCGCCTCATCCTCGATGGTAGGCAGGGCCGAGGCTGCCCCAGCACCGAGCTACTTCTTCGCGCGCTCGATCTTGATTGCCTTCTCGCCCTGCTTCTTCCCCGCGGTCGCTTCGAAGCCCGACACATCTTCTTCGGCGACGAACAGATAGCTGAAGCTGCGCAGCACGTCCGCGCGTTGGAGCTTCCCAGCAGGAGCTCCGGCCGCTTCGATCGCCTGGGTCAGTGACGCGGCGTCCAGGCCGTCCAGAGTTCCCAGGTTGAGCCAGAGGCGAACCTGGCCGGGGGCGGGAGGAGCAACCTCGCTCTTTTCCCTTCGCGGCCGGCGCTCGCGATCTTCCCGCGGCGGACGATCTTCACGAGCGCCGCGCGACTCCCGTGGCTCTCGGGTGGCCCGAACTTCATTGCTCGCCGGGACGTACGCCTCAGAAGGCGAATCATCGGCGGTCGGGTCGGGCATGGGGGGCGTCTCTCCCCGCTGCAAAGCCTCGAACAGCTCACGATCGGTCAGCTTCCTGGCTCCCGACGGTTTTCGGGGCGGCGCCGGGGTGCGGACCACCGCCGGGGTTCCTTCAGCTGGAGTGGGCGCATCGCTGGGAAGCGGTGCTTCCGAAGACGTGACCGGTCGCGAGACCGCTCGCAACTCGCCGCGATCCGACTCGGTCTTCGCTTCCGAACGGCCCCCGCGTTCACGAACCGGGCGGCCCTCACTACCGCGGCGCGCAGAAGGGCGCTCGTCCTTCCCGGCGTACTTCTTCTCGTGCGGGCGCAGCTTCTCGAACTTGTGCGGCGCGGGCGCAGGCGCTTCCTTGCCGCTGTGCTGCAGTTTTTCTTTGCGCAGCTCTTTGAAGAAGCTCTTCAACATCAGCGCGATCAGCTCGTCGGCGTCGGGCCGTTTTTTCAGCTCGCTGGCCAGACCGAGGAAGCCCTCGTAGATGGTTCCCGAAGCGGCTTCTTTGAGCTCCTTCACGTGGCGATCGGTCCACATCGTCACCGCCAGCTCGGGGCTGGGCATCTGACGCTTCTCGAACACGATTCCGTACTTCTTCTCGAGCGTGGAAAACTGCGAGAACTCGCGGCCCGAAACCAGGTTCAGCGCCACCCCTTTTTTTCCAATGCGGCCGGTGCGGCCGACCCGGTGCAGATAGACCGCAGGGTCTTCAGGCAGGGTGTAGTTGATCACGTGGCCCAGGTCGCTGATGTCGATTCCGCGTGCCGCCAGGTCGGTGGCCACCATGAAAGCGACCTCGCCCCGCTTCACCAACGCCATCACCCGCTCGCGCTCTTTTTGCGGCAGATCGCCGTTGAGCATCTCGGCGTCGAACCCATTGCGGTTCAGCACTGCCGTCACCAGCTCGGTGTCGCTGCGGGTGTTGCAGAAGACAATCGCGTTGTCCGGCTCTTCCATCTCGAGCATGTAGATGAGGTTGCGAGGCTTGGGGTACGCCTCCGAGACCTCGTACTTCACGTGCTGAATGTGATCGACGGTGAAGACATCGCCCGACAGCAACAGCGTCTCGGCGTTGGTCGTGTACTTCGAAATCAACCGCTGAATGTCTTCGGGCACGGTGGCCGAGAACAGCAGCACCTGCCGAGTCTTCGGAAGACAGTCGAGAATGCGAGTGACCTCTTCGTAGAAGCCCTGGTTCAGCATCTCGTCGGCTTCGTCGAGCACCGCGAACGCGCAGTGTTCGAGCTTCATGTTCTTGCGCTGAATGTGGTCGTAGACCCGGCCCGGGGTGCCAACGATGATCGCGCTGCCTTCATCGAGCGCGTCTTCCTGCACCTTCATCGACGCGCCGCCGTAGATCGCCGTGACCCGGATCTCGCGGTACTTGGCCAGCTCGGTCAGCTCGGCGGCAACCTGCATCGCCAGCTCGCGGGTGGGGCACATGATCAGCGCCTTGACCCGTTTCTCGCCCTTCTCGATTTTCTCGAGCAGGGGAATGCCAAAGGCGGCCGTCTTGCCGGTGCCGGTCTTGGAGCGGACGATGACGTCTTTGCCCGCCATCACCGGTGCGAAGGCCTTGGCCTGGACGGGAGTGGGGTGGGTGTAGCCGCGGTCTGCGATTGCTTTTCGGACTTCAGGAGACAGGCCGAGCGAATCGAAGCTGACATCGGCGACGTATTCCTGGTCGCGGTCGGCTTCACCACTGGGCATGGGAAGAGGCTGGTTGCTCATTGCGCGTTTCCTGTAGCACGAGCAATGGGCCTTCGCGCGGCTTTGCGTTATTGATGGACGGGATGCCACGGCGGGGAAAAAAGGACCTGGTTGAAGCGGAGCTCGTCGAGGACGTGCCGGCCAAGCCTGCGCTCGCGGCGGACGAGACGGCCGAGATCGAGCCCCCCGATGAAGAGCTCGAAGAGATCGACGCCGGCGGGACACTGACGGTCAAGGTCGCGGACGAGGACGACCCCGATTCGAAGCTCGCCCGAAGAGACCCGCTTCAGGCGTACATGTCCGAGGTCATCAAGCACCCGCTGCTGACCCGGGAAGAAGAGTTAGCGCTCGCAGAAAAGTACCGGGCGACCGGAGACGTGAAGGCCGCCTACCGGTTGGTGGCCAGCAACCTGCGGCTGGTGGTGAAGCTCGCGCACGAGTACCACCGGAATCCGATTCAGCTGCTCGACCTGATTCAGGAAGGAAACGTCGGGTTGATGCAGGCGGTGAAGAAGTTCGACCCCACCCGGGGAGTGAAGCTGTCGAGCTACGCGGCGTGGTGGATCCGCGCCTACATCCTTCGCTACATCATGGACAACTGGAAGATGGTGAAGCTCGGGACCACAGAGGCCCAGCGGAAACTCTTCTTCAAGCTGCGGCAGGAACAAGAACGCCTTCGGAATCAGGGGTTCGAGGTCACTCCCAAGCTGCTGGCGCAGCGGCTGAACGTCACCGAGCAAGAGGTGATGGACATGGACCAGCGCCTGGGCCACGACGAGCTGTCGCTGGATGCTCCCATCAACCCGGGAGAGGACGACGGGAAGACCCGCGCGGACCGGGCCCTGCCTTCGAACGCGATCGGCGCCGAAGAGTCTTTGGGCAATGCGCAGCTGCGCGAAGTGTTCAAGACCAAGCTCGCGCTCTTTGCCAAGACGCTCAACGACAAGGAGCAGTTCATCTTCGAGCAGCGCTTGATGTCCGACGAGCCCCGCACCCTGCAGGACATCGGCGCCCAATGGGGAGTCAGCCGCGAGCGCGCCCGACAGATTGAATCGGCGCTGGTGGCGCGGATGCGCGACTACATGAAACGCGAGATTCCCGACTTCGACCTCGTCGCCGCCGAAGACTGAAAAAAGCTCAAGCGTCTTTTCGGCTGTACTTGAACATGCGCTGGCGGTGGGTGCTGCCGTCCAGGGCTTGAAACAGGTGGCCCCGAAACACCATCACCAGGTGGAACAGCGCTCCTCCCACGAGGGCCGCGACGATCGTCACCGCGGCGGGCAACGCGCTCAGCTGGCTCAACAACCAGAAGGCGGCCAGGCCGATCAGCCCATTGGGAATGAACCACTCGATCCACGTCTCTTGAATGAACTTCACGCTGCGGCCGATGGTGTCCATGCCGGCCCGAGTGCCCTTGAGGTAGATGATTTCGGGAGCCGGGTTGAGCACGACGAACGCCACCAATTCGACCCCGCGAAGAATGACGTTCTTGTTCGGGTTGCTGGCCAGCACGGCGCCCAGAATGATCTCTGCAATCCAGATCACGAAGAACAGCCCCATCAAGCTCCAGAAGTAGACGAGGAAGCTCTTCTTCAAGTCGGCGAGGTCGACCCGCTGGTTGGCGACGGTTCCGGCGGCGAAGTACAGGTAGCTGCTGAAGCCGAAGTAGAGGGCGAGCCGCAGGAAGATCCCCGCCAGGGGGCCCAGCCGAGAAATCGGAACCGAGAGCAGCAGGTAGGCGGCGAACAGTCCCATCGGCAGCACCAGGGTCCACGCGTTCTTGGCGATTCCCGCGAAGGCCAGCGCGAAACAACGGGCATAAAGACGAAGGTAGACGAGGACGAAACCCACCCGGCGTATCTACCCCGGCCCTTGCCGTCTCAACGCAAAAATCAAACTGGCGTGTTGGCAGTTTGCTATGAGCGCGCGGCCTCCCGTTCCATCGCAACGAGGAATTCCCCATGAAGAAGCTTTCCGTCGCCATCGCGTGCCTGTCCTGGTTCGCATGCACTCCGTCGATCAAGAACGAGCCGGCTCCCGATTTGATCATCGCCCGGTTTGATCCTTCGGCCGTTCCGGCTGTGGTCCCGTCGCCCAATGATCTGGCGACCGACCCTGCGACGGGGCTGTTGGCAGTTCCGATTGCCGAGAACGCCAGCGCGATCGATCGCGAATTTTATACCTACCTCAACACGCTCAATGGGTTCCCCCTGAGCGCGACGGCCTCGACCAGCTTCACCGGCCTGCTGGACGCCGCGACCGTCAACGCTTCGAGCGTCAGGGTCTTCAACGTCACCGACGGCCTGACCGACGTAACCCCGAGCGCGATCACCTACGTCGACACGGGCGACGCGGCGGTTCCGGCGCGGATCAACGTCTCGCCTCCGGCCGGAGGTTGGAAACCCGGCAACCAGTACGCGATCGCGGTGATCGGGGGCGGCTCGGGGGTCAAGGGTGGAGATGGCCGCAAAGTCGTCAGCAGCGCGACGTGGGCCTTCATCCGCTCGGAAAAGTCGCTGCTCACCTGCGAAGCAGACGGGGTGACGAACTGCCGCGCCGCCACGGAAATCATTCCTTCCGCGATCAAGGACGACGCGGCGGGGCGCCTGGCGGACCAGACCAATTCGGCGCGCCGGCTCGAGGGCCTGCGGCTGAAGTACAAGCCGGTCGTCGACAAGGTCGTGACCGGCTCGGTTCAGCGCGGAGACCTGGTCGTGGCCTGGACCTTCAAGGCCAACGCCTTCACGCTGCTGCAGTTCAACCCCGCCGCCTCGCCGCCCAGCGTCCCCACTCCGAACGATCTGGCAATCAGCCGGACCACCGGCCTGGTGAACGCGCCGATCGATGATGCAGGCACCGCGGCGCAGAAAGAATTTACTGCCGACTACCTCAACACCCTCAACGGGTTCCCGGTCTCGGCCGTGGGCACCGCCGAAGTGTTGGGGGGCGATCTCGACCCCGCTTCGATCACCTCGGATACGGTGTTCGTCGTCCCGCTCAGTGGTGGAGACCTCGCCGGGGATCCCATTCTCAGTTACGATCCGCTGACCCGCACGCTGAAGATCGCCCCTCCGGGGGGAAGCTGGGGCAAGGGTCGCTTGCTCGCGCTGGTGGTGGCGGGCGGGAAGAACGGAGTGAAAAAGGTCGGGGGTGGAACGGTGGTCGGCACCGAGACCTGGGCCCTGGTTCGCAGCGCAAACTCGCTGGTCACCTGCGCTGATCTCGCCTCGCCCGATTGCCAGCCGGCGATCACCGCCGCCCCTCTGACCCGGGACCAGGCGCTGGGCCTCGAAGGGCTTCGCCGCGGGTATGCGCCGGTGCTCGATCAGATCGACACGATGATCGGAGTTCCCCGCAGTGAAGTGGCGTTGATGTGGATCTTCCGCACCGTCAATCAGCCTGAGGCGACCTTCGACCCCGGGGCGGGAATCATTCCCTTCCCCAACAACCTGCTCACCTTGCCGCTGCCCGATGGCGGCACCCAGGTCAACCTCCCGGTGCCGACGACTCCGGGCCTTCAGCAGCAGTTGGTGCAGGGGCTCAACACGCTCGATGGCTTTTCGCTGACCGCGATGGCCGTGTCGGAAAACTCGGACACCCGGGGGGCGATCGACCTCGACATGATCGACCCCGCGTCGCTCGATGGCGGCACGACCGGCTTCGTCAAGCTGCAGGGAGCAGGTCCGCTCAAGCCGAAGGTGATCGCCTGTTTCAACTGTGCCTCGACCCGGCTGTCCGATGGCGGCACCGGCGTCTTCTTTCCTGACGGGGGCTCGATCGAGCCCGCGCCGCAGCAGCTGCAGTTCGTTCCCCAGCGGCCGCTGGAAGAGCGCAGCAACTACGCGGCCTGGATGACCACCGGGCTCAAAGACACCACCGGCCGGGCAGTGATGGCCGCGCCCGCGTTCGCGCTGATGCGCAGCCGGGCCAGTCTGCTCGTCGCCGGGAAGAGCACCATCAACGGCGTCTCGGATCTCCAGGCCGCCGCGCTCGAGCCGGCGCGCGCCGCGCTCAAGCCGATGTTCGACGCGCTCGAAGCGGCCGGCCTGCCCCGGCGCAACCTGGCGCTCGCCTTCAGCTACAAGACGGAAAGCACGGTCTCGGTGCTCAAGGTGCTCAACGGGTTGCCCGCTCTGCTTCCCGAAAGCGTCGCTCTGCCCAGCTCAGTCAACAACGTCTCGGCACTGTTTCCCCCCTCGTTGATTACTGGGGTGAACGTCTTTCAGGCACAGGTTCCGCTTCCGTTCATTCTCACCGGGCCCGGAGGCACTTTGAATCCTCCGGCCGGACTGCCGCAGTTTCGTCGGGCCCCGGCGCTGATCACCGTTCCAAAATCGGCTACCCCCACCAACGGCTTCCCGGTGCTGGTCTTCGGTCACGGCTTGACCGGCAACCGCACCAACATGATCGCCTTTGCCAACGCCGCCGCATCGGCGGGCTTCGCCACGGTCGCGATCGACGTGACTTACCACGGTGAGCGGACCAGCTGCCTCGGCTCGACCGCGGCCACGATGCAGGCCTCGGATGACGCGGCGTGCGCCAACCCGACCAACCAGCAGTGCGACCCGAGCAGCGGGCGCTGCGTCGCACGAACGAGCTTCACCCCGGCCACCTGCGCTTTCGGAGCAGACGGCGTCAGCGGCGATCTCGGGTGTCAGGCGCAGGGCCAGGGGCTGTGTCTGGCGGCCAACCGCTGCGAGGGAGGCGACTTCAAGCGGGCCTCCGCCTCGAGTCCCCCCGCGATTGCAGCGTGGAACTTCTTGAACCTCACCAACCTCTTCGCGACGCGCGACAACTTCCGGTACGCGCCGCTCGACTTTGCGATGTTGATCAAGATCCTCAAAGTCCCGTCCACGGTGACCGGGAGCCTTGCCGCGCGCCTTGCTGCGGCGGACCCCAACGCGCGCTTGAACACCGGACTCATCAACTATGCGGGACAGAGCCTGGGCAGCTTCAACGGAGCGATGGCGTCGGCGGTGAACACCGACTTCAAGTACATCGGGCTCAACGTGGCGGGCTCGGATCAGATCCAGGTTCTGCTCACGGCTGCCGGCTTCCAGGCCCAGCGCGATGCCTTCCTGGGGAACCTCGCTTCGCTCGGCTTGCGTCCGGGAATGCCGGCGTTCGATCAGTTCATGGTGTTGGCGAGAATGATCCTCGACCCGGCCGATTCGCAGAACGCGATCTGGACCGGCGTGAACCAGTCTGTCCCCCCGGGACGCAAGGTCTACATCCAGTACATCGAGAACGATCAGGTCTTGCCCAACCCGACGACGCTTCAGCTGATCAACGCCGCCAACCAGACTCCGGCGAACCAGGCGTACGTGACCCTGGCCCAGCCGGGGCCCGGGTTCCCGTTCGGACCGCGTCACAGCTACCTGCTGTCGTGCCCGGGCGACGCGATCGGAATGCCGAACGCAGACTGCGCCGCAGCCCGCGCGAAGGGCCAGACCCAGATGGCGACTTTCCTCGCAACCGGCGCTCAGCCGACACCGTAACCGAAGGACCTCAAGACCATGAACAAGCTCACTGCAGCCTGGCTGGTACTTCTCTCCACGGTCGCCTTCGGGGCCGGTTTCAAACTCGACGTAAACGGTTCGCGGGCCACTGGCATGGGGGGCGCGGTCACCGCGTTCATCGATGACGCCTCGGGCATCTATTTCAATCCGGCGGGGATCTCGGGTCACAAAGGCTTCGAGCTTCAGGCCGGAGTGACGCTGATCGTTCCGTTGCTGAAGTTCACCCACGCCGAAGATGGGGACATGACCGCCTCGCCGTTGGCCGTCTCTCCGCCTCCGCACGGGTATGTGACCTTCGGGGTGACCGATGACCTGACCATCGGCATCGGCCTGTTTTCTCCGTATGGCGCGGCCGGCAGCTGGCCTTCGACGTGGGAAGGGCGGTTCAAGGCGATCAAGTCGTCACTGCAGATGTTCGACATCAACCCGACGATCGCCTACCGGATTCACCCGCGCCTGAAGTTCGGCGTCGGCTTCAATGCCGTGCGCGGCACGGTGTTGATTCAACGGGGTCTGAACTTCGTCGACACCGAAGGCAGCGTGGTGCTGGGCGGCGGAGCCTGGGGCTTCGGCTGGAACGTCGGCGGGCAGATTGAAGTTGTCGAAAAACGGCTCTACTTCGGCATCACCTACCGCAGCCCGGTGACGATGAAGTTCGAGGGCCGCGCCCACTTCGAAAACGTTCCCGAAGAGCTCGGGGGCCGCCTCAAAGATCAGCCGATCACCGCGCAGGTGATTCTTCCGACCCAGGCGAACGTGGGTCTGACGATTCAGCCGATCGACAACCTGCGGCTCTCGCTCGATGCGGACTTCGTTCAGTGGAGCTCGTTCACCGAGCTCGCAATCAACTTCGAGAACCCGGATCTGACCGTTCCCCTCAAGAAGGCCTGGGTGGATCAGGTCAGCGTTCACGTCGGCGCCGAGTTCAACCCCACCCGGTCGGTGGCGGTGCGGTTGGGCGTCGTCTACGACCCGACGCCTTCCCCGAAGGGCACTTTGACTCCGGACCTTCCCGACTCGACCCGCATCAAGGTCACCGCGGGCGTCGGCTGGCGGCACGACAGCGGCTTCGGCGTGGATCTCGGCTACCAGTTCGTCGCCCTCACCGGCGGTGAGAGCCTGGCCCCCGGGTTCGAAGGCACCTACAGCGGAACGGCCCAGGTCGTGGGCCTGACGCTGAGCTACCGCTCTCCTCCGCCCACCCGCGCTCCGGTGCCCGAGCCGGTCCGGGAAACGGTTCCCGTCACCTGAAGTTCGCTGTTTCCCTTGCCTCGCCCCAGATCTGCTCCAGCATTGGTGGTCAACCTCACTGAGGCGCGCCTGGCGCGGCGGCTGACCCACTACCGCGAACGCCTGAACAAGGTCGTCGGGGCGAACAAGCGCGCGATCGGCCGGCTGTACGTGTCCGGAGTGCTGTTCACCAAGGAAGGCAGCCGCGCCGGGCGGGACCTGCTGCTGGCCCACCAGCACCTGCTGCGGGTGGTGACCTTGTTGGATCGCTTGAGCCACGAGGGCGACATTCCTGCGCCGAAAAAGCAAAGCGAGGTCGATTCGATCTTCGTCGAGCTCGACGTGTTGCTGCAGCGCACCAGCGATCTGACCGAGCGCACCAGCCAGGACTTCGAGCACCTCAAGCAGTAGTCGTTGTCACTGAAGCAGTGGCCCACTACGGTCCGCCGACCATGTTCCGCAAGATCCTGATCGCCAACCGCGGTGAGATTGCCCGGCGCATCAACACCGTCGCCCAGTCGATGGGAATCCAGACGGTCGCCGTCTATTCCGACGCCGACGAGAAGCTGCCGTTCGTCCGGGAAGCCAACGAAGCCGTTCGGCTGGGGCCCGCGCCGGCCAAAGACAGCTACCTCAACGTCAATGCCATTTTGGAAGCGGTGAAGAAGACCTCGGCCGAAGCGGTGCATCCCGGCTACGGCTTCCTTTCCGAAAACGCGCAGTTCGCCCGGACGATTTCGAATGCGGGCGTGGTCTTCATCGGCCCTCCTCCAGAAGCGATGGAACGGATGAAGGACAAAAGTGAAGCCCGCCGCCTGGTGGTGGAAGCGGGGGTGCCGGTCGTTCCGGGGACGGCGAACGTGGTTCCCGACGTGGCGAGCGCCGCCCAGCAGGCCGAGCAGATTGGCTACCCGGTGTTGTGCAAGGCCGCCAGCGGGGGCGGGGGAATCGGAATGGCCGTCGCCCAGAGCCCCGCCGAGCTCGAGAAGGTTTTCCGCGCCTGTACCGATCGCGCGAAGGCCGCCTTCGGCCGGGAAGGGGTCTACCTCGAGCGCTATTTCTCGAGCGCCCGACACATCGAAGTGCAGATCCTCGGCGACTTGAAGGGCCACACGCTGCATGTCCTCGAGCGGGAATGCAGCATTCAGCGACGGCACCAGAAGGTGGTGGAAGAAGCGGGGGCTCCGCTGTTCCAGAACGGAGCCAATGAGCCGCTGAGGCAAAAGATGTTCGAGCACGCGCTGAAGGCGGCGCGGGCCTTCGGGTATGCCAACGCCGGGACGGTGGAGTTTCTCTACAGCGAGGGGGGCATCTACTTCATCGAGATGAACGCCCGGCTGCAGGTCGAGCACCCGGTGACCGAGCTCACGACCGGGGTGGATTTGATCGGTTGGCAGTTCCGCATCGCCGCGGGCGAGCCGCTGACGCTGCAGCAGGCTCAGATTGCGCGCACCGGCCACGCGCTCGAGTTCCGGATCTACGCCGAGGACCCGGTGAAGTTCTTTCCCTCGCCCGGGCCGCTAAAAGTCTTTCGCCCCCCCACCGGGCCCGGAGTGCGGCTCGACGCCGGCTACGCCGAAGGGGACGCGGTGACTCCCAACTATGATCCGATGATCGCCAAGCTGATCATCACCGGGGCCGACCGCCGCGAAGCCATCGAGCGGGCCACCGCGGCGATCGATGCCTTCGACGTTCAGGGGATCAAGACCAACCTGCCTCTTCACGCCCGCATCTTGCGCGACGAGACGTTTCGCGCCGGGAACATCGACACCCGGTTTCTCGAGCACCACGCGAAGCCGTAACTCTCTTCTTCCTCTCACGTTTACCGTTTTTTCAGGAGACGACCCATGGCGGACGTTGCTGCGCACATCACCGGAACTGTCTGGAAGATTGAATGCAAGGTCGGGCAGGCGGTGAACGCCGGGGACACCCTGGTGATCCTCGAGTCGATGAAGATGGAAATGCCGGTCGAAGCCACCGAGGGCGGCACGGTGAAAGAGATTCGCTGCAAGGAAACGCAGGCGGTGAACGAAGGCGACGTGCTGGTGGTTCTCGGCTGAATCTTTTCGTCCGTGCCGGCCACCTTCACAGTTGCCGACCGCGGGGAGGGCATCTTCTGCCTGACCTTGAGCCACCCGGCGCGGAAGAACGCGCTCGATGACGGGGCCCTGGCTCAGCTTCGCGCGGCGCTGCTGACCGCGGTGGACGTGCGCTGCTGGTTGGTGCGAGGCGAAGGAGAGGGCGCCTTTTCCGCAGGCTATGACTTGTCGTCGCTGACCGCGGTGGGGGAAGGCCCGCTGCCGGACGAGGAAATCGGCGACGTGTTCGACCTGCTGCAGCACCACCGGGCGCCGTCGGTAGCGTTGGTGACCGGCCCGGCTTTTGGTGCGGGCTGCGAGCTGGCCTGCGCCTGCGACTTTCGGGTCGGCAACGCCCAGGCGGTGTTCTGCCTGCCCCCGGCAAAAATCGGAGTGGTCTACGCCGCCCGCGGCATTCGGCGCGTCGCCGCGCTCACCGGCCTGGGCCGCGCAAAGTGGATGTTGCTCACCGGGGCGCGAATCGAGGCCGAAGAGGCCCGGCAGTTCGGACTGCTCGACGTGCTCACCGCCGAAGCTGAGATTCGGGCGCTGGAAGTCTGCCGAGACCTGGCGGGGGCCGCTCCGCTGGCAATCTCTGGAATGAAGCAGACCTTCAGCGCGCTGCTTCGCGGAGGCCCGAGCCCCGCAGAGGACCTGGCACTCGAAGCGCTGCGGCGGGCCGCGTTCAACAGCGCCGATGCGCGGGAAGGTCGGGAAGCATTCCTGGCTCGCCGGGCCCCGAAGTTTTCCGGCCGCTAACGGGCGAGGGACTTCAGGAATCGCCGAACAGCTCGCTCATCGGCACCTTCAGCGCCGAAGCGATTTTGTAGAGCGAGGAAATCGAAGCTGAGCTTTCGGCCCGTTCGATTTGCGAGAGCAACGAGACCGACAGCCCGGTGCGACGGGCCAGCTGCTTCAAGGTGAGGCTCTGCTTGGTGCGCCCGTCGCGGATGAAGCGGCCGATGTTGCGGTGCAGGTCCGCCTCGGGGTCTCGAGAGATGCCCTTCTTGCTGAGGACGTTGCGGACCGTGGCGATGAACTCTGCGGGCTCGACCGGCTTGCGCACGTAATCGCTGGCCGCAAGCTTGAGGCTCTCGACGGCGGTGTCGACGGTCGGGTAGCCGGTGGCGACGATCACCGCGATGTCGTCGTCCCATTTGCGAATTTCTTTGAGCAGCTCGGTGCCCGACATCTGCGGCATCATCATGTCGAGCACGACCAGGTGGTAGTCGTGCGCCTTCAGCTCGCCCACCGCCTGGGTGGGATCCGTCAGCGAAGTGACCTGGTAGCCCTCTTTGCTGAGGATCAGCTTGAACAGGTCGGCGTTCTCGACTTCGTCGTCGACAACCAGCGCTCGGATGGAAGTGGAGTGGCGCACGAGGGTTACTTTTGCTTCTCGAAGCTGTCGAGGATGGTCTTCACTTTGGCCAGGTCGGCGTGGTCCGGAGAGGCGAGCTTCACGAATTCCCGGTACTCGCGCGCGCCCTTGTCCGGCTCGTTCAGCTTGGCCCAGGTGCTGCCGAGCAGCTTGTGACAGTCGGCGTTCTTCGGCGCGACCTTGATGCACTTCTCGAGCTGGGCCTTCGCAGCGGGGTATTGCATCGCCTTGTAGAGGCGCTTGCCTTCATCAAACAGCGCGGTCGAAGGATCCACCGTCGGCTTCACCACTTCGGCGACACGCGGCGGCTCGGGAGGCTTGGTGTGTTCGATCGGCTTGACCGGCTTCGCGCCCAGCTCGCGGGCGGCGTCCTGCTTGAACCGGGCCTCGGCGAGCTTGAAGCGCTTGGTGAGCAGCTTGCTGCTGGCGGCCATGTTCAGCTCGGCTTGCGCCTTCTGAAGGTCGCCCGCCGCCAGCGCCGCTTCGGCATTCTGTAGCGCGAGCCGCTGGCCTTTTTCCTGGTTCATCTGGCCGATCAACACCGTGGCCTCGGGGCAGGGTGACTCGCCGACGAAGCAGGTCTTGAGGATCTCGTCGGCCTTCTTCCAGTCGAGCTCTTCGATCGCCTGGTTCGCCGCAGCGAGCTTCCGGGCGGTCAGCTTGTTCTGCTCTTCGGGAGTGAGCTCTTCGGGAGGCTTGGGGACTTCCGGTCGGGTGACCTCGTCGACGACCGGCTGGGCGATCTCGTCGACCTTCGGAACTTCCGCCGGCTTCTTTCGCAACACGAACCAGTAGCCCGCGCCGGCCACCGCGATCAAAATCGCGGTCAGAGTGGCGAGCATCGGCGCCCGCGAATTGCTGCTCTGCTTGACGTGCACCCCATCGACCGAAGGCGAGAGGGTGAAGCTTTCTCCGGGGCCGACGAACTTGAACTTCACGTGCCCCAGCTCGAGGGTGTCTCCGGTGCGCAGGGCCGATTGGGCGTAGGGCTCGCCGTTGACGGTCAGCCCGTTGGCGGACTGCATGTCCACCACCCGCCATTCCCCGGTGTCCTCGCGAACGATCTTGCAGTGGGTGCGGGACAGCGAGCGGTGGTCGAGGGCAATGTCGTTGTCTTCGATGCGGCCGATTCGCAGCTCGGTGCGAATGCAGGCGAACTCCCGGCCGGCAAACTCGGTGTTGAGCACCACCAGCCGCGGGGCTTCGGCGGGATCAATGTCGACGATTTGCCGGGGGCGGTTCCCCTCGACCTGGTCCATGCGGATGATCGCCGTCGACTGTCGCCGCCCGGTGTCCGATTCGCCGGAAGCAGACTGCACGTCATCGGGGTCTGCTTCTTCTGGGCCGTCATCGTCTGCGCCCAGCGTGGCGCTGGCATCGTTGACGACCGGCAACGCCGGAGCGGTGGCGTTGAGGTCGGGCAGCTTGACCGTCTGCGCGTTGGCCGCGGCGCTGACGCGCTGAGCGGTTTTTTCGAGCCCGTCGGCGTCGGCGGGGTTCATCCCGGGGTGGACCGGCAAAAGCGGAGAGGTCGCCGAAGTCGAGGGGTTCGCCTGCTGTTGGCTCGGCTCGGTCTGCACCGCCAGGTCGTAATCGCCAATTTGAATCAGGTCGCCTTCGTGAACCGGAACCTGGCCTTGAATCTTGTCGCCGTTGATCCGGATCCCGTTGTAGCTGCCGAGATCCTCGACCAACACGTGCCCGTTCTGACGCACCAGCCGGGCATGGCGGCGCGACACATTGCGTTCCGTCAAACGGATCGTGTTGCCTTCTTGCCGGCCAATGGTGATCTCATCCCGTACGAACGGGACGACTGTCTTCCGGCCTTCGTCGTCTTCGATGATCAGCTTCAGCACGCAGACGATTTCTAGCACCACAATCGACGATGCAACAAAGCCATCCTCGCCAAATCACGACGGCTTTTTAGCTACTTTGAAGACCCCATGAGTCAACCCCTCACGCTGCGGACCGAATCGGGCGACGAACGCGTCGATTTGGCCGAGTTCGAGACGCGCGTCCGTCGAGGAGAAGTGTCGCCCCAAAGCCTCGTGCGGGTCCCCGCGGTCACCGGCGACAGCTTCGTTCCCGCCTGCGAGCTGAAGCTCTACCAATCGCTGCACGAGCCCCGCCGCGCCTTCTTCGCCCGCACTTTTTCCATCGCCCGCTTCCCGTGGATGACCTCGGCGCTGATCCTGCTGAACCTCGCCGTCTACCTTTCCACCGTGACCCACGGCTCGCTGGACTTCGACGAGATGGTGCGTTTCGGCGCGAAGGTGGGGCCACTGGTGACGGACCTGGGCGAGCTGTGGCGGCTGCTGACGGCCAACTTTCTGCACCGCGATGGGCTCCACATCGGTCTGAACATGTTCGTGCTCTTCAACGTGGGCGGGGCGCTCGAGAACACCTACCGCACCCTCGACTATCTCTGGCTGCTGGTCTTCTCGGGGATCGCGACGATGACCGCTTCGCTGTTCCTCTCGGACGCGGTGAGCATTGGCGCCTCGGGCATGGTGTACGGCTGCCTGGGGGGGGTGGTGGTCTTCGGGCTGAAATACCGGGGGCTGCTGCCTTCGCGGTACCGGCGGGTGCTGGGAGAAGCGGCGATTCCTACGGTGGCCGGGCTGCTGCTGATTGGCCTGAATTCCAAAGGCATCGACAACTGGGCCCACTTTGGAGGGCTGATCGCGGGGATGACCTGCGCGGCGTTCATGCGGCCCCGGTTGCTGACCGAGCCCGCGGCGTGGTGGAGCCCGGCGCTGCGTGCGGCTCCGTCGCTGGGAATCCTGGCGTGCGTGCTGTTCGGGCAGCAGCTGCTGGGGGAATGGCTGCCGGTGCTGCGCCTCGAGCGGGACGATGCGTTCGGCATTTCGGTGCCCGTGCCCCGCGGCTGGCTCAAGGGCGCCAACCCCCTGGGCAGCCTCGCCTGGTACAACGGCCTGCCTGAGCTGGGGCGCGCGAGCTTCGCGGCCGAAGCAGTTCAGGTCGGCAACGCCAGCCTGATGGCCGACGCGGTGGCCAGCGCCCAGGCCTTCATCGACGAAAGGTTGAACCCGCTGTCGCTCGGGCCGGAAGTCTTCAAAGTGGTCCCCGAGGCTCCGGTGATTACGTGGTTGGGGGGGCGCAACGCAGTGAGGGTCAACGCCCGCTTTTACGCGCCGCAGGGGTCCACCCACCTCACCGCTTACTTCGTCCCGCGCGGCGAGCTGGTCTACCAGCTGGTGTTCACTTTCCCAGACGAGTTTCCGCGCTACGGGCATGTGGCCGATGCGATGGTGGCGGGAATCCGATTCGATGAGCCCAGAAGCCTGCGAGAAGCGCGCGGGAAGGCGCTGCTGTTTCCCAACGCCCCCGACGTGCTGGCCCGGCTGGGCGGGGCGCTGCTTCGAGAGGGCGAGTGGGCCGCCGCCGCCGATGCGCTGGGCGCCGCCGTTCGTGGAGAGCCGGCCGATGTCTCGTCGCGCCGCGAGCTGGCGTTGGCCCTGCTGCAGATGGGCGAAATCGCGCGGGCCTGCGAGGCCTCCGCGGCCGCGGTGCTCTACGCTCCGGAAGACCCGTGGGCGCTGGAAGCAGACGCGCGGTGCGAGGTGGCGCGCGGCAACGTGCCCCGGGCGCTGGAACGGATTTCCACTGCGCGCTCCTTTCTTCCCCGGGACGAACGGCTGAAGGCGGCGCAGCAGCGGCTGGAAGCCGAGCTGCAACGCTCGAATGCCCGGGCCCAGCCTGCATCGGTGAAGTAAGGACCCTGCATGAGCTCTGGACGAGTGTGGATGATGTGCGGCGTGCTGGCGGCGAGCGTGGCGCTGGCCGAAGAGTCGGCGGCCGAGATTTCGAAGAAGTCGCGCGAGCGGGGAGCGCTCAACCTGGTCGACCTTTCCGCCGAGCTGAAGCTCACCACCACCAGCGCGGACGGGAAGGTGAAGGACCAGGTGCTGAGCACTTCGTCCAAGAACGTCGGCGGCAAGAACCACGCGCTGTCTCGTTTCATTCAGCCGGCCGGCGTCGCGGGCGTCGCCTTTCTCACCATCGAAGGCGGCCCGGGCGAAGCCGACGACATCTCGCTGTACCTTCCCAAGCTCAAGCGGGTGCGCAAAGTGGCGAAGACCGAGCGGGGCAAGGCGTTCATGGACACCGACTTTTCGTACGCCGACATCGCCAGCAACGGCTCGAAGGACGAAGAGAACAAGCGGCTTCCCGACGACAAGGTCGATGGGCGCGACTGCTTCGTCTTGCTGGGGAAAGGAGGCGACGATTCGCCCTATGGCGAGGTGAAGTTGTTCGTCGACAAGCAGACCTGGGTCCCGATGAAGGTCGAGTATGCAGACAAGGCGGGCAAGCCGTTGAAGAGGTACCGGGCGTTGAAGTTGAAGGCGTTCAAGGACCGAACGATTGCGGCCCAGAGCGTGATGGAAAACCTGCAGACCGGGACCAAGACCCAGCTGACGGTGCTCAAGTTGGAAGACGCGGCTTCGTCTGACGACGCGTACACCGAACGGGCGCTCGAGCGCGGTTAACAGACTCGTGCGCAGGCTCCTGGTGTGGCTCAGCGTGGGCGCGGCCTCGACTGTCTTTGCGCAGTCGGCGGCGCCCTGCCCGGCGGTGACGTGGACCGATGGCGGGGGGGGGTGCGCGACCGGCGAATCGAGCGACGCAGCCCCTCTTGCGATCGAACCCTTCGCGCCAGAAATCGGGCCGGGCCTCGAGCAGTTCGAGGCACCGAGCAGCGCGCCGAGCGTGCAGGTGAGCGGAAGCGTGCAGGGAATGGCGGCGGTCGACACCGTCTGGGAATCGCCCCGCCGCGCTGAGCTCGCCGAAAACGTGTGGGACGGTCAGCTGCGCGCGCGGCTGGGAATCGACGTGAAGGTGAACAAGTCGGTGCGGCTGTTTCTCGAAGGCAAGGCCTGGGTGCGCGCCGGCTCGCAGCGGGATTTCGATCGCACCAAGGCGTTTTTCGAGCCGAATCTGGGCGAGGCGTTCGTCGATGTCTACACCGACCGGGTCGACCTGCGGGTGGGCAACCAACGCATCCCGATGGGGGCCAATGCCGCGCTCGCTCCGGCCGATGCGCTCAACCCCAAAGACTTCCGGGTGGGGCTGGCCGCCCAGGATCCCGACGATGCGGTAGTTCCGGTGTTCGCCATTCGCGCGCGCGGTGAGCTGGGCAAGGTGTCGTGGCTCGCCGCCTACGCGCCGTTTTTCACTCCGAGCCGCTTTGTGTTGTTCGGGCAGGACGAGGGGTTGTTGCAGCCCGCGCTGGCTCCGGCGCTGCCGACGCGCCGAATCGACCCGACGGTGGAAGACCTGATTCAAGAACGGCTGCTCGAGACCCGGAGGCCACCGGCGTTCCTGGGGGACCTCGCGCTGCGCGTCGTGACCACCGGGCGGTTGAAGCTCGGAGCCAGCTGGGCGTGGATCAACGAGAAGCTTCCCCAGGTCACCCTCGATGGCGAGCTGCAGTCCTTGCTGTCGAGCCAGTCGTCGGGGAGGACGGTCGACCCCGCCGTCGCGGTCTCGGTGCAGAACCGACTGGCGGCCAACGAGACGCTGTTCCGCGGCGAGTACCTGCGCCAGCACATCTTCTCGGCGGAAGGCTCGATGTTGGTGGGCCCAGGCCAGCTCGACATCGATGTCTCGTACTCGCCGCGCCAGACGTTCTTCGATGCGCAGTTCGCTCCGGTGAACAAAAGCGCGGTGACCTGGGTGGTGGGGTACAGCACCGCCGCCGAGTCGAAGTGGGTGTGGGCGGTGAGCTATCTGGGCATGGCGGTGCCGAACGTGGGGGCGCAGGAACAGGTTCTTTTGCTCGAGCCGGCGACCGCGGTGGGGGTCGACCGCACCGCCTGGTTTCATCTCTTCCTGGCCAACGTCGGTTACACGCTGTGGAAGGACCGCCTGGTGATCGCCCTCAGCGCGGGGTTCGAGCCGGTGCAGCGCAGCTTCAGCCTCGCTCCCCGAGTCACTTTTCAGGGGCTGGAGAAGGTGAAAATCTGGGCGGGAGCAGAGTTCTTCGAAGGTTCGCCCTACAGCCCGCTGGGTTACTTCGGTCGAAACGATCAAGTCGTCGTGGGCGCTCGCTACGATTTGTGACACCCGGAGCCCCGCGGCGAGTGGCGAACGCGTCAACATCGTCGATGGCCAGAATGCAGGGATGCCCGCGAACACCTCGATGAACTCGCTGCCAGCAACTGCAGCGACGCATCGGACGCCACCGCGCGAATCAGCGTCGTCTTTCCAGTGCCGGTCGGGCCCGTGATCAAAATCCGCCGCGGGCCGGGCCGCAAGCACGGGCTGCGTCCGCGGCCGTCTTCAGCTGAGCACAGGGTGCCTCGAGCCCTTTGATCTCGAGACGCTTGGTGATCCGTTCGGAACCGAACTCTCGATCGAGGGGTTGTTGGTTTTTTCGCCATGGGCATCCATTGGCTGACGATGTTGAGGAGGCTCTTTTGCTCCTCCGACTCGAAGGTCACTTCGACAAGTGCCTCGCGCAGTCGCTCGACGAGACCGGGGTCGACGAAAGGTCCCGTGGTGAGGAACTTCTCGTGGCGACAGCGGTGACCTTGCCTTTGTCGACCTCGCGGAAGCTGCGACGCGTTCGCTTCGGGGGTGGCGCGGGGCGGTTTGGGGGGGCTGACTAATATTAGTAGGGACCCCCTTTGATCCGGGCGGCTTGAAAGTGATCCACCTGGCGGTCTGAAACTGATCCACCTCGCAACTGGGGACAGCTTGCCGGGCACAGCCCGGCGTGCGTTCC
>JAYVCD010000118.1:0-30579 GCA_043750125.1 Archangiaceae bacterium | reverse complement strand
CCCGAAGCTTTGGCGGACCGTGGGTTGCACGTGCGGACGATCATGATCCTCTCGATGAGTCTGACGATGGCTGTGATTGCGGCAACCCCGCGGCAGATGACGCTGCTGCACATCGCAGACACCCACGCGCAGCTCGAAACGCATCCGGAGTTCATGCCGGGTGAGGACCCTGTTTATCCGCAGATGGGCGGGTTTGCCCGGCTGAAGACTGCCATCGATCAGGCGCGGGCTGACGCGAGCGGGCCCTCGTTCCTGGTCGATGGCGGAGACACGTTTCAAGGCTCGGCACCCGCGGCGTGGAGCAAAGGCGAGGCGGTGGTCGGCCCGTTCAACGGGCTGGGCGTGGATCTGTGCGTGCCCGGGAACTGGGAGGTCGTCTACGGACCCAGGCAGTTCCGCAAGCTGATGCGTGAAGTGAAGTGCAAGGTGCTCGCGTACAACTTCCACGACGCGAAGACACACCAGCGGCTGTTCGCGCCGGCGATCATTCTCGAGCGCGGCGGAGTGCGAGTGGCGTTCATAGGCGTCACCGACCCGACGACGACGACGCGGCAACCGCCCGACCAGGTGCGTGGCCTCGACAGCACCCAGATGACGGGGCTGCGCGCCTTTGTGCAGGAGCTGAAGAACCAGAAGAAGCCCGATCTGGTCGTTTTGATCGACCACACCGGTTTGACGGTGTCGAGGCAGCTCGCGCGCGAAATTCCGGAGCTCGACGTCATCCTCTCGGGGCACACCCATGAGCGGACGACGGCGCCGATCATCGAAGGGCGAACGCTGATCGTCGAGCCGGGCTCGATGGGCTCGTTCCTCGGCCGGCTTGATCTGACAGTGGGGCCAGAGGGTGGAGTGGTGGCCCACGACTTCCAGTTAATCCCGGTGCGCGAAAACGATTTCCCGGAGGATCCGGCGATGAAGAAGCTGGTGGCCGTGGCGATCGCTCCGTTCCGCAAGAGGATGGACGAGGTAGTCGGGCACAGCGAGACGATCCTCGCGCGCTATGACGTGCTCGAGACGAGCGCGGACAACTTCGTCGCCGACGCCGTACGCGAGAGCGCCCAGGCAGACATCGGCTCAACCAATGGTTTCCGATTCGCGCCACCGATCCTCGCCGGGCCGCTGACCGTAGGGCAGCTGTGGAGCCTGCTGCCGCTAGACGCGCGCGTGAAGATGGGCTGGATCACCGGGGCCGAGCTGCGGGCGTACCTCGAGCAGGAGCTCGAGCTCGTCTTCTCCAAAAATCCCTGGAAGCTGTCGGGCGGCTGGGGCCCACGGCTGTCGGGCGTCGAGCTGGTTTTCGCGGCGCACGGCGAGGCGGGCCAGCGACTGCGGTCGCTGAAGGTCGGCGGAAAGGATGTGCAGGATGGCCTGCGCTACACATTCGCCGGCTGCGAGCGAGCAGGAGAGGTGTTGGACGTCGTGTGCCGGCTCAAGGGCGTGCACGAAGTGAAGATTCTGCCTGCCAGCGTTCATCAGATGCTGCGCAGCTATCTCGATCGCCACCCCGTGATTGCTCCACGCGCAGACGGCCGGGAAGTGGCGATGGATGTGCAGGGGCCTGCGTTCAGCCAGGACGCCCTGCTGTCAGAGGGCAAATGAGAAACCAACCTCGACCGTCACCAAGCCCAGGCCGTGCGCTCGGGCTGCATTTGGCTGGTGACGACTACCGGCCTGAGCACTTCGACTGGCGCCGCGATCGCTTCAAGTCAACCGGTCGAGAACGCGGGTAAGCTTGTCGCGCATTCTCGTCTCAATCCTGGCTTCTTCATTTGGCGAGCTGAGCGGAGTTGTGAGGGGACGACAACGCGTCTGCGCCCCAGAACGGGGCTCCGATCAGCGGAGCGATGAGGCAGACGTTGAGGGTGCCCGCAAGGAGTGGAGCCAGGCCGACCGCCACCAGGACCCAGCCGACGACGCCGTGGACCAGGGTGAGGCCCAACGTGATCAAAGCCAGCCCCGCGACGATTCGGATCGCGCGGCCAGCGGGGGATGCCATCAACCGCGGGAATGTCATGTGGTCTCCTTGGGGGGATGCTGTGACAGGTGAGAGCCGGCCCTCACAGGAAACGGTTCTGAGCAGGCTTGAATCGTTCTTGGCTCCCCGAGGCTCGAAGTGCTTATGACCCCCACCGATCTTCTCTGGGTTTCCGCCGCATTCGGCGTGCCGCTGTTTCTGTACGGCCGGGCCCGCGGGAAACTGTCGAGCGCAGACGCGCGCGCCCTCGTGTTGTCGGGGGCTGCATTGATTGACGTCCGCTCGCGCGCCGAGTTCGCCTCGGGTCACCTCGAGCGCGCCCGCAACATTCCCATCGACGAGCTCGGCGGCCGCCTCAAAGAGGTGGGCTCGAGAGAGAAGCCGGTGATCCTCTACTGCGCCAGCGGGATGCGCAGCGCACTGGGCGCTCGCCGGCTACGTCGCAGTGGCTTCGCCCAGGTGCACAACCTGGTGCGATGAGCCGCTGGTAGCGCCTTCGAGCGAGTCCGCTGAATCGAAACTGGCGCAACCTGGCTCTAACGAGAAAAGGGAGAACGCCAATGTCCAAGGTTCAGGAAATCACCATCACGCTGACCGGTGGGCGCAAGATTGATGCGCTAGTCGGCGCCCATGTCATCCACACCGATCAGCCATTGAACAACGGTGGCACCGACACTGCGCCTTCTCCGTTCGAGTTGTTCCTCGCCTCGATCGGGACCTGCGCCGGGATCTTCGTCCAGGGCTTCTGCGCCGCCCGCCAAATCCCCTTCGAAGAGATTCGGATCGTCGAGCGGCCGTCCCTGGATGATGCCGGCACGTTGCAGTCGGTCGACCTCGAGCTCGTGCTGCCGGCGTCCTTTCCCGAGAAGTACCGCGCTGCCGTCCTCAAGGTGGTCGAGCAATGCTCGGTGAAGCGCGCGATTGCCGCTCAGCCGAAGTTCGAGGTGCACTCCTCGATGGGGATCAACCGCGCCGCAAGTGCCAGCGAAGTTCAGAAAGGGGCCCAGCCAGACTTCGATTCACGAGCCGCTGCGATCAGAGCTCAACACTGCGTCAGGCCGGCATCCGTTGCAGCGCGCGGCGCACCGCCGCCCGAACCGAAGCCGGAATTGCTCCTCCGGGAATCGCGCGGCACAGCGACACCGTCCGCTTGAGCGAGTCGCACGCGGCAGCGCAGCGCGGGCACTTCTGGAGGTGCGCTTCGATCTGCACGCACGCGGCCTGATCGATCTCCGACGACGCATAGGCCGCCAGCTCGTGCTGCAGTTCAGGACAGCCCATGCCGGTTTCGTGATCGTCGTCGAGCACCGCCGACATGCGCTGCTTCAGCTCCAGCCGCGCGCGGTGAAGCCGGCTCTTCAGCGCCGCGATGCTGACGCCCACCACCTCGGCTGCCTGTTCGGCAGAGAGCCCCTCTACGTCGCGGAGCACGATTGCCTCGCGCTGCTCCGGCTGGAGGCTGTTCAGCGCGGCCTCGATCACGTGCCCGACTTCGGTCGCGTGCGCCCGTGCGTCGGGCGCAGCGGTGTCGATGGCGATCGCGCCCACCTCCGCGCCCTCGATCGACTCGTGCCGCGCCGGCTCTCCTTCGTGCCGTCGGCGCTGCTTGATGCAGAAGCTCCGCGCCACCTGGTACAGCCAGGTCGACAGCTGCGCGTCGCCGCGGAACGCGTCCAGGTTCTTGAACGCGGCAAGCAGCGTCTCTTGGAGCACGTCGCGCGCGTCGTCCTCATTGCCGCACATCCGCAGGCCGAACCGGTAGATGCTCTGCTCGTGGCGGGCGAGCAGCTGCTCGGTCGCCCGAGGGTCTCCCTTCCTCAGTTGCTCGAGAAGCTGGGCATCGGTCACTTCGGCCATGCGAGCAACATAGCGATGTCGGCAAGCAAAACCCGAACCTTTCCCCAGCGGCGCCCCGCAGCTTCGTGACTGCGGGTCGTTGACCCAAAACGTTGGCCGATCGGGGAGCCCCTGTGGAGTCTACAGACGGCTGAGGTCGCGGCCGACGTGGGGCGGTGGCGATTCCGCGCCCGGTCCTCACGACTTCGTCGATGCTGCGCTGGCGACGTGCAAAACGACCCTCGACGTGCAGATCAAGACGGTGGAGTGGGCCCGCTGATTGTTGCCGCGCGAACGGCGGATCTTCCAGGCGGGCTGCTCGCCTTTGGTGGAGAGCCGCTCGACGGCCCACGGCACATCTGGTGGAATTTCGTCTCGAGCTCGAAGGAACGGATCGAGCAGGCGAGGGCCGACTGGAAGGCGCAACGGTTTGGCGCGATCGCGGGCGAGACGGATTTCATTCCACTGCCGTAGGCGCGCGCCGGCACAGGGTGGTCCTGGTGTACGGTTCGCACCTTTCTGCGGGCCCCGAGCTTCCCGTACCAAGGGCTCTTGTTTCGAAGGCTCCCGTCTCAACCGAGGAACCAAGACCATGAAGAAGTCGGGCGAGAGCGCAGGGCAGTCGGCATCGGAGCTGATCTCGAACAGAATTGCCGAGCTCGGCGATTGGCGCGGGGAAACCCTGAGCAGAATGCGCAAGCTGATCAAGGAAGCTGACCCGGAAGTCATCGAGGAGTGGAAGTGGATGGGCGTTCCGGTCTGGTCGCATGACGGCATCATCTGCACCGGCGAGTCCTACAAAAGTGTCGTGAAGCTCACCTTCGCCAAGGGCGCGTTTCTGAAGGATCCGGCTCGTCTGTTCAACTCGAGCCTCGAGGGAAATTTGCGCCGGGCGATCGACATCCACGAGGGTGAAAAAGTGGCCGTGGCTGCCTTCAAGGCGCTCATTCGCCAGGCGATCGCACTCAACAGCTCGCGCAAAGCGAAGCCTCCGAAGCCTCCGAAGAAAAAGAAGCCCTGAAGGGAGTTCCCCCCGGACTGCAAAACAAGGCGTGCGCACTCCACGCGCGATCCGCTCGCGTGAGGTCGGCGCACAGTGGAGTCCACGAGACATTGGATCGCCCGTATGCCTTGACGGGAATATGAACGCTCGGAGATATGTCTGGCGTGGAATCCTCATTTGCCATCGTCGCGGAACCCAACAGACGGGCGATCTTGAGCCTGCTGCTTTCGGCTGAGCACTCGGTGGGCGAGATCGAGCGCGAGCTTCGACTTTCGCAGCCCTCGGTCTCCAAGCACCTGCGGGTGCTGCGAGAGGCGGGGTTCGTGGAATCACGAATCGAAGCGCAGCGGCGGCTCTATCGACTAAGACCCGAGCCGCTGATGGAGCTCGACGCGTGGCTCATTCCGTTCCGGCGCTTCTGGTCGAAGCACGTCGATGCGCTGGAACAACACCTTGGGCGGATGGACAAGGTGCCCTCGAAGAAAGGAAAGAAAAAGACATGACCGACCGTAAGCCATACGCGCCGGGTGCAGCCTCAGGCGCTACCCGCGCCGAGGCGGTGGGGTGCGCACCAGCGGAAACCACAAGAGGATCTCGCCCCCGAACCTTCCGGCGAACGCGCTTCGAGGCGACCGCCATGGGCTACTTCGTTCGCTGGTGAAGGTACTTCGCGACGATCTCACTCGATGAATTCCTTTTCCGCAGCCCAGGCCGCCTTTTGATCGGCGTCCTGATCTGCGAGCCACTTCGATGCGGGATCACCGTCGATCTGCGCCGAATCGAAGCTCAAGGGCAGCATCATCATTGCCGTCTGCCCGTGAAGGGCTCCCGGATCTTTGTCGGCGATCACCCGCCACTTCGAGCAACCCGACAGCGCCAGGCTCGCGACGCGGGCAGCGAACGAAAGGACATGACGCTCCAGGGGGGAAGTGCTCAGCGTAGGTCACATCTCTGCGACTGCCGCTTTACCGTCCCCGAGGAATCGAGATCAGACGGTGGGTGAGAAACGCTTCTCCCGCGCACTCGGACCCAGGTTGAACCTGGGTTGGGTGACGTTGCAATTCCGCCACAGGCGTCATCGACACACTGTGACGGTTTGGTCGAACGTCCTTTACGGGCGCTTCCCCTGCTTCCCAAGCTCATCTTTGAAGATGCGGAAGCTGGTGGTCAGCTCGGTGAGGTTCTTTCGCGCGGTGAGCTGCTCGCTGTCCAGCCGGTGCTCGAGCTCGGCGAACCGGGTCTTCGCGTCCATGCCCGCCAGATGCATCTGGACCTTCAGCTCGTCCCGCATCGCCTTCAGCACTTCGAAGCCGTCTTTCATTTCGTCCGCCCAACGATGGGTCGTGTCGCTCATGAATCCTCCAGGGGTTGAGCCCGTGCCCTACGCAACGTCCGTGCCTTGCGTCGGCCCCGGAAGGTCGCTGCGGGGCCTGCGCCGGAACCGTTGGGGTGCAGCTCCTGCACGGTCTTCTCAGAAGAGCGCTCAGCGGCTCGCAGCTTGCTCTGCGTCGGGTCATGTCCATTCTTTGCGCGACCAATTTTTCCCCCGAAGCGATCCATGCATCCACCGTCGCTGCCGAGCTTGCCCGCCAACGGGGTGTGGATCTCTGGTTGGTCTTCGTGCTCGCCAACGACACGGCCAAGGCGTTTGGCGAGCAGGTGTTGGCGACGGCCAACGACACCCTGAAGGGCGAGGCGGCTCGCCTGCGGAAGCTCGGGGCTAATGTTCATCCCGCGTTGCTGATGGGAAAACTCCACCGCGCGCTGCCGCCCTTCGTGGCCGACAACAAGGTGTCGCTGGTGATCGCCGGTGATGTGCCCCGGGACCCCGGGTTTACCGGTACGGGCCTGCTGGCTCGGCTGGGGCTGCATCTGGAGGCACCCCTTCTGGCGGTACGAAACCCGGAGCCCCTGATTGAGTGGGCGCGGGGCAAGCGGACACTTCGGGTGATGTTGGGGGTCGACCAGACGCGAAGCACGGACATCGCGGTGCGGTGGATCGAGCAGCTGAGCAAGTTTGGAAAAATCGAGCTCGTCGCGGGGCACGTCTTCTTTCCGGCCGCCGAGTACTACCGGTTTGGGCTTCCGCTTCCCCAGACCTGGAACGCCGTGGACCCCGCGCTGCTCGAGGCGCTTCACCGGGAATTGAGCGCGAAGGTGCCTGCCTCGCTGCCCCACCGCGCGCGGTTCATGGCTGCGACCGGACGTGTCTCGGACCACCTGGGCGCCCTGGCTTCCGAAGAGAAGATCGATCTGCTGGTGTTGGGCACCCACCATCGCAAGGCGCTGGCCGGGGTGTGGAGCGTCTCTGAGCAGTGTCTTCAGACGGCGCCGATGTCGGTGGTCAGCGTGCCTGCAGGGCAGGGTGAAGCGGATCAACCTCCGCAGCTTGCCCATGCCGAACGGGTGCTGATTGCCACAGACTTCTCGCCCACCGGTGACAGCGCAGTGGCCTGGGGACTGGGGATCGTGGCGCCCGGCGGAACGGCGGACCTGGTGAACGTCTCGAGCAAGCCGCCGACGGCCGCGGAAGAACGGAAGATCATCGACCAGTTGATGGCACGGGTGCCTGCCGAGATGCGCAGTCGAGGCGTCCTGATCAATGCGCACGCGCTGGTGGCTGTCAGGCCGGCCGACGCGATCGTCGCCGCTTCCGAGCGGTTCTCGAGCTCGGTGATTTGCCTTGGCTCCCGCGCAAACACTTCGCTGTCGAAGCTGGTGTTCGGCTCGACGGCCCAGGGCGTGCTCGACGTGAGCACGCGCCCGGTGCTCGTCGTGCGCCGCCCGGAACCGTGAGCCCGGGGTTCAGCGCACGGCGGGCTCGATCGGGCTCGCCAACACCCTGAGCTCTCCCAGCCGCTGCGCCACGTCGGGCGGAATGCGCGTCCCGCCACTGCCGGTCCAACCGAACCAGGCGCGATCGTACATTCGGTCGGCGCATTGCCGGGCGATGCCGGAGTGCGGCTTCTCTCGAATGCAGGCCTCGAGGTACAGGCTGTCGAGGTCCCACAGCAGGGGATCCAGCGTGGCGGCGGTCGCCACTCCCAGCAGGTAGAGCGCTTCGACCCGCGAGCCCGCCTGAGGCTCTTTCTCGAGCGCCGCGTGAAGGTAACCGGTTGCACGCAGGGTGGGGATGAACCGGGTCTCGTCCGAAATCGGCGACTGGGCGGCTCCCGAGCTGGCGATCAGCGCGCCCGCTTTGGCCACCAGCGCCGCGGCGGTCGCGGTGCTCGCAACGAAATCGTCGGCCTGCCACACCTTGGCGTCGCGCAGCCACTGCTCGAGGATCCGCCGGGAGAAGACAGGCAGGTCCGTTCGCGCCAGCTGCTTCGAGAGTGCCGCGACGCTGGCCTTTCGATCGTCCCTTACCCGCACCAGGACCGCGACGTATTGGCGCATCGCGGCGGTTTGGTCGAAGGCCTCGGCCTCGCTCTTCGGGGCAGCTTCGAGGGCGGTGTTCCAGGCGGCGAGCGCGAGATCGAACTGGCGGGTGGTGGCGAAGAACTCTGCTTTTCGCAGCGGGGGAAGATTCATCGACTCGACCACTTTGGCCACGTCGACGAAGTCCTTCGAGACGCTCTGGCGGGTGTGACAGGCGAAGCAAAGGCTGGTGATGCCGCGCAGTCGCGCCCGGGTGGCTTCGGTGTTGCCAGCTTTGAACTCGGCGCGGGCCTCGTCGACGTGATCGCCGAAGACCCCGGCGAGCGTCTCGAGTGCGACGTTCTGCCTTCCGGGCATCATGAAGTGGTGCTTGAGGTTCGAGAGGGCCTCGAGCTCGGTCCCGATGACAGACGCGTTGGCGGGATCGCGAAATGCCGTCGGGCTGGTCAGGTAGGGCTGCAGGCTGACCACCGCATGCATTGCTGAATGCATCGCTGCGACGGTCTGCGCCTTCTTCGCCTCGGCCGGAGTGACAGCGAGGACTGCGAGCACGAGCGCGATCATGAAAGCGCCCGGCGGGACGAAGCTTCAGTGAGGTGAACGGCAGAGGGAATGGTCATGCCGGAGCCCTGAGCAATCTGCGCGCCAGTCCCCGGTGAGGGGGACTGTGTCGTGCAAGAGCTGCACGAACCCAGGAGAGGCGCACCTTCTGAAGGCCGCGGCCGCCGGAGGACCGTGGCACGGGCGCTGCTCAAGACCTGATCAAAGTCTCAACCCGACTTCAACTCTCACGTCAGACAAGGAGCAGCTGAAATGAAAGCACTCGTGTACCAGGGACCCGGAAAGTGCGGGCTCGAAGAAAAGCCGAAACCCACGATTCAAGCGCCGACCGACGCCGTCGTCCGCATCACCAAGACGACCATCTGCGGAACTGATCTGCACATCCTCAAGGGTGATGTTCCGGCGGTGACTGCCGGCCGGATCCTCGGGCACGAAGGCGTGGGCGTCGTCGATCAGATCGGGGCCAACGTCGCCAGCTTCAAGGTCGGAGACCACGTCATCGTCTCGTGCATCTCGTCTTGCGGGCGTTGCCCGAACTGCCGCAGGGGCATGTATTCGCACTGCGAAAATGGCGGGGGCTGGATCCTGGGCAACCTGATCGACGGGACCCAGGCCGAGTTCGTGCGGATTCCCTTCGCAGACAACAGCCTCTACGCGGTTCCCGACGGCGCGGACGAAGAGGGGTTGGTGATGTTGAGCGACATTCTGCCCACCGGGTTCGAGTGTGGGGTTCTCAACGGGCAGGTGAAGCCCGGAGACACGGTCGCGATCGTCGGCTCTGGCCCGATCGGCCTGGCCGCTTTGCTGACCGCGCAGTTCTACTCGCCCGCCCGGATCGTGATGGTGGACACCGACGACAACCGGCTCGAGGTCGCAAAGAAGCTCGGAGCGACAGACGTGGTCAACAACACCGATGGGAAGGCTGCCGAGAAGATCATGAAGCTCACCGCAGGCCGGGGCGTGGACGTGGCGATCGAAGCGCTCGGAATCCCGGCGACCTTCGACGTGTGCCAGGAAATCGTCACCGCCGGAGGTCACATCGCCAACATCGGGGTCCACGGCAAGCCGGCGCAGCTGCACCTCGAGAAGCTCTGGTCCCACAACATCACGCTGACCACCCGCCTCGTCGATACGGTCAGCACTCCGCTGCTGATGAAGACGGTCGCCTCGGGGAAGGTCAAGCCGGCCCAGTTGATTACCCACCGCTTCGCACTGAGCGAAATGGCGAAGGCCTACGACACCTTCGGACATGCGATGCGAGAGCGCGCGCTGAAGGTGATCATTCGCAATGATTAGTTCGGGTGCCTCACCTTCCCGGCCAAGCGCTTGAATCGCGGGTGTTTTGCGAGATTCGAGAGAATTAAATGCAACGTTTTGGGCCTCCCCCCTTCACCCAAGCAGAAGGGGCCGGCGCTCCTTCGCGGGAGAAGCCATGGACGAGGGAAGCTACAAGTACGAGGACTCATCGGGTGACCTGGCCTCGCCGGTTCCGTTCAAAGAGGCCAAAGAGCAGCTGGTCAACGCCTTCGAGCGCGAGTACCTCGAGCAGCTGGCGCGTCGATGTGGCGGGAACGTGTCGAAGGCCTCGCGGGTGGCGGGCATCGATCGCGTCTACGTCCGCAAGCTCTTCAAGAAGCACAACCTCACCCCGGGCGACTTCAACGCGTCAGGGCAGGTCTGACCATGTCGACGCGCGTCTTCGAGCAGCACGAGTCCGAAGTCCGTTTGTACTGCCGGGTGTTTCCGAAGATTTTCCAGCGCGCCAAGGGCTCTCAGATCTTCGACACCGAAGGTCGCGGGTACCTCGACTTCTTCGCGGGCGCAGGCGCACTGAACTACGGCCACAACCCCGAGCCGATCAAAGAAAAGCTGCTCGAGTACCTGGGCGCGGACGGAATCGTTCACGGGCTCGACGTCTACACGACGCAGAAGGCGTTGTTCCTGCAGACCTTCGTCGACACCGTGCTCGCGCCGCGCGGGCTCGATTACAAAATTCAGTTTCCGGGGCCGACGGGCGCCAACGCGGTCGAGGCCGCGCTGAAGCTGGCGCGAAAGATCACCGGCCGAACCGGAATCTTCGCGTTCACCGGTTCCTTCCACGGCATGACGATGGGCAGCAGCTCGGTCACGGCCAGCCTGGGCGTGCGGGCCGCGGTGGGCGTGCCGCTGTCGAACACGACCTTCATTCCGTTTCCCGATGGGCCGCACGGAGCCTTCGACTCGCTGGGGCTGATGAAGCGCCTGCTCGAGGACAGCTGCTCGGGCGTCGAACGTCCGGCGGCCGTGATTCTGGAATCGGTGCAGATGGACGGTGGGGTCTACCCGTCGACTCCTGAGTTCCTCCAGGGGCTTCGCGCGCTGTGCGACCGCTTCGAGATCTTGATGATCTGCGACGACATTCAGGTGGGCTGCGGCCGCACCGGAGACTTCTTCTCATTCGATCGGGCGGGAATTCAGCCGGACATCGTGACGCTCTCGAAGTCGATTGGCGGGTACGGCCTTCCGATGGCGGTGGTGCTGATGAAGCGCGAGCTCGATCGCTGGTCGCCCGGAGAACACACCGGGACCTTCCGCGCCAACCAGCTGTCCCTGGTCGCGGCGACCGCTGCGCTCGAGTACTGGAAAGACGAGGTCTTCCTGCAGGGCCTGCGCGAGAAGAGCCAGCTGATTCAGGCTTACGCCACGTCCATTGGCCGCGCGTACCCCCAGCTGCAGGTGCGGAGCATCGGAATGGTCGCCGGCCTGGACCTCGCGCAATGCGGGGGGCCTGCTGCTGCGACCGAGATACAACGGCGCTGCTTCGAGGCGGGCTTGATCCTCGAGCGCTGTGGCCGCGAAGACAACGTGCTCAAGGTGCTGCCCGCGCTCACCATTCCCCGCGCGCAGCTGGTGGCGGGGCTCGAGATTTTGTCGAGCGCACTGGCGGAAGTTCTGGGCTCGCAGCCGCAGGACATTTCCATCGCCGCGATGATTCGGCCGGCTGTTGCCAAGCCTTTGCAGCACGCGAACGGGCACTGACGGCCGTGTCCCCGCACGGATTGTCGATCGGCTCTCGGCGCCCGGCGCTGGCGACCGACGCACAGACTCTGGTCGAGCTGGCCCGCAGCAGAGCGGCGCATCAGCCCGATGGCCTTGCCTACCGATTCCTTCAGGACGGCGAGGACGACGCGGTCTGCATCAGCTACGCGCAGCTCGATTCGAAAGCGCGAGCGGTCGCCGCGTTGCTCCAGCAATCGGGAGCGACGGGGGGCCGGGCACTGCTGATCTACCCTCCGGGTCTCGAGTACATCACCGCGTTCCTCGGGTGCCTGTATGCGGGCGTCACTGCGGTGCCGGCGTACCCACCGAATCCGGCGCGGCTGGCGCGAACGCTGCCCCGATTGCAGGCAATCGCCAGCGATGCGGGGGCGCAGTTCGCGTTGACCCAGGGCTTCATTCTCGAGCTGATGCAAAGCGCCTTCGCCGACGCTCGAGATCTTCAGGCGCTGCGCTGGCTGGCGACGGACGACTTGAGTCCCGGGCTGGAAAATGCGTGGGCCCCGCCCGAGATCGGTCGGCAGACGCTCGCGTTTCTTCAGTACACCTCGGGGTCTACCTCGACGCCGAAGGGCGTGATGTTGAGCCACGGAAATCTGCTCCACAACTCGGGGCTGATTCACGATTGCTACGAGCACAGCCCCGCCAGTCACGCGGTGATCTGGCTTCCGCCGTACCACGACATGGGGTTGATCGGAGGGATCCTCCAGCCGCTGTACGGGGGCTTTCCCGGCACGCTGCTCTCGCCGATCGACTTCCTCACCAAGCCGCTGCGGTGGCTGAAGGCCGTTTCGAAATATGGCGGGACCACCAGCGGTGGCCCGAACTTCGCCTTCGACCTCTGCGTGCGGAAGACGACGCCTGAAGATCGCGCGGCGCTCGACTTGAGCCGGTGGAACGTCGCCTTCAACGGCGCCGAGCCGATTCGAACCGAGGTCCTCGACCGGTTCGTCGAAGCCTTCGCGCCCGCGGGGTTCCGACGGGAAGCCTTCTACCCCTGCTACGGCCTTGCCGAAGGCACCTTGCTGATCACAGGCGGCCGCGTGGCCGAAGCACCGGTGGTGGGCCACTTCGATGCCGCCGCGCTGCTGCGTCATCAGATCGCCGAACCTTCGGGCGAAGCGCGCACCCTGGTGGGCGGTGGCAAGACTACGCAGGGGCAGCGGCTGGCGATCGCGAACCCGGACACCCGGGTGGAATGTGGTGCCGGAGAAGTCGGCGAAATCTGGGTGCAGGGAGACAGCGTCGCCCAGGGCTACTGGAACAACCCCGAAGCGACCGAGCGCTTCTTCCGCGCGACTCTGGCTCCGGGCGGCGAAGGTCCCTTCCTGCGCACCGGAGACCTGGGCTTCCTTCAGCAAGGCGAGCTGTTCATCACCGGGCGATTGAAGGACCTGCTGATCATTCGCGGCAGAAATCACTACCCCCAGGATCTCGAGCGAACGGTGGAGAGCAGCCACCCGGCGCTGCGACCTGGCTGCGGCGCCGCGTTCTGCGTCGAGCTCGACGGTGAAGAGAAGCTGGTGGTGGTCCAGGAGCTCGAGCGGGCTCATCGCGACACGGATTCCGAAGAGGTGGCGCGCGCAGTTCGTCAGGCGATCGCGGACGAGCACGGCCTTCAGCTGCACGCGCTCGCGTTGATCGAATCGGGCAGCATCTTCAAGACCTCGAGTGGAAAGATTCAGCGCCACGCCTGCCGAGCGGCGTTCGAGTCAGGCGAGCTGTCGGTGGTGGCTTCGGTGGCGAGCGTCGAAGAGCCGATTGTTCCCGCGCTCTCGAGGTCAGAGTTGATGGCCGCTGCGCTGTCCGAACGGCCGGCGCTGATTGGGGGGCTGCTGCGATCGTGGTTGGCGAGCGCGTTGAAAGTTCCCGTCCGCACCGTGGGCTCGACCGAGCCGATCGTCTCGATGGGGCTCGACTCGTTGATGGCGGTCGAGCTGAAGAACATGATCGAGGATCAGCTGGGCCTCGACTGCCCGCTGGCAAGAATTCTCGAAGGCGCGAGCGTCGAAGAGCTCTCGGCCACTCTCGTCAACGCACTCACTCTCGCGCCTGCGCTGCCACCGCCGACGGCGCTCGAGCTCGGCCCGACCCCGCTGTCGCACGGGCAGCGCGCGCTGTGGTTCATGCACCAGCTGGCGCCCAACAGCACCGCCTACCATCTCGCGCGTGCGGTGCGGATCCACTCGCAGCTCGATGCCACGGCGTTGCAGCAGGCCTTTCAGGCGTTGATCGATCGGCACCCTGCGCTGCGCACCACGTTCTCTTCGCGCGGAGGCGAACCCTTCGCCCAGCTGCACCCCCAGGCGCAGGTCTGCTTCGAGCTCGAGGACGCCACGGGCTGGAGCCCTGAAGCGCTGGAAGAGCGCCTCGATGCCGACTCGCAGAAGCGCTTCGAGCTCGAGCGGGGCCCCCTGTTTCGGGTCAGCCTCTTCCGGCGCGGACCGCAGGACCACGTGCTGCTGCTGGTCGTCCACCACCTGGTCGCGGACTTCTGGTCGCTGGTCCAACTGGTGAGCGAGCTGGTCCCGTTGTACCTGCAGGCGCGGGCGGGCAAGCCGCTGTCGCTGCCTCTTCCTGGCGCGACTCCTGCGGACCACACCCAATGGCAAAGCGCACTGCTGCAGAGTCCCGAAGGCGCGCAGCTGTGGGAGTACTGGCGTTCGAACCTGGCCGGAGTGCTGCCGACGCTCGAGCTTCACACCGACCGGCCTCGTCCCGCGGTGCAGACGTATCGGGGCGCCTCGCACGCGTTCTCGATCGACCCGGCGCTGACCGTCAAGCTCAAGGCGCTCGCCCAGAGCAGCGGCGCGACGCTCTACGCGACGTTGTTGGCAGGATTTCAGGTGTTGCTGCACCGGTACTCGGGGCAGGACGATCTGTTGATTGGTTCGCCTGCGGCGGGTCGAAGCCGTTCGCGCTTCACCGGGCTGTTCGGGTACCTGGTCAGCCCGGTCGTGCTGCGAGCGCGGTTCGAGGATCAGCCTTCGTTTGCGACGCTGCTCGAGCGCACGCGGCGTTCGGTGTTGGGCGCGCTGGAGCATCAAGATTTTCCGCTTCCGTTGCTGGTCGAACGCCTGCAGCCGCGTCGCGACCCCAGTCGTTCGCCGCTGTTCCAGACGATGTTCGTCCTGCAGCGGGCACACGCACTTGCCGACGAGGGAATGACGGCCTTCTCGCTGGACGAGGCGGGCGCGCGGATGGAACTGGGAGGCCTGTCGATCGAGTCGCTGGCGTTGTCGCGCCGCGTCGCCCAGTTCGATTTGACCTTGAGCCTGGCCGAAGTGGGCCCCGGGCTTTCCGGTGCCTTCGAGTACAACAGCGATCTGTTCGAGCCTTCGACGTTGTCGAGAATGGCCGAGCATTTTCAGGTGCTGCTCGCCGGCATCGTCGACGCTCCGCAGACCGCGGTGGGGGCCTTCGCGCTGGAGTCCGACGCAAACCCTCGCGCCCCGCGGTTGGCCCGTGTCGCGGGCAGCTGCGTCGGTGTGACGCGTCGGGTGGCGGCCCAGGCGGCGCTGAGCCCCGAGGCGATTGCCATTCAGTGCGGCGAAGAGAGGCTGACCTATCGCGACCTCGACGAGCGCGCGAATCGGCTCGCCCACCGGCTGGTCGAACAGGGAATTGGCCTCGAGACGATCGTCGGAGTCTGCCTTCCGCGCTCGCCCGAGCTGGTGGTGGCCGAGCTGGCGATTCTCAAGGCCGGCGGCGCCTTCCTTCCTCTGGACCCCAGCCTTCCGGCCGACCGGCTGGCCTTCATGCTGGACGACTCTCGGGCCCAGCTGCTGATCACCACGACCCCTCTGGCGGCCGTGTTGCCTTCGACGCCGCGAGCGCTGCTGTTGATCGATCGCGAGAGCCCGGCGCTGAACCTTCAGGGCGCTGAAGCCCCGAAGGTCGAGCCAAAAGGCGAGCAGCTCGCGTACGTCGTCTACACGTCCGGCTCGACCGGTCGCCCCAAAGGCGTGCTCGTGACCCACGGTGCGTTCGCCAGCTATCTGGACGGGGCGCAGGGCTTCCTTCGGCTGTCACCGACCGACCGCGTGCTGCAGCTGTCGGGCATCGGGTTCGACGTGGCGGCTGAAGAGATTTTCCCCACGCTGTGCAGGGGCGCCACCCTGGTGCTGTGGCCCGAGCAGGGCGTGCCGGGCATTCCCGAGCTGGTGAAGTTCCTGGATCGCGAGCGGCTCACGGTGGTGAACCTTCCTTCGCCGTATTGGCACATCTGGGTCGAGGCGCTGGGGTCCGAACGAAATCGTCCCCCGAGGTCGTTGCGGCTGGTGGTGACGGGAAGCGAGAAGACCTCGAGCCTTCACTTCGAGCGCTGGCGTCGCGCGGTCGGAATTCAGCCGGCGTTGATCAGCGGCTACGGGCCAACCGAGGCGACGATCACTTCGCTCGTCTTCGAGCCCGAGTCCGACGCGATGTCGGTGGACACTGCGTGCCTGCCCATCGGCCGGCCGGTCGGTGCGATCGAGGCCTGGGTGCTCGACCCGCTCAAGCGTCCGGTGCCGACCGGTGTCCCCGGCGAGCTGTGGCTGGGTGGCCCGCAGCTGGCCCGCGGCTACCTCGGTTTGCCCGAGCTGACGGCGGCGCGCTTTGTCCCTGCGCCTTTCGACACCGGGTCCAGGCTTTACGGCACCGGAGATCGGGTGCGGCAGCTTCCCGATGGAAACTTCGAATTTCTCGGGCGACTCGACGAGCAGATCAAGGTGCGCGGCTTTCGAATCGAGCCCGGGGAAATCGAAGCGACGCTGGCCACCCACCCCACGGTGCGGCAGGCGGTGGTGATCGCGCGGCCGGACGCGGCGGGCAGCGCCCAGTTGCTGGCCTACGTGGTTTCCGTCGACCCGACCCCCGACGCGAATGGGCTGCGTGCGTGGCTCAAGGCGCGCCTGCCTGAACCGATGATCCCCGCGATCTTCACTTTCCTTTCCAGCCTGCCGCTGTCGGTGAACGGGAAGATTGATCGCCGGGCGCTGCCGGTGCCGGTGGTCGTTCCCCGGGCGTCGATTGCGCCCACTAATGATCTCGAGCGGCTGATCGCGAAGGTGTGGCGTGAAGCGCTCGGGCTCGAGCAGGTCGGGATTCAGGACAACTTCTTTGACCTCGGCGGCCACTCGCTGCTGATGGTTCGGGTGCACAGCAAGCTCGAGGACGTGCTCGGTCGCAGCGTCACGATGGTCGAGCTGTTTCAGCACCCCACGATTCACGAGCTGGCGGCGTTCTTGAGCCAGGCCGCGGACCCGAACCAGGGCATCCGCGAGGTGCAGGACCGCGCCTCTCGCCAACGGGCCGCGCTCGAGAAGGCACGCAAGAAGCGATCGCCTTCGAGCTGAGGACATCACCATGGATGCGATTGCGATCATCGGACTGGCGGGGCGCTTTCCTGGAGCACGGGACATCGAGCAGCTGTGGAGCAATCTCGCGCAAGGGGTCGAGTCGATCTCGTTCTTCACCGATGAAGAGCTGCGCGCTGCGGGGGTGAGCGCCGCGACGCTGGCCGACCCGAGCTACGTCAAGGCCAAGGCGATTCTCGAAGACTTCGACAAGTTCGACGCCCGCTTCTTCGGGTACACCCCGCGCGAAGCCGAGCTGATCGACCCTCAACAACGGGTCTTTCTCGAGGCCGCCTGGGCCGCGCTCGAGCACTCGGGTTACGAGCCTTCGGGCAGCCAGGTTCCTGTCGGGGTCTACGCCGGCTTGAGCCTGCCCAGCTACCTGCTGCTGAACCTGCTCTCGCACCCTGATTTGCTGGCCTCGGTTGGAGAGACGCAGGTCGAGCTGTCGAACGACAAGGACTACCTGGCGACGCGGGTGTCCTACAAGCTGAACCTCAAGGGTCCGAGCCTCAACATCCAGACGGCGTGCTCTACGTCGTTGGTCGCGGTGCACCTGGCCTGCCGCGCGTTGCTCGGCTTCGAGTGCGACATGGCGCTCGCGGGTGGCGTGGCCGTTCGCGTCCCCCAGTCGCAGGGATATCAATACCAGCAGGGCGGAGTGCTCTCACCCGACGGTCACTGCCGGGCATTCGATGCCGAGGCGAAAGGCATCGTCCCCGGCAGCGGCGTCGGAGTGGTGGTGCTCAAGCGGCTCGAAGACGCGCTCGCCGACCGCGACACCATTCACGCGGTGATCAAAGGCACGGCGATCAACAACGATGGCTCGCGCAAGGTTGGATACACCGCCGCGGGCGTCGACGGTCAGGCCGAAGTAATCGCCGCGGCGCAGGCGGTCGCCGAGGTCGAGCCGCGTTCGATTTCCTACATCGAAGCGCACGGCACCGGCACGTTGATGGGAGACCCGATCGAGATCGCGGCGCTGACCCAGGCCTTTCGAGCCGGCACCGCGGACAAGGGCTTTTGCGCGATCGGCTCGGTGAAGACCAACCTCGGGCACCTCGACTCGGCGGCAGGCATCACCGGGCTGATCAAGACCACGCTCGCCCTCACCCACGAGCAGCTGCCGCCCAGCCTTCACTTCACCGCGCCGAACCCGGCGATTTCCTTCGAGACCTCGCCCTTCTTCGTCAATGCGGCCTTGCGTCCGTGGCCGCGGGGCAAGACGCCGCGCCGTGCAGGGGTGAGCTCGTTCGGCATTGGCGGAACCAACGCGCACGTCGTGCTCGAAGAGGCGCCGGCGCGCGAGCCGGTGAAGGAAGACAAAGGTTGGCAGTTGGTGACGATCTCGGCGCGCACCGCGATCGCGCTCGAGCAGGCGACCGACGCGCTGGCGGCCCACCTCGTGCGGGGCGAAGCGTCGCTGGCAGACGCAGCGTTCACCCTTCAGCGAGGGCGACGGGCCTTCGAGCATCGTCGAGCCATCGTCTGTCGCGACGGCGTCGAAGCCGGGCGGGCGCTCGCGGCGCGCGAAGGGTTGAGCTCGGTGGACGCAGTGCAGGCGCCCTCGGTGGTGTTCATGTTTCCCGGGCAAGGCGCGCAGCACGTCGGCATGGCCCGCGCGCTGTACGCCGCTGACCCCGGCTTTCGGGAAGACGTGGACCACTGCGCGCGGGTCCTCGAGCCGCTGCTGGGTCGAGATCTTCGCGCGCTGCTCTTTGCTACCGGGACCGCAGCGAAGGACGCTGGAGCGCTGCTGACCCAGACGCGATGGACGCAGCCCGCGCTCTTCGTCGTGGAATACGCGCTCGCCCGGCTTTGGATCCGACTGGGGATCAGCCCGGCGGCAATGATCGGCCACAGCCTGGGTGAGTACGTCGCGGCCTGTCTCGCAGGAGTCTTTTCGCTGGAAGATGCGCTCGGCCTGGTGGCCGCTCGCGGCGCGTTGATGCAGGCGTTGCCGGCGGGAGCGATGCTCGCAGTGGCGATGCCCGAGGCTGAAGTGTTGGCGCTGCTCGGCCCGGACCTCGTGCTCGCCGCGGTGAACGGCCCCAGCCAGTGCGTCGTCTCGGGGACGCTGGCAGCGGTCGAGGCACTCGAGGGACAGCTGTCCGCACGGCAGCTGACGGGCAAGAGGCTTCGCACCTCGCACGCGTTCCACTCGCCGATGATGGACCCGATTCTCGAGGTGTTCGCGCATCGGGTGGGGCAGGTGACGCTTCGCGCACCGACCTTGCCGATTCTTTCCAACCTCACCGGGACGTGGCTCACCGCTGAGCAGGCGACAGACCCCCGGTACTGGGCGCGGCAGCTGCGCGCGCCCGTGCGCTTCGCAGACGGGTTGAAGACCGCGCTCTCGAGTACCGAACGGGTGTTGCTCGAGGTGGGTCCGGGTCGGGCGCTCGCGACGTTTGCTCGACTGCAGCGCACCGAACAGCGGGGCCAGCACGTCTATGGCTCGCTGCCCCACGGTGAAGAGGACGACCAGCGCCACTTCCTCGAGGCGTTGGCCCTGGTGTGGCTCGCAGGCGCAAAGCCCGATTGGGCGGCGCTGCATTCCGCCGGCGCGCGGGGCCGGGTTCCTCTTCCGACTTATCCGTTCGCGCGTGAGCGGTACTTCATCGAACCCGCTGCGGCCACGGCAGCTCGGCCGGTCAGTGAGGAACGAGCGCAAGGCGCACTGGCGCAGCCCGAGATCTGTCTGCCGTCCTGGACCCGTCTGGCCGATGCCCGGTTGTCCCCGAAGCGAATCGACCCTGTGGCGCGCACCTGGATGTTGCTGCTCGACGGAAGCCCGTTGGGCGAGAAGGTGGCGCTGGGTCTGGAGGCGAACGGCCAGACAGTGGTGCGCGCGCAGGCCTCGGGCTCCGATCGGGTGCGAGGCGCGGTCGCCCAGCTCGTAGCCCGCACCGCGGGCCCGTGCACCCTGGTGCATTTCTGGGCACTGAAGCCCGACGCCTCGGCCGAAGTGTCGCGAGGGTTCTTCGAGCTGCTCGAGCTCGGCAAGGCGATCGCAGCCCGCAAGAGCCGAGATCCGGTCGAGTTGGTGATCGTGACGACCGAGCTTCAGAGCGTTTGTGGCGAAGACACCGAAGGTCCTGAACGGGCCGCGCTGCTGGGCGCCTGTCGGGTGCTGCAGGCTGAGCTTCCCGGCGTGAGCTGTCGCGCCGTGGATCTCGAGGCGGGCGATGCCGCCGCGCTGTTGGTCGAAGAGCTCGGGGTGCAGGGCGAAGACGTCGTTGCGCTGCGCGGCGGGCGACGTTGGGTCCAGACGCTGGCGCCGGTGCAGCTGCCTGTTCAGAGCCAGCCGTTGGGCGGGCTGCGCGAGGGCGGCACGTACCTCATCACCGGGGGCCTGGGAGGCATCGGGGGCGCGGTTGCAGAACGGTTCGCGCAAGTGGCCAAGGCCAACCTCGCGCTGGTTTCCCGCTCGAGCCCGACTGCAGAGCAGCTGCGAAATATCGAAAAGCTGGAACAACTGGGTGCCCGGGTCGTGACCTTCAGCGCTGATGTCGCCGATTCCGCGGCGATGCGCGAGGTCGTCGACCAGGTTCGTGCGCAGTTCGGAACCTTGAATGGCGTGGTCCACGCCGCAGGAATTTCTTCGGGCGCGCTGCTCGAGCTGAAGACGCCCGCTTCCGCCGCCGAAGTCTTGAGGCCGAAGTTGGAAGGAACAATTGCGTTGGCGGCGGCGCTGGGACGTCCGCTCGACTTCTTCGTTCTGTGCTCTTCGCTCTCCGCGATCCTCGGCGATCCAGGACAGGTCGACTACGCGGCGGCCAACGCCTTCCTCGATGCGTTCGCGCAGTCGCACGGAGCGATCTCGATCAACTGGGACGCCTGGGAGGAAGTCGGAATGGCGGCGAAGTCCAGGCTGCCTGCGGCCGTCGGCCGAGCCGTGAACCACCCGCTGCTCGACGTCTGCCTGACCGACACCGACGCGTCCGTCGAGTACCGCACCGACTTCCGGGTCGAGCGTCAGTGGGTGTTGAACGAGCATCGGATCCTCGGGGGCGCCGTCGTTCCGGGCACCACCTACCTCGAGATGGTGCGCGCTGCGTTCGTCGAGCGCGGAGCCACCGGGACGGTCGAGCTGCGAGACATCGTCTTCGTTCGGCCGATGCAGATTTCGGATCACGAGACCCGCGAGGTTCGAACGGCGATCGCGAATGGCGCGTTCGTGGTCCGCAGCCGGGGTCGGGTCGACGAGCCGTGGCAGGACCATGTTCGCGGGAACGTGGGCCTGGCCTCTTCCCCGGTGCGCTGCCTGGCGGTGGCCGAGGTGCAGCAGCGGTGTGAAGCGCAGAGCTCCGAGGTCGTGTTGGGCCTGCTCGAAACGCAGAAGCACATGGTCTACGGGCAGCGGTGGAAGACCCTGAAGCAGGTCGCGGTAGGGAAGGGCGAGCGGATCGCCGAGCTCGAGCTGGACCTGGGGTTCGAGGGAGATCTCCCCACTTTGGCGCTCCACCCGTCGCTGCTGGACGTAGCGACCGCGCTTGCAATGCCGCAGGTGACCGACGGCTTTTATCTGCCGATCACCTATGGCGCGCTGCGGGTTCACCACCCGATGGAACGCCGGGTGTTCAGTCACATTCGCTATCACGGCGCAGAGGCAAAGAACTCGAGCACCCTGGTCTGTGACGTGGTGATCGCCAACCCGAGTGGAGTCGAGTTGGTGGTGATCAGCGACTTCACGATGATCAAAGTCGATGCCGCGCAGGTCTTCGCCGCGCAGCCGGTGGCGAGCTTGCCGACGGGGTTGAAGACGAGCCAGGCCCTCGACGCGTTGATGCAGATCCTCGCCAGCAAGCCGGGGCCGCAGGTGGTGGTCGCCGCGCGGCCCCTGGCCGTGTTGCGCGCGGAAGTGGCGCAGCTGGCGCAGGCCCTGACCACCCCCCGTTCCCCGGACGCATCGCCGGCGTTGAAGGCCCACGCCCGGCCTCGAATGAAGTCCGCCTACGTCGCGCCCACGGACGAGACCGAGGCGAAGGTCGCCGTCGTCTGGCAAGAAATGCTGGGGGTGTCTGAAATCGGAATCAACGACGACTTCTTCGAGCTGGGCGGTCACTCGCTGCTCTCGATTCAGTTGATCTCGAAGCTGCGCGGAATGTTCGGGCTCGAGCTGCCGCTGTCGCGATTCTTCGAGGCGCCGACGGTGGCGGGCGTGGCTCAGATCATCAAGGTCGAACGCTCCTCGGCCGCCGAGCAGCTCGAAATCGAGAAATTGCTGGCCGAGGTCGAGCAGATGTCCGCTGAAGAAATGCAGCAGGCGATGGGCGACACGAATTCCGCCCTGGCTCAGGAAAGCGCCAAGTGAGCGACCTCTCGCTTCGAATCGCCGCCCTCTCGCCCGAGCAGCGCGCGCTGCTCACGCTCAAGCTCGAGCGCACCGGTCTGGCACGCAAAGAACAGCCGCCTGTGCCCCCTCGTTCCGCGCCTCTGCCCTCGGTGACTGGCCAGGCCAGCCGGCACCTGGACTTCAGCCTGTTCTACTTTTCCAGCGACGAGACTCAGTCACCCTCAGGCGCGCCGAAGTACCAACTGCTGCTCGACGGAGCGCGCTTTGCCGACCAGCGGGGCTTCAAAGCGGTCTGGACTCCGGAACGGCACTTTCACCCTTTTGGCGGGCTGTACCCCAACCCGTCGGTGCTCTCGGCCGCCCTGGCGATGATTACCCAGCGGGTCGAGCTGCGAGCGGGCAGCGTCGTCTTGCCCCTGCACCACCCGGTGCGCATCGCCGAAGAATGGTCAGTGGTGGACAACCTCTCGAACGGGCGGGTCGGCCTGGCGTTTGCCTCAGGATGGCACGCGAACGACTTCGTCTTTGCGCCCGAGCGTTACGCCGATCGCAAAGACTCGGTCAACGAGGGCGTCGACGCCCTGCGGCGCCTGTGGCGTGGCGAGGCGCTGCCGTTTGTCGGGGGCGGAGGAGCCAAAACGCTGGTGAAGACTTTCCCGCGCCCGGTGCAGCCCGAGCTTCCCATCTGGATGACGGCTGCGCGTTCGATCGACACCTTCGTCAAGGCCGGCGAGCGGGGCACCCACGTGCTCACCGCGCTGCTGGATCTCACGGTGGATCAGCTCGCAGAACGGGTGGCGGCGTATCGCGAGGCCCGCGCCCGCCACGGTCACGCTCCCGAGCTGGGGGTGGTGACCGTGATGGCACACACCTTCCTGGGCACGGACTCTCGCGAGGTCGAGCAGACCGTGCGCGGCCCGCTTCACGCCTACCTTCGCTCGCACGGAGAGCTGGCCAAATCTCTGGCCCAGACGGGAACCGGGGACCTCACCTTGACCCGCGCCGACGAAGACGCGCTGCTGGACTTCGCGTTTCAGCGCTACCTCAACGGCCAGTCGCTGATTGGTACCCCCCAGACCTGCCTTGCGATGGCCGACCGGCTGCGAGGGGCGGGGGTGAACGAAGTGGCCTGCTTGATCGACTTCGGAGTGGCCCCGGCCGAAGTGCTCGCGAGCCTGGAACACCTGGCGGCGCTGAAAGATCAAGTCGCTGCGAACGAGGAAAACGTCCATGCAACTCACTGAATCCGCGCAGCGAAATGAGCTCTTCGAGATGTTGCTCGAGGACGAGGGCCTCGGCGATTCGAAGGTGCCGTCGATTCCCCGCGCGGTTCGCCCGCCCGAGCTGCCGCTGTCTTTTTCTCAGCAGCGGCTGTGGGTGCTCGATCAGCTCGAGCCGGGAACCGCCCAGTACAACGTGTCGGGGCTGGTGCGGCTGCGCGGAAAGCTGAACGTCGACGCGCTGCACCAGGCGCTGAATGAAGTGGTGCGTCGCCATGAGGCGCTGCGAACCGTGTTCGAGCGCGGGCCGACCGGGCCGGTGCAGCGCATTGCGGCTCCGTTCGCGATTGAGCTTCCCCGGGTGGACGCTGCAGGTGATCCGTCGCAGGCGATGCAGCGGGCGTTGGCCGAGAGCCAGCGGGGCTTCGACCTCGCCCGCGGGCCGCTGATTCGCGCCCAATTGATCCAGGTGGCGAAAGACGAGCAGCTGCTCGCATTGACGCTGCACCATGTCGTGTCCGATGGGTGGTCAGTCTCGGTGCTGGTCTCCGAGCTGTCGTCGCACTACGCGGCCGCGGCGGCAGGCCGGCCCTTTGCGCTTCCTGAGCTGCCGATTCAGTACCCCGACTACACCCTGTGGCAGCGCGGGTGGTTGGAAGGCGCGCGACTCGAGGAGCAGCTGGCGTGGTGGAAGGCGAAGCTCGCCGGAGCGCCCAGCTCGATCGACTTGCCCATCGACCGACCCCGGCCGCCGGTGCAGACCTTCAATGGAAGCAGCGTGACGCTGCAGATTCCCCAGCCGTTGACCGCGGCCCTTCGCGCCCTGTCCCGCGAGCGCGAAGCGACGCTGTTCATGACGCTCTTCGCCGCGTTCAACGTGCTGCTGTCCCGATGCTCGGGGCAAGAGGATCTGGTCGTCGGCACCTCGCTTGCGAATCGCGGGCGCACCGAGCTCGAAGGGTTGATCGGCTTTTTCGTCAACACCCTGGCGTTGCGCACGGATGTCCGGGGCAACCCGACTTTCCTCGCGTTGCTCGAGCAGGTTCGACAGTCCACCCTCGAGGCGTACGCGAATCAGGACGCGCCGTTCGAGCAGGTGGTGGGTGCGTTGCAGCCCGAGCGCGACCTGGCCCGGAACCCGCTGTTTCAGGTGATGTTCGACCTGGTCAATGTTCCGAGGTCGGCGCTCACGCTGCCGGGCCTCGAGCTGCAGCTGGAAGAGCCGAACACCGGGACCTCGAAGTTCGAGCTCACCGTCGCCGTCGAAGAGCGCGGCAGCGGGCTGCAGGTGGACTTCGAGTTCAACACCGATCTCTTCGACCCCGGGACGATCACCCGGCTGGGAGCTCACTACCTGCGGCTGCTCGAATCGATCGCCCAGAATCCTTCCCAGCCCATCGCGCAGCTCGAGCTGCTGGGCGACGAGGTGCGCCGTCTGCAGGACGGGTGGAACGCCACCGAAAAGACCTGGCCCGAGCTGGTGCCCTTTCACCACCTGTTCGAAGCCCAGGTGGTCCGTACCCCCGATGCGATTGCTGTCACCGAAGACGGTGGGGCGCTGACCTATGGCGAGCTGAACGCCCAGGCCAACCAGATCGCGCACGCGCTGCGTTCCGAAGGGGTGGGGCCCGAGACGATCGTCGGAGTGCTTCACGAGCGGGGCGTCGGCTACCTGGCGGCGATGATCGGGATCTGGAAGGCCGGCGGAGCGTTTCTTCCGCTCGACCCTGCCGTGCCGGCCCTTCGGCTGGCCAAGGTCTGTGACGAGGCGAAGTGCCCGCTGGTCCTCGCCCAGGCCGCCCACCTCGAGCTTGCACGCGAGTTGTCTGCCCAACCGGTGATGCTGAACACGTTGATCGGCAGCGAGGCTTCGACCTCGAACCCGGTCTGGGTCAGTGGTCTGCGCGACCTGGCCTACGTCCTCTTCACTTCGGGCTCTACCGGCCTGCCGAAGGGCGCGATGATCACCCACGACGGCCTGACCAACCACGTGTTGGCGATGGCCGAGCTGATGGGGTTCACTGCTTCGGATTGCATGGCGCAGACGGCGCGCCAGAGCTTCGACGTCTCGGTGTGGCAGTGCGTCGCCCCGCTGCTCAACGGTGGGCGGGTCGCGGTGCTGCCGGACGAGTGCGGGCGCGATGCGCTGGCGTTGTTGAGCCGGCTCGAAGCCCAGAAGGTGACGATCTGCGAGCTGGTTCCAACCCAGCTGGGGCTGATGCTCGACGCGCTCGAGCGGCTGCCCAGCCCGTCGTCGCTGCGGTGGATGATTTCAACCGGCGAGCCGCTGACCGCCGACCTGTGCGCCCGCTGGTTCGCGCGGCTGCCGCAGACCCCGATGATCAACGCCTACGGCCCCACCGAGTGCTCGGACGATGTCACCTGTTTGAAGCTGTTCGAGGCTCCGGCGGACCGGAAGACCGGCAGCATTCCGATTCACGGGACGTTGCCCAACTTCCAGGTGTACGTGCTGGACGCTCACCTCGCGCGGGTGCCGTTGGGCGTCGCGGGCGAGCTGTGCATCGGCGGCCTGGGCGTCGGCCGCGGCTACCTGGGCGATGCGGCCAAGACCGCACCGAGCTTCGTGCCTAATCCGTTCTCGTCGGTGCCCGGCGCGCGGCTGTACCGCTCGGGAGATCGGGTGCGGCTGCTGGCCGATGGCAGCCTCGAGACGCTCGGCCGGGCCGACCACCAGATCAAGATTCGCGGGGTTCGAATCGAGATTGGCGAAATCGAGAGCGCCCTCACCGGGCATCCCCAATTGGAAGAGGTGCTGGTCGTCGCCCGGGCCGACGCGAGCGGTGAAAAAGCGGTGGTCGCCTACGTGGTCAACCGTGCGGGCGCGGCCCCTTCGGCGCGTCAGCTGCGCCGGTACCTGAAAGAGCGGTTGCCGGTGCAGATGATTCCTTCAGCCTTCGTCGCCCTGGACGCCTTGCCGCTGCTGGCCAACGGGAAGGTCAACCGCCATGCGCTGCCTGCGCCGGCGGCGGTCAGCGCGGATCGCGACGAAGGCTACGTGGCGCCTTCTTCGGATCTCGAGCGGACGCTGTGCGAGCTCTGGACGCGGCTGCTCAACGTCGAGCGGGTCGGAATCGAGGACGACTTCTTCGAGCTCGGCGGGCATTCGCTGCTCGCGACGCAGCTGATCTCGCGCATTCAGCAGACCCTGGGGCAACAGCTGTCGTTGCGTGGATTCTTTGAAGGCCCGACCATCGCGGGCATCACCGCCGCGCTGGGGTCCGGAACGGAAAAAGCGACTCTTGCGCCCACCCGGCGCGAACGTCCGCAGAAGCTGCCGCTGTCGTTTTCGCAGCAGCGCCTGTGGCTGATCGACCAGCTCGACCCGGGGCTCTTCGCCTACAACATTGCCGCCGCGTTGCGCCTGCAGGGCGTGCTCGATGTCGACGCGCTTCAGCGCTCGCTGGGGGAAATCGTTCGCCGACACGAGGTCCTGCGCACCACCTTCTCTTCGGTCCAGGGTGAGGCGGCGCAGGTGATCCACCCCGCGGCGCCGTTTCCACTGCCGCAGACCAGTCTGGTCGAGCTGCCTTCCGAGGGGGCGCAGGCGCGCGTGCGTGCCCTCGCATTGGAAGACAGCGAACGACCTTTCGATCTCGAGAAGGGCCCGCTGATTCGCGGCGCGCTGCTGAAGCTCTCGGACCACGAGCAGGTGTTGCTGCTCAACGTCCACCACGTCGTCTCGGACGGCTGGTCGATGGGCGTGCTGGTTGGCGAGCTGAAGGCGCTCTACACCGCGTTTTCGCGCGGCGGCGCATCGCCCTTGCCCGAGCTCTCCCTGCAGTTCGCCGACTACACCTTGTGGCAACGCGAACAGCTGTCCGAGGCGCAGCTCAAAGCGCCGCTCGACTACTGGCGTCAGAAGCTCGGCGGCCCCCTTCCGGTGCTGGAACTGGCGACCGACCGACCCCGCCCGGCAGTGCCCTCGTTCAAGGGGGCAGCGATTCCCTTTACCCTGCCGCCGGCCTTGGGGCAGGCATTGGAAGAGCTGGCGCTGCGAGAAGGCGCGACCCTGTTCATGACGCTGCTCGCGGCCTTCAAAGTGCTGCTGCACCGCCATACCGGCCAGACGGACCTGGTGGTCGGGACTCCGGTCGCAAATCGGACCCACCGCGAGCTGGAAGGGCTGATTGGGTTCTTCGCCAACACCCTTCCGCTGCGCAGCCACTTCGAGCCCGGGCTCTCGTTTCGCGACCTGCTCGCGCAAGTCAAAGAGACCTCGCTGGAAGCCTTCGCGCAGCAGGACGTGCCGTTCGAGCTGCTGGTCGAGAAGCTTCAGCCGCAGCGCGACCCCAGTCGCCACCCGATCTTCCAGACGATGTTCGTGTTGCAGAACGTGCCCACCCCCGTGCTCGAGCAGGACGGGTTGAGGCTCGAGGAAATCGAAGTGGGCTTCACAGCGGCGAAGTTCGATTTGCTGCTGAGCCTGGAAGAGGGACCGTGCGGACTCTCTGGAACGCTCGAGTACAGCAGCGACCTGTTCGATTCCGGCACAGCCGAGCGGATGGTGGCCCGGCTGCGCGTCCTGCTCGAAGAGATCGTTCAGGCCCCGCAGCGCCCGCTGTCCGAGCTCGAGATCTTGCCGAAGGAAGAAGCTCATCTTCAGCGCGTGGCGTTGAACGCGACCCAAATCGACAACGGCTTTGAAAAGCCGCTTCATCTGCTCTTCGAAGAACAGGTGCTGCGAACTCCGACGGGAATCGCGGTCGAGCTCGACGGCGTGTCGCTGACGTATGCCGAGCTCAACGCGCGATCGAACCAGCTGGCTCACCGGCTGCGCGCGTGGGGAGTGGGCCCGGACGTATGTGTCGGGCTGTTCCTCGACCGCTCGCTGGAAATGGCGGCAGGGGTCCTTGCCGTGTTGAAGGCCGGAGGTGCCTTTGTTCCCCTCGACCCGACCTACCCGAGCGAACGGCTCGCGTTCATGGTCGAGGACGTGGGGGCTCCGGTGGTGTTGACGCAAGCGCACCTGCTGCCCGAGTTGCCGCCGCATCACGCGCGCGTGTTTTGTCTCGACACCCAGGGTTCCGAGCTCGAGGGGGAGTCCACCTCGAACCCCACTCCGCTCGCTGGGCCCGAGCACCTCGTCTACGTCATCTACACCTCAGGCTCGACTGGGCGACCCAAGGGCGTCTGCCTGCCGCATCGGGCGATGACCAACCTGCTGCAGTGGCACCTGCGAACGCTGCGACGCAACGCGCGCACGGCCCAGCTGGCTTCGTTGAGCTTCGATGCGAGCATTCACGAGATGTTTGCCGCGTGGGCTTCGGGCGGCACGCTGGTGATCGTCCCCGAGCCGCTGCGGCGCGACGTGGAAGGCCTGGCTGCGTTTCTGGGCGCGAACGCGATCGAGAAGATCGTCGTTCCGGTGGTGATTCTTCAGCAGCTGGCCGAGCTCTTCGAGCGCCGTCCCGAAGTGCTGCAAGGGCTGCGAGAGGTGATGGCGACCGGCGAGCAGTTGGTGATCACTCAGCCGATCATTCGCCTGTTTCAGCAGCTGAAGGGCTGCGTTCTCCACAACCACTATGGCCCGTCGGAAACCCACGTCGTCACGTCCTTCACGTTGTCCGCGACGCCGCAGGCCTGGCCGGCGCACCCGCCGGTCGGCAAGCCCATCGACAACACCGAATGCTTCGTGCTCGACGCCGCGCTGCAACTGATGCCCCTGGGCGCTGTCGGTGAGCTGTACCTGGGCGGCGTCGGACTCGCCCGCGGCTATCTCAATCGCCCCGAGCTGACCGCCGAGCGCTTCGTCGCGCATCCGTTTACTCCCGGCGCGCGGCTCTACCGGACGGGAGATCTCGCGCGCTACCTGCCCGACGGCGACCTGGAATTCCTGGGACGCATCGACCACCAGGTGAAGATTCGCGGCTTCCGGGTCGAGTTGTCCGAAGTGGAAGGCGCGCTGCTGCTTCACCCTGGCGTTCATCAGGCGGTGGTCCTGGCCCGAACCGATGACGGGGCTGCTGCGAGGCTGGTCGCGTATCTGGTGGCGAACGCCGCGCCGCCTTCGAGCAGCGAGCTGCGGGCGCACCTGCTGACCAAGCTGCCCGAGTACATGGTGCCGTCGGCGTTCGTGGTGCTGCCCGCGTTGCGGCTCACGTCCAATGGCAAGGTCGACCGCCGCGCCCTGCCTGCGCCCGACGCGGCTCGGCCCGAGCTGGCCTCGGTCTTTCAGAGCCCCTCGACCGATGCCGAACGGGTGGTCGCGGGAATCTGGGCCGAGCTGCTCGGCATCGAACGGGTCGGGCTGCGCGACAGCTTCTTCGAATTGGGCGGGCATTCGCTGCTGGCGACCCGCGTCGTCGCGGCCTTGCGAGACATCTTCCAGGTCGAGCTGCCGCTGCGGGCGCTGTTTACGACTCCGACGGTGGAAGGGTTGGTCGCCGAGCTGGCGCGACTTCACTCGAGCCGCGAAGTAGCCGAGCAGATCGCCGCGACCTACCTCGAGCTGAGCGCCCTTTCTGAGGCCGAAGTGCTGGCCCAGTTGGACAGGCCGACCGCTGCCTGAGGTCGGCGGTCCCTCTGGGGTGGGGTCGCAGTTGATCGGTTTGCCCGATCGAGGCTTCAGCGAAGCGGGCAGTCGGCCTGCAGCTTTGCGAGGGCAACGCGACTTGCGCGGGCTGGCCCTCGGGGTGCGTCGCGCGGATCGCCGTTTAGACCGGCAGCCAGACGGTGAAGGTAGTGCCGTGCTCCGGGTCCGAGGACACCGACACGGTACCGCGGTGGGCGAGGGCGACGTGGCGGACGATGTACAGGCCCAGCCCGATGCTGTGGTTGGCGTGATCGCCGTGTTCATCGCCGCGCTTCATCGGCTCGTACAGGTGGGGCAGCAGGTGCGCAGGAATTGGCGGGCCGTCGTTGTGGACTTCAATCACCATTCGCTCGGTCTCGAGGCGGGACCGAAGCTG
>JAYVCD010000117.1:0-18848 GCA_043750125.1 Archangiaceae bacterium | reverse complement strand
CGTTCTGGTCGGCCAAGGAGCGCCACTTGTTAACGACTTTTTATCCAGCTGCCGACAGTCGGAGCCGGCCATGGCATTCTTCAGCATCGGGGCGTTGTTTAGGATGCTCACGGGTAGCTCCGCCCCGCCGCTTCAGCGCTCAGTTTCATCCGTAACGTCTTCTCGATGCATCGGAGGATCAGGGACCTGCACGGATCCAATCGTTATCTTCAAGACGTCGCCCAGCCTCAGCGGCTGTTTTGGCCACTTCAAGAGAAAACTTCTTGGTCCCTCGTAACTGAGCCCTCCCAGATTTAGCTCCAGCTTTATCTGGTTGTCTTCCTTAGCCACAACCGCGTTTAGAGTCGCCACCAAGGCGCCAGCACTCTTCAATCCGACCCGAATCGGAGTGCCATCATTGAGAACTACTTCCAAGACGAATGACATTTGAACCTCCAGTCTCAAGGCTGGTTGTCGACGGGAGCTTCACTTCGCGAAGGCTAGATACCGGCGAAATGCAACCTGCACCACAGTACCGATCAATCCAGCGGTGAGGTGGTACCCCTGCGCTCGCCGGCACAATTCGGTACGGACCGGGCGCGCAGGTAACAACGCTGACACGGGGGCCGGTCTGAAGTGTTACCCAAGCACCCGGCCGCACAATTCGTGGTGCCGACCCATCGGCCAACGTTCCGAAACCTCAGTCGACTTTGTTCACCTTGACCACGTACTCATCGCGCGAGACGAGGCCCGACTCGATCAGCAACTCGACCAGCCCGCGCATCGCCCGAGCCTGGCTGGCGCTGACCTTCTCGAGGCTGTCGATCTGTTCCTTCAGGACCGCGACCTCTCTCTTCAGCGCCGCTTCGTCGGGGCCCGCCGCCGCAGGAATGGGCAGGGGAGTGGCGATCGCCGGCTGTCGGGGTTGGCTGGCCCGAGGGGGAACGTTGCCCAGCAGCTCATCGAGATCGAGGCTGGCGGAAGGCGTCTCAGGCGCTGCGGCAGCGGCCGGGTTGCTCGCTCGCGCGACCGAAGCCTCTCCGTAGTAGTAGCGCCGGATCGCGCGATCGATGCCCGACCCGGTCGCCACCACGGTGACGATCTTCGAGTTGGTCGCGACCGAGAGCTCCTGCATCGCCTCGCTGTTGGTGGGGTCGGACGTAGCCAGCTGCAGGGTGCGGGTCTTGGGATCGCCGCCGACCGGGAAGACCCCGTAGCGCTCACACAAGTCGACCCGCAGCAGCTGAACGACGCTCGAGGGCAACGAGACGGCGTCGAGATCCAGCGCCTGCAGGCTCAGCTGCCGAGACAGCGCCCGCATCATCGAGTCTTCATCGACGAAGCCCATCTCGACCAGGGTGCGGCCGAGCTTGCCGCCCCACTTCTTCTGTTCCCCCAGCGCCGCCTTCAGCCGCGACTCGTCCAGAACTCCGGCATCGATGAGCAGCTCACCAAGACGTCTTCGACGGGCAGGCGCGGGTGCGATCACGAGTGCTTCGAGGGTAACCGGGGGGGCACCCTCGGTCAAAAACACGGCGCTACTTCGTCGGTTCGGCCGGAGCGACCTTCCCCGGGGGAGGGGCGGTCTCGGTCTTCTCGGCGGTCAGGGGCGGCTCGAGCTTCTTCGCTTCGGCTTTCTCCGCCGCGTTGAGCGCCTTCATCCGGTAGTTCTTGTAGGTGGCCTGGCCTTCTTTGATCGACAGCAAGCCCGCCATTCCGACGCTCTTGGTCCCGTCGTTGAGCTCCCACCCGAAGGTGTCGGCCGGACCCGCGGCGTAGAAGAGGGTCTTCGAAGGGATGTTCTCTTTGACCAGCGTCGCGCCGGCAGGATCCGAGGCGGCCCGGCCCCCGGCTTCCTTGATGTTCGAAAAGACGCCGAACGAAATCGCGCCTTCGCTGATCGCCTTGTTGATGTTCTCGTCGCCGACGTTGCCGCCCGCCGAGGCGAAGTCGAGCGCCTGGTTGCTGGCTCCATGCGGAGGGCCGTGCGAGACGAGCAGCACTGGAACCTTCGAGTCTTTGGCGACGCGGACGACTTCGTCGAGCGTGCTCTTGAAGTAGCGGCAGCCGGTCGCGCACTGAATGTAGTCGGGCGCGTGGTAGCCGGGCAGCGAGACGATCGTGACCTCGGGGAACTCGATCGCGCGCACTTCGTTCAGGTTGACGATGTTCGAGTGATCCTTCTTCGAGGCTGCGACGCCATCGGTGAACTCGGCCCGGCACTCGCGGTTGCCGATGATCACGAAGATCGGAAGCCTGGTCTCGGAAAGCACGTTGAGCACCCGGGTGATGCTCGAAGCCTTCTCGCCCACGTCGCCGGTGACGATGATCGCGTCGGCTTTTTCGTCGGTGAAGAACTTGGCGTACTTCCGCAGCGCGACCATGTTTTCGCCGAGGTCCTCGTTGACCGGCCCCAGCACCCCAAAGTTGAGGGCGTCTGCGTCCTTGTCGGTAAAGGTCAGCTTGTAGCCACCCAGCTTTCCAGCCCGCTCGCCGACCTTCACGTCGACCGAGGGGGCCACTTCGAGGGCTGCGGCGCACTCTTTGAGCGCGTGGGCTTCTTCCGCGGCAGGCGGCTTGGCCTTGGGCAGTTCGGCGACCTTCGGCTCGGCAGCCTTCGGAGCCTCAACGGGCTTTTTATCGGGGCAACCGAGGAGTGCGACCGAAGAGAGCGACAGGGCCAGCAAGAAACGACGCGCGGTCATTGTTTGAAAAACCCCCAAGGGCGCAAAAAGGCCACCGGGAGTTACCGGAAACATCTTCGCGGGTCCAGCAGCTTCGCGGTACACCATGGCCATGTTTCGCAGCTGCCTTGCCGCGCTGGTCTTAGGTCTGGTCGGTTGTGCCCATCACCCCCTCTCTGGGTCCAATCTCGACCGGGCGCTGCGACCTGCGTTCATTTCCCGCATTGAAGAGAAAGCCGGCCCGCGCAGCCTGGTCTTCCGCGACGACAGCACCTACGGGGGGAAGCTGAAGAAGCTCGAGCCGAAGGAAGCCGATCGCCGACTTCAGCTGAAGCTGGAGAAAGGCATTCCCGAAAAGTCGATTGGGTCGATCACCCGGTTCGAAGTGGCCGACCAGCTGCGCTCGTCGACGCTGGGCCTGCTGCCGCGCGAGCGTCCCTGGACCTCGGTCGTGAACCCGGCCGCCGTCGCCAGCGCGCTGGAAAGCTTCCTGGTCGAGGAAGTGCCGGCCAACGCCCCGGACTACGAGCTGCTCAAGCCGCTGGGCGTCGACCTGGTGATCGAGTTCGTGATCGAAGACTACGGAATGCGCAGCGACAGCGGCCACGCCGGGGCCTACGTCATCGGCTACGGGCGGATGTTCTACCTCGAGGGAGGCGGGAACGTCTGGTTCCGCAGCTTCCGCGCCGATGAGGTCGAAGCGAACCAGCCCCACGTCGATCCGTTCAAGGTGGCGAAGGACCCCGGAATCTTCCGCGAACATCTGACGGTGCTGCTCAAGGCCGTGGCCGAGCAATTCGCGAAGGACTTTCAGCCTTCAGATCGTCGCGGCGGCGCGTCGGTTCCGGAAGGCAGCGATCTGTCGGACGGCGATGTGTCGACTCCGAAGAAGAACGAGCGGAAGACCGGCGACTCAGACGATCTGCCCTCGCCCGACTGATCAGTCGTCGCGGTTCGCGCCCACCGCGTCGGCGGACTCGGCGATTTCCCGGCTGGTGTTGCGGAAGGCGCGCAGCGCGAACGGAGTGGCGCCGAGGAACGAAATCCCGATCAACCCGATCATCAACCACGGAAGCTCTTTGGGCTTCTCGGACTGCTTCTCATCGAAGCCGTTGAGCTTGTTCTTGCTGCGGGCCTTGGCCTCGGCGAGCTCTTCTTCGGTCATCTGGGCGGGAGCCTGAAAGTCGCCCGGCTTCTTTCCGGCTCCGAAAGAAGCACCCGCGACGAAGAGGGCCAGCACCAGCGAATAGCGAAGGGCGCGCATGGCGGCGGAGTCTAACAACAGAGGTTGACCCTCAGCCAACTGCTACTCGAAGGCAAACCCCACCGAGTGAAGGGGGGGCAGCCGGTCGTCCAGTCGCCACGCCCAGCGGTAATAGACCGAGATCGGAAGGGCCCCGCCAAGCACGGTTCGCAAGGTGACCCCGGCTCCGACCGCGCGAAGCCAGGGGTGGGTGGCCGAATCGGTCAGTGCCGCAGATCCGAACGCCTCGAGCTCGACCTGTCGGAAGAACAGCGAAGGCAGCAGGTAGAGGATCGACGCGAAGCCCCGGTCGATGATCAGCGGGTAGCGGTACCGCGCGAGGCCGACCGCTGCCCGGTTGGCGCGAACGGCGAAGTCCTCGTAGCCGCGCACCGGAATCGAGAACGAATGGGGCAGCGGTCCTTCCGGGCCGCGCGGCCCCTGTCGGGCGTTGAGGGTGAGGACGTCGATTCCGCGGGGCACGCCTCCCACTTGAAGCGAGCCGTCGGGGGCTCCTCCAATCGCGCGGCCGTTGATCGCCACGAGAAAAGAATGGCGCGCGAGCACTGGAAGCGGAATTCCCAGCGAGAGCCCCCCTTCGACATCGACGACGTTGAAGGACGAAATTCCGTTGGGGTACAGCGAGAGGTTGGCGTGGACCCCGAGCCCGCGCTTCAGGCCCCCGTAAACGGTCGATTCGCCGGCGAAGTAGTCGAAGCCAACCGACGGGCCGAAAAAGTAATACGGGTCGCGGTGGGTGTCCCACTGCTGGAAGCCTCCGAACGAGAGGCCGACGGGGGTGGTGAAGAAGGTGCGCGAAAGCGACAGCGCGGCAGAGGCGATCTGCACCCGTCCCCGCCCGACCTTGTCGTCACTGTAGACGTGGGTGTCGTAGCCGGCGGTCGCTCCCACCGCCCACGGGGCGAGCGTCTGGTTCAAGTAGGAACCCGCGACCGCGAAGTCGAGGCCGGGGAAGCCGAGCGAGGCGTTGATCGCCCAATTGTGAAACCCAAGTCGATCGCGCCCCGCGAGCAGGAAGGCATACGAGTGCGCCACGGTGCACCCCAGCTCGTCACAGTTGCGCGAGACGTTGACCAACAGCGGCAAGCGCAGCAAGGGAACGAAGAACCCTTCCAGTGAACGGTAGGGCTCGTCGCGTTGAACGACCAATTCAGGCTGCTCCCGGGCCTCGGGCTCGGGCTGCGCGGCCGGCTCGACCGCCTCGCGCGAGCTCAGCGGCGCGAGGTCCAGCGACCAGTTCCACCCCTCGCGATCGAGAAACGCAATCTGCCCGTTCGGCATCGGGGCCACGTCGAAGACCGAGAAGGGCGCGTCGGTGAGGACAGACATCGCTCCGCTCGAGAGATCCAGCTGGTGGGCCTGGGCCCGCCCGTCCTTCTCGCGCATGAAGACGATGCGTTCGACGTCGACCCAGCGCGCGCCGTAGTTGAACTTGCCATCGGCCGTCAGCGCCTTGATCGCGCCGTCGGCCTCGCGCAGCCCCAGGTCCCAGCCGTGGGTGCTGAAGCGCGAGAAGACGATCCGTTTTCCGTCGGGAGCCCAGGCGGGCGCCGCGTAGGTGATTCCCTGACCTCCGGTGGTCAGCGGGGTGCGCTTTCCGGTGCGAAGGTCGAGCTCCACCAGCTCGGAACGGCCGGGGCTGATGTCGACGAACAGGTACCGATCGCCCGACGGGTGCACCGCGCCGCCCAGGCCGCCTACGTCTTGCCAGACCGTCACCACTTCGGCGGTCAACGCGTCGATTTTCCACAGCTGGGCCCGCGAGTCCCCAATCGACGCCACGTCGTCGTTCATCAGGTACAGCCAGCGCGAGTCGGCGGTGAAGGACATTCCGCTGGTCTGCTCGGGCCCCGCGCTGACCCAGTCGCGCGAGGGAAAAAACTGGGCCAGCTTCAGCTCGGCGCGCAGGGTTCCATCGGCCTTCAAGATCCGCAGCTTCGCCACTTCGTCCCGGCCCGCCGAGACCACCGCCATCGTTCCATCAGGGGCGCTGGCCAGCCGCGCTGCGTAGCCGAGCGCGTCGATCACCACTTTCTGGTTCTCGGGGCGAAGGCGATCGCGGGGCAGCGTGGCGTTCTGCAGGCTCCATTCGTCGATCAATGCGCCCAGCGACAAGCCGTAGACGGCCTTGAACCGCAGGGCGACTCCGAACGGCGAGAGGACCGAGCGCCCTTGCAGATCGACCACGTCCCACAGCTTCTGCTCCCCGTACTTGCGCGCCAGGTGCTCGATGAAGTGCAGCCCGGTGAGGTAAGCACCGCTCGAGGGAATCAGCTCGCGCTGGGCGAGGCTCAAATCTCCGGCCGAGATCCACCCTCCGCGCGAGGCGAGGCCCGAAGCGAACTCCGCGCGGTACAGCGGGCTGTGCGGCCGCCCGACTTCGCTGCCCAGCCGCCCTTCGTAATATTGGGCGAGCCCCTCGGTGAACCAGCGCTCGAGGTAGACCTGCGGGGGCACCACCTGGCCGAAGACCGCGTTGACCAGCCGCCACAGCCCCTCGACCTGCTCGAAGTGGACGTAGTGCAGCAGCTCGTGACAGCCGATGTCGCCAATCGAGGTGTTGCCCAGGTTGCTGAGGTGAAAGCCTTCGGACGTCGCATACAGCGGGTTGACGGTGTGCAGCGGCTCGCCGTCGCTCTGCCCGCTGACGTAGGCGTTGTTGAAGTTGGCGTCGGTCAGGTAGACGAGCGCCCGATCGCGCGGCCGCTGGGTCCGGGTCTTTTCGCGCAGCTGCACCAGGCAGTCGCTCATGCGGGCCGCCATCGCGTGCGCGGCTTCGGCCGAACCTTCGGGGTAATAGACCTCGAGGTCCGGGGTGGTGAGCTTGCGCATCGGGCTGCGCGCGAAGGAGGTCGCGACTTCCTGACTGAAGCGCGCCGAGGGGACCGAGGCACAGGCCAGAACCAGGGAGAGAACCGCTAAGGCGCAGAGGCGAAGCAAGGTTTTGGCTTCATAGCCCGCGCGGAGACGCATGCTATGAGCGCGGAAATGGAAACGCCCCAGCCGCCGCAACTCGCCGCTGCCCGAGCCCAGCTCGACGCCGTGCTCGAGCAGGTCGAAAAACGCAAAGTGGATCTGCTCACCACCCCGTGGGCCGAGATTGAAAAATCGGTGATCAAGGTGCTGGGCGGGCCGTTTCAAGTCGACCAGCCCGAGCACCAGATGATCGCGTTGGGCCTGGCCGCTTCATTCGGCGCGCGCCTCGCCGTCGAGCACAAGGCGTTCTGGTTTCCGAGCCGGGAGTCCCCCGAAGGGGCGGCGATCGGCTTTCCCGACGCGCTGATCATGCTCTCGCCGTTCGGAGCGGTGATCGACGCCTTGATGGCGTCCAAGCTCGAGCGGCTCGACGACGTCTCGAAAGACATTCGAACTTCGCTCGCCCAGGTGAAGTTCGGAGCGGCCGGCGCTTCGGGTCAGCCGAAGCTGTCCGCGGCCGATTACCAGCGCTTGTTCGACCCGGGCTTCGTGCAGGTGCTCGCCGTCGACGGGGCCAAAGCGCTGTCCGCCTGGAACACCGCGCCCAACCGACTGGCGCTCGACGTGAAAGACGCGCTGGTGCGCATTGGAAACAAGCTGCCCGAACAGGTGAAGCAGCAGCTCGACGGACAGTTGGTGCAGGCGCTGCAGCGGATGGAACCGAACAAGCCGATGATCGAGCAGCTGGCGCGGGGCCCGCGGGTCGCCGAGCTGGTGGGGTGTCTGTGGGGCGCGAGCCTCAGCACCGGGTCGGCGCCCGAAGAGTTCTGGCAAGACGTGGTGATGCCGCTGGTCTACATCGGCTCGCCCGACAAGTTCCCCGAGCTCGACGAAGAGTCGCTGGCGGCGGCGAAGCAGGGCGTCCACCCCTTCTTCCTCTTCCTCGACGTGGTTCCGTTTGCGACCCCCGCGCCGGAAGACGACGGGCTGCTGGGCGCGTTTCCGGCCAGCACCCTGGCGCTGCCCCACAAAGCCTTCGAGCAGGCCGGCAACGTGCGGTTGATCAAAGTCGGAGTGGACGCCGTCAAGGCCCCGCTCGCCACGTTCGACCCGGCCAAGACGCGCGACGCGATTGCCCGCTTCGCCGCGTACCTCAAGACCCAGGGAGGCGCCGCGGTCGCCGAGCAGGGGAAGGCCGAGGCCGAGCAGATGCTCGCTGCGGCGCTCGGATTGCTCGAAGAGTTCAAGAAGATCGTCGGGTCCGGAAAAGACGTCTACATCCGCCGGGTCACCGAGGCCGAAGCCGGCGCCGAAGCGGCGATGGCCCAATTGCGAAACAGCCTGCAGGGGCCGCGGATCATTCTGGCCTGACGCTTCAGGCGCTGCGGGCCAGATCTTCCTCGAGGGTGGGGGCCGCCTTCACCGGAGTGAACTTCTCGATCCACTGCGCGTAGGCCCGGTACATCACCGGCAGCAGCACCATCGTCAGCGTGCAGGCGGACAGCGTTCCGAAGACGATCACCACCGCCAGGGGCCGCTGGGTTTCACTGCCCATGCTTCGACTCAGCGCCGCCGGCACCAGGCCCAGCGCCGCCAGGCTGGCCGTCATCAACACCGGCCGCAGGCGATCGCGGCAGCCCTTGATGATCGCCTCGTCGAGCAGCTCGCCCGCGTTGCGACGGTCGACGATCGCGCTCGTCACCAGCACTCCATTGAGCGCGGCCTGACCAATCAACGCGATGAAGCCGACCGCGGCCGCCACCGAAAGGGGCATCCCGGCGATCAACAGTCCGAAGACTCCGCCCATCAACGCGAAGGGCACGTTGAGCAGCGTCACCACCGCCCGCCCGAGCGAGTCGAAGGCCTTGAACAACAGCAGCAAAGTGAGCAGCAGCGCGACCGGGACCACCATCAGCAGCCGCTTCATCGCCCGTTCCTTGTTCTCGAATTCGCCGCCCCACTCGATTCCAATTCCGTCGGCCAGTGGCGCTGCAGAGAGGACCTTCTGCCGGGCCTCGGTGACGAAGCTGCCCAGGTCGCGGCCGCGCACGTTCATTCGAATGCCGATGTACCGCCGCCCGTTCTCGCGGTTGATCGACGCCCGGCCGACGCCGATGGTGACCCGGGCCAGGCCCTCGAGCGGGACCAGGGTTCCTCCTTCCACCGGCACCCGCAGCTTCTTGATCTTCTCGATGTCGTCGCGCTCGCTCTTGGGCAGGCGAATCACCACGTCGAAGCGCCGCTCGCCTTCCCAGAAGGTGGTGACCGGGGTGCCTCCCATCGCGGTCTGAAATACGTGCTGGAATTCCCCGAGCGCCATTCCGTAGCGGCCGAGAGCGATTCGGTCGGGGACGATCTGGATCTGCGGGACCTCTCCGCTTTTGACGATGCCCAGGTCGGCGACTCCCGGGACGGTGGCGATCACGTTCTTCACCGCTTCGGCCTGGTTCTGCAGCGCGACCAGATCGTCTCCGTACAGCTTGACGGCGATCTGCCCGAACTGGCCGCTGATGCTCTCGTTGACGTTGTCGCGAATCGGCTGGCTGAAGTTCACCTCGATTCCGGGGATCTCGTCGATCGAAGCGCGCAAGACGCGAATCACGTCCGCCAGCTCTCGGGTCTCCTTCGGCCATTGGCTGGCCGGCTTCAACTTGACGAAGAACTCGAGGTTGTTGGTCAACGTGGCGTCGGTGCCGTCTTCCGGCCGCCCGAGCTGCGAGAGGATTCCGTCGACCTGGGGCTGGGCCGCGATGAGCTTGGTCAGCCGCGGCACCAGCTTTCGGCCCTCGCTGAGCGAGATGTTCGAGGGCAGGGTGAAGGTCATGTACAGCGCGCCTTCGTTGAGCTCGGGCAAGAACTCGGAGCCCAGCGTGGGGACGATCGCCACCGTCGCGATCAGTCCGACTGCGGCTGCGCCCATCACCGAACGGGGGAACTTCAACGCAAAGCGCAGCACCGGTTCGTACACCCGGGCCGCCAGACGCAGCACCGGCGACTCGCGGTGGGGCACCGGCTTGCGATAGGCGAACGAGGCCAGCACCGGGACCAGGGTGACCGAGAAGATCAGCGCGCTGACCAGGGCGGCGACCACCGTGTTCGCCATCGGAGCGAAGATCCTTCCTTCCACCCGCTCGAGCATGAAGATTGGCAGGTAGGCGGCGATGATGATCAGCAGCGCAAACACCGTCGGGCGAATGACGCTGATCGACGCCCGGCGAATCTTCTCGGCCTGGGTCCCCACCGCGCCATGCACCGCGAGCCCGACCAGAATCGATTCGATGATCACCACTCCGCCATCGACGATCACTCCGAAATCGACAGCGCCCATCGAGAGCAGGTTCGCCGACATCCCGCGCAGGCGCAGGTAGATGAACGAGCCCAGCAGCGAGAGCGGGATCAGCACGGTCACCACCAGCGCCGCGCGCAAATCGAGCAGGAAGATGAAGAGGACCAGCGTCACCAACAGCGCGCCCTCGATCAGGTTGTGGGCGACCGACTCGAGGGTGATCGAGACCAGCTCGCTGCGGTCATAGAACGGGGTTACTTCGGCCCCGTCCAACGCCAGCCGCGCGTTGACCTTCTTCAAGCTCTCGCGAAGGCTTCCGAGCACCACCGAAGGGTTTTCCCCACGCCGCATCAGCACGATTCCTTCCACCACGTCCGACCGGTTTCCTTCGCTGACGACTCCCTCGCGCGGCGCCCAGCCCTCGGCGACATCGGCCACGTCCTTCAAGAAGACCGGAGTTCCCTCGTGAGTCGCGACCCGCACGTTGCGCAAATCGTCGAGGTTCTTGAACAGGCCCTCGCTGCGAATGACGAACTGTTCTGAGCCGGTTTCGAGCACTCCCCCCGAGGCGTTCACCGAGCCGCCGTGAATGGCAGTCTCGAGGTCGGCGAGCGTGAGCCCGAACGAGGCCAGTTGGGTCGACTGGGGCTGCACGTGGATTTCCCGCGCCAGGCCCCCATAGCTGACGACATCAGCGACCCCGTCGACCCGCATCAACATCGGGCGCACCACCCAGTCCTGCAGCGTGCGCAGCTTCATCGGGTCTCCTTGAGATCCCGAGAGCGTGTAGCGGTAGACCTCTCCGATTGGCGTTGCGTAGGCGCCCAGCTCGGGCCGAACGCCTTCGGGCAGGTCAGCGCCTCGCAGCCGTTCGATCACTTGTTGGCGGGCCCACATTCCTTCGACCCCGTCATTGAAGGTCAGCGTCACGAACGAGAGCCCGAACATCGACAGGTTTCGCAAACGCGACATTCCCGGGCAGCCGTTGAGCGCGCGCTCGAGCGGCAACCCAATCTGTCGCTCGACTTCCTCGGACGGCTGGCCGGGGAAGAGGGTGATCACGTTCACCTGGGTGTCGGTCGGGTCGGGGAAGGCCTCGATCGTCAGATCGCGAAAGCTCAAGTAGCCCCAGATCGCGATCACCGCGGTGAAGAGCAAGACAGCTCCCCGGTTCTTCAGACTGAAGGTGACGATTCGCTCGAACATGGGTCGGCCTCCTTAAGGTTGGTCGACGAGGTCGATCTGGTTGAGCAGCAGCAGGGCGCCCTTCGCGACGAACTTGGTGCCGGGTTCCAGGCCCGAGCGGATTTCGACTTCCCCATCGCGCCGGCGGCCCTGGACGACCTGCACCGGCTCGAGCCGCCCCGACCCGCGGGAAACGAAGATCACGCTGCGAGTCCCTTCGCTGACGATCGCTGCGTCCGGAACGCGGATTCGTTTCTCTCCGCCGACCGGGTGGGGGATCACTTCGACGAAGGAATTGGGTCGCAGGGCCCGGTCGTGGTTCTCGACCCGGACCCGGACCTCGACGGTGCGGCGATGGACGTCGACGACTTCGGAGATGTGCTCGACGATTCCCTTTCGTTCAGCGCTTCCCGCCTGGGAGCGAATGGTGACCGGCTCGTTGATCGCCAGATCGCCCGCGTCATTTTCAGGCACGTCGGCGAGCACCAACACCTCGTCGAGCTCGGAAATGCGTAGCAAGGGCTTCTCGCGCTCGGGAACGACTTCCTGGTTCGAGTACAGATCGTGCTCGACGATCGTCCCCGCGCGCGGAGCCCGGACGAAGAACAGGTTGTCGCCCCCCGGGACGACCTGGAGGCTCTGCTTCTTGGCCTCTGCGGCTTTCAGTGCCAGCCCTGCTTCCTTCAGCTCGGCCTCGGCGGCGATCAGATCTTTCTCGGCGATCGCTTTGAGCGCGTAGAGCTCGCGCGATCGCTCGACCACCCGCTTCTTCAGCCCTTCCTGGGACCGCGCAGTTTCAGCCTCGCGATCGAGATCCGCCCAGGCTCCCGAGCGCACCGAGAACAGCCGGTCGCCCTGCTTTACGGTATCTCCGAGGCGAACCATCACCGTCTCGGTGCGGCCCGAAAGCGGAGAGCCCACGTCCGAGGTGCGCTTCTCGTCGAAGGCCACCCGCCCCGGCGCCGCGAGCGGTGCGATCGGGTCTGCCGTTCCTGCCACCGCCAGCTCGACGTATTTCCACTGCGGCGCATCGGGCGAAAGGTCGACCCCCTTCGCGTCGGCTTTCAGAGTCGAGGGCGCAGGCTCGACGGTGTCGGGCTTGCTGCAGTCGACGACGAAGACGAGCGTGCCGAGAAAGAGAACTCTCATAGGGTCAGGTCCGGGGGCAGAGGGGGGGACTGGCCGCAGACGCGGCTGCGAAGGACGGCGAGCTCGAAGATGGCGAGGTCCAGATCTGACTTGTCGAGCACCAGCTCGCCCAGGGTCCGCCGGGCCAGCAGCAGGTCCTGCAGCCCGGCGCCGCCCCTTGCGACCGTGGCCTCGAGTCGTTCGACGATCGTTCGGGCGAGAGGAAGGGTCTGGGTGGCCAGCTGGTCACGTCGCCGCTCGACTTCGGCAGCTTCGGCGTCGACCTTTCGCAGCGAGTCGTGGGCAATCGCGAGTACTTGAAGCCGCGCGCGATCGGCCGACTCGGCGGTGATTGAAGCGGCGCGCGCGTCGGCCTGGCCGTGATCGAAGAGCGGCAGTGGAATGCTCAGCCCGACGAAGAGGCTGTTCGCCTGGTTTCCAGCGACGACGAATTGATCTCGCACGTAGCCCACCCGCAGCGTGGGGTCGGGAATCGCGCGGCGGTGGGCGAGCGTTTCCAGAGCCCGTGCGCCGGCCGACTGAGCTTGAAGTGAGAGGACGTCCGGCCGGCTCTCGCAAGCCGCTTCGGGAGGAGAGACAGGCACGCGGGCCAGAAACGTCGAGGCCCGGCCGGCGTTGGCGAAGGGCTGACAATCGAGGCCCGAGACTTCGCTGCAGGCGCGCAGCTCGGCGGTGAGGCGGGCGCGCTCGATGCCGAGGCTGGCCTCGAGCTTCTGTTCTTCCAGTCGAGCGCGATCTGCATCCAGCGTCGAGACGTCGCCTTTGTCCGAGCGGGCCTGCTGAAGCGCGGTCAGGCGGGCGGCATCTTTCGACAGCTCGGACAACTGGAAGAGGCGCTGCTCGATCGCCGCGATTCCTCCGATGTGACTTCGCAGGTCGTAGTACCGCTGAAGCAGCAGCGCGCGCCCGTCGAGGATCGCCGCATCGGTCGCGTGTTGCGCGGCCTGCTGTCGGGGGCCTCGTTTTCCAAGCTCGATCAACGTCGAGATCGAGACCGCGTAATTGGGAACATTCGCCAGCGGCGAAGGCAGGTCTTCGGGAGTCGTCGGCCCGACCGGCAGGGTGTTGGCGGACAGGTCGAGCGAGGGGTTGGGAAGCAGCTGTGCCCGCTCGGAATCGGCGCGAGCCGCGGCGACGCGAGAGCGCACCGACTGCAGCTCGGGAGCGCTCTGCCAGATCAGCTCGAAGAGCTGCGCGTCCTCGGGCAGTTGCGCCAGAGGCAGCGAGGAAGGCTCTGCGCACAAGGTGACCAACACGAAAGATGCGAGCACACAGGGTGGCTATCCACCGCCCGTGCCGACAGAGCGTCGGAATGTTTCCAGGGGGTTGGGGTCGACGCACGCGCGCGGAGCCTTCAAGGAAGTTTCAGCGGCTGAAAGAATCTTTCAGTCCACGCCCAGGCGCTTCAAGAACGTGGGGTAGCTCATCCCGAGCAGCTTGGCGCTTTCCATTCTCTTGCCCCCCATGCGCTCGAGCACCCACTTCACGTACCTCCGTTCGAGCTCTTCGGCCTCGACCGGTTCACCGCGAAGAACGAACGCATCGGCCGGAACTGAAGACTGTCCAGAGTCCCCGAGCGCGATTTGAGTCAGCTCGAGGCTTGGGCCTTCTTCCAGCACCACCGCGCGCTCGAGGATGTTCTTCAGCTCGCGGACATTTCCGGGAAAGCGATACGCCTTCAGTCGTTCGATTGCCGCAGGCGACAAGGTGAGGTTGCGCCTTCGCATCTGGGAACCGATGCCCTGCAGCAGTCCCCCCGCCAGCGCTTCGAGATCTTCGGTTCGCTCGCGCAGGGGCGGCACTTCGACCTTGAAGACCGAGAGCCGAAACCAGAGGTCTTCGCGGAACTTCCCTTCGCGGATCTGGGCCTGAAGGTCCTTGTTGGTGGCGGCGATGACGCGGGCGGTGCTGCTCAGCTCGGTCGCGCCGCCCAACCTGCGAAAGTGTCCCGAATCGAGGAAGGTGAGCAGCTTGGCCTGCACGGCCGCGGACAGCTCGCCGACCTCGTCGAGGAACAAGGTGCCTCCGTTGGCGAGCTCAGCCAGCCCGCGGCGGGTCGAACGCGCGTCGGTGAAGGCGCCCTTCTCGTGACCGAACAGCTCGCTCTCGGCGGTCGAATCGGGCAACGCGGCGCAATTGAGATGAACGAACGGGGCGCTCTCGCCGGCGCCATGAAGATGAACGTGCCACGCGAGCACTTCCTTGCCGACGCCGGTTTCTCCCAACAGCAGCACCGGCGAACGCGCGAACGAGGCGATCCGTTCGAGGGTGGAAAGAATCTGCTGCATCGCCCGGCTCTTCGGAGCGATCAGCCGTCGCCGCCCCGACAGCTCACCTTCCGCGCGCTCGAGCCGGTCGCGCAGTCGCAGATCATCCACCGCGCCGCGGGCCTTCATCACCAGGTCCGACAGCTCGATCGGCTTGGTGAGGTAGTCGGCGGCCCCGAGCTGAATCGCTTCGACGGCGCTCGCAATGTCTCCGTGCGCGGTCACCATCACCACCACCGCGCCGGGCAGCGCCGCCTTGAGCTCGGGCAGCCAGGCGAGCCCGTCGCCATCGGGCAGTCGGCGATCGAGCACCACCAGCTCGAAGCTGCCTTTCTCGACCGCGGCCCGTCCAGCATGCAGCGAATGCGCGACGGTGACGGGGAAGCCTTCGCGCTGAAGAGCCGCAGCGGCCAGGGCCGAAAAAGCACGATCGTCATCGACGAGCAGCGTGGCCAGAGGCATGCGGCCTACTTAGTACGAAGCGCAACGGTGAAACGGCTGCCACCGGGGACGCGCTCGAAGGTGAGCGTCCCCCCCTGCTGCTCGACCGCCCGCCGCGCCATCGAAAGGCCCAGCCCGATGCCTTTGGCCTTGGTGGTGAAGAAGGGCTCGTAGAGATGGTCTTCGAAACCAGGGGGAGGTCCGCCCGCGTTGTCGACGACGGTGAGGAGGGCGTGACCGTTCTCGCCGCGGGCCCGGATCCACACCGTCGGCTCGGTGATTTTTCCGAGGTCCTTGGCGGCCACCGCCGCTTCGATTGCGTTGCGAACGAGGTTGTCGATCGCGGTCACCAACAGCAACGGATCGCCATCGACTTCCACCCGGGCCGCGAGGTCGAGCTCGAGCTTCACTTCATCGAACTCCGGCAACACCGCCAGGCCTTCGACCGCATCTTTGGCGATCTGTTCGAGGTGCAGCGCCGCGGTGCGGGCGTCGTTGGGTTTGGCAAACGAGAGCAGCGAGGTCGCCAGGTGTCCGAGTCGGTCGATCTGCCCCTTGAGCGTCTTGAACGACAGCTTCGGGTCGCTGCTGGTGGCGACGAGCGAGGCCACCGCGTTGAGCGCGTTGAGCGAATTCTTCACTTCGTGGGCAATGAGCGAAGAGGCGGTGCCGAGCGCGGCCATTTTTTCCTGCTCGGCGACGCGGGTCTCGAACTCGAGAAAGGTGCGCCAGATCTTCCGCAGGTAGAGCGAGAGCAGGGTGAGGGTGGTGACCTGAAGCACGGCGAGGAAGATGAGCTGGGGAATCAGACGCGCGCGAATCGGAGCGATGGCGAGCTCTTCGGACTCGAGCAGCACCACGCTCAGCGCGGTGTCCGGAACCCGAACCGGGTAGGCGAAGAGGGTGTGACCGTCTTCGACGAGCTCTCCGCCCTCGGACGAGGCGAGCTGCAGTTGGTGAATTTTCTCGCGAAATTGATCGGTGTTGGCCCACGGGGGCGGGGCGCTCGGCAGCAGCACGTTGAAGTTTGCCCCCAGGACCAGGCGTTCTTCGTCTTTGTCGAGAGTCCCGAACAAGAAGCGGTCGGAAGCATCGATCACCCCCATCAGCATCCCGGGCGAGCCGGACTTCGCCGCGATGGCCACCACCAGCCGGGGGTGATCGGTTCCGAGGGCATCGAGCGCGATTCCCTGCCCGTCCATCGAGAGCATCTTCTGAAACCAGGATTGGGACGTGACGGCGGGCAGCGTGGCGAGCAGATCGTCCGGGTTGCTCCACAGCACCCGGCCATCGAGGCTGAGCAGCGCGATGCCGCCGCCGAACATCGCGTGATCGTGGTGGGCCAGGCGCAGGACTTCCGGGTCGGGCTCGATGCCGCTCGAGCCCAATTGATCCGACACGCGCCTCAATTCGGCTTCCAACACCGCCAGGTGCAGCGCCAGCGACTCGGCGTAGAGCCTGCCTTGCCGGCCGACGCGCTCGCGCACGCTGCGCCGGGCTTCGTCTACGTCGGCGCGGTAGCTGACGATCGCTCCGATCACGCCCAGGGCCCCGACCAGAGCGAGGCCGAACAGCGCCGAGCGCACCGCTTCGAGGCTGCCCCGCTTGGTGTCCAGGCCGCGCGGCGCAGTCATAGTTTGAGCTTCAACCGCAGGCCCACCAGCAGCGTGGTCGGGCCGTCGCCGCCTGGGTGTTGGTAGAGCTCGACATCGGGCTGAAGGCTGAAGAAGTTGGTGAGGCGCATTTTGTAGAACGCCTCGACGAAGACTTCCGAGCCCGGCCCGAGGGTACCGCCGGTCTGTTGGCTGACGGTGAAGTATCCAAAGCCGATTCCGATGGTGTCGTTGTCGCGGGTGGACGTGACGCCGTGCCAGGCTGCTGAAGCGCCGAAGTAGAGGGGGATCTGGTTGCGATCGGGTTGGGACCACGCGAACCGGACGATGACGTTGAGGCCGCCGTTGTTCTGTTCATTCGACGGGTCGCTGTAGAGGCGCTCGTCGTTTTGGACCAACAGGCCCCAGTTGCTCGAAAAAGTGCGCGCCATCGGAGCGTCGCTGACTTCCGCAATCTGTCCCGTCTGGCGCCAGGCTCCGACGCTGGTGGTGCCGCCGTTGCGCTTGTCGATTCCAAACCGGTGGGTGATCGCGGTTCCCACCACGGTGGTGAGCCCGCCGTTCTCGGCCAACGCAGAATCGAAGCCGAGGCTTCCAACCTTCGGGTTGCCCTCGCAGACGGCGGCCTTCAGTGCGAGCCAGTCGGTGGGCTCGACGACCACCACGGCTCCCAGGCCGGTCGTCGGGTACGAGGGCAGGGGAGTGGTGGGAAACATTCCGTAGTTGTTGTTGAGGAAATTGCCACCGTAGCGCGGGGTCCCGAAGTCGCGGTTCGCGTCCTGCTTGCCGAGGCGAAGGCGCAGCCGCTTTCCGAACAGCAGCTGCTCGTAGAAGAATTCCGTCAGCTGGGTGTAGGGCGGGGCTTCGAGGTTGCTGATCGAAGTGCCCGAGCTGACGAGCGCGTTGATCCCCACCCCATGGTTGTTCTGCCCCAGGAAATAGAACTTTCCGCCGCGCCACAGCCCGAGCTTCTGGGTGTCGAGGGTGAGCGCCGCGTCGAGGTGACCCAGCAGGGACACTGCCCGCTCGGCAGTGCCCAGTCGGGCGGTGGTAAGGAACGTTTCGGCGGTGTAGATGAGATCGATCGTGATTCCGTGGTCGGCGAGCGTGTCGCGATCGCCCTTCCACTCGCCAGTCAGATGCTCACCGTCGAGCCATCGCGCGGGCGCTTGAGGCTCCGTGGCCACCGCCGAGAGGCAGGCACACAAGATGGACCGCGTGATCGTCCCCATCTGCAGGTCGCCGCTCTAGCCCACCCGGGACCTGCGCCGCAGCATCTGTCGGCTGAAGGTCTTGACGTGTCTCGAGGTTGCGGGCAATTTGGCGCGCACGCGGTGGTAGCTCAGTTGGTAGAGCATGAGCTTCCCAAGCTCAGGGTCGAGGGTTCGAATCCCTTCCGCCGCTCTTCAAAGTGGTTAATGGCTCAGGAGTTCTTCGCAGGCTCCTGAGCCGTCTCCACCAAGTCTCCAAAAACCGACCCTGAATCAGCTCCGGTGGGCCGGTCATTCAACATCTTGATCGCCTGGTCCCGTGCTCCTGGTGACAGGTGCATGTACCTCATCGTCGTGTTGAGGCTGCGGTGCCCGGCCAGGTCCCTGATTGCGACTGCCGGTGCCCCCTGCATCGCCAGGTGTGAGCAGAACGAGTGACGGAGCACATGGTAGCTCCCCGTCGCCTTCAACCCTGCCATGCGCTGGGCGGTGGCCATCCAGCGACGCAGGACTTTGTAGGTCAGCTCATTCCCGTTGTCTTGAAGGAGCATTCGGGCTCCCCTGAGATGGCGAATCGATGCGAGCACGGTGGCCAGCTTCTTCGTCATCCCGACGTACCTGAGCCTGCCACCCTTGGGTGAATCCACCGTGTTGCGCCAGACTTGGCGTTGCACGGTCAAGATGCGGCTACCCCAGTCGATGTCGGTCTGCTCAAAACCGATGGTCTCACCGTCTCTGAGCCCGGCATCACCTGCCAAGAGCACTGCAGCCAAGGTACGAGGGTCATGCCTTTCAGCAGCAGCTACAAGTCTCGCGTATTCCTCGAAGTTGTAAAACACCACCGGCGGTGGGG
>JAYVCD010000116.1:0-33162 GCA_043750125.1 Archangiaceae bacterium | reverse complement strand
ACGTCGGCACGGTGGTGTTCTTCGGAATCAGCCGGCGCACGTAGCCGCCTGCGATGGCCACGCCCAGGCTCTGCGGCGTCACGTCCAGCAGCAGCACCTGCGACTCTTCGCTGGTCAGCGAGTGGGCCTGAACCGCGGCGCCCAACGCGACCACTTCGTCGGGGTGCACGCCCTTGCACGGGTCGCGCTTGAAGTACTTCTTCACCGCCTCGACGACCTTCGGCATGCGCGTCATCCCGCCGACGAGCACCATTTCTTTCAAGTCGCCCGGCTTGACCTTGGCCTCGGTCAATACCTGATCACACATCGTGATGCACTTCTCGATCAGGTCGGCGCACAGCTCTTCGAGCTTCTCGCGGGTCAGCGGCTTTTGCAGGTGCAGCGCCGTTCCCCCTCCCGGAGGGGTGCAGATGAACGGAAGGTTGACCTGCGCTTCCTTCGCGCTCGACAGCTCGATCTTCGCCTTCTCGGCCGCGTCCTTCAGCCGCTGCAGTGCCATGCGGTCTTTGCGCAGGTCGACGCCGTGTTCCTTCGCGAACCCGTAGACCAGGTGCTCGATGATCCGATTGTCGAAGTCTTCGCCACCCAGGTAGGTGTCCCCACCGGTCGCGATCACGTCGAAGACGCCGTTGCCGATCTCGAGCACCGAGATGTCAAAGGTGCCTCCGCCCAGGTCGAACACCGCGATCTTCCCGTTGACCGATTTTCCAAAACCGTAGGCCAGCGCGGCGGCCGTGGGTTCGTTGACGATGCGCAGCACGTCGAGGCCCGCGATCCGGCCGGCGTCCTTGGTGGCCTGCCGCTGGCCGTCGTTGAAGTAGGCAGGGACGGTGATCACGGCCTTGGTCACCGGCTGGCCAAAATGCGCCTCGGCGTCGAGCTTCAGCTCGTGGAGTACCAGCGCCGCCAGCTCGGGCAGCGAGACGTCCTTCCCGCCCATTCGAATCTTGATGTCGTCGTGGTCCCCGCACACCACCTGGTACGAGAGGACCTTCATCGACTCTTGAACCTGTTGGCTCGAGAACTTCCGGCCGATCAGCCGCTTGCTTGCGTAGATGGTGTCCTGCGGGTTGGTGATCGCCTGCCGCTTGGCGATCTGCCCCACCAGGCGCTTGCCGGTCTTCGAGACCGCGAGCACCGACGGCGTCAGGTTTGAACCCGTCCGGTTCTTGATCACGACGGGCTGGTTGCTTTGTACCGTGGCCACCACGCTGTTCGTGGTGCCCAGGTCGATCCCGATCACGGGCTCACGGTCCGCCATTTGCCTCCAAGGTTAGAACGGCCACCGGCGCTTGAGCTGCTTTTTTGCTTCGGCGTTTTCGGGATCCAGGCGCAACAGCTCTTCGAATTGCTTGCGCGCCAACGCCTTCATCCCCGCTTGATCCAGAATCCTTGCGTAAAGCTCGCGGTACGACGCGTTTTGTTGCTCCGAGTCGACGGCCCGCTGGGCGTAGCTGCTGGCCTCTTTGAGGTCTCCGTTGGTCATCAGAGTCAGCTTGGCGGCCTGATAGTTGGCGCCCGCGTGGTTGGTGTCGACGTTGACCGCAGCCCGAAACGCAGCCAGCGCACCCCGGCTGTCTCCCGATTCCATCAACGCGGCTCCCTTCTTGAACTCCTGGTCCCCGCGGGCGGTCTCGTGCTTCTTGCGCACCTCGGCCATCAGCGTCTTGACCTCGACGTTCCGTTCGTCGAGACGGCCGGCAAGGCTCAAGTCATTGAAGGCGAGGCTGGGCTCGCCCCTGGCCAACGATTCCCGAGCGTGCTTGATCAGATCGTTCACCTTCGACGTTCGCGCCAGGTAGGGGTGGCGATTCAAACGCGTTCGGCGCTCGGCATCGCGGACATCATCGTCGGCGGTGCGAACCCGGGCCGTGACCGGGTCGGCCGACATCGTGGCGGACACGTCGACCAGCTCAGGGTGGGCGCCGAGGTAGGCGGTGCGCCGCTCAATGTCGCCCAGCACCTCGTTCGCCTCGGTCAGCTTGCGAAAGATGTTCTCGACCCGGCTGCGAAAGCTGCCGATGTTCTTCCCGTAGAAGCGATCCGGGTGAAACTTGCGCGCCAGGGAGTGAAAAGCACGGCGCGCTTCGTCCGGGCTGGCGAGGTTCGGGACTCCGAGCATCTGGAAGTAATCCAACCCGGGCAACTTGCTCTCGAATTCGATGATCTCGAGCTTGCGCTTGTCGTCGAGGTCGATTTGCTCGAGCAGAGCGGCGTCCGATGAGCTGGCGACGCCCTTCTGGACCCGGGCGGGGACGATCGCTCCCTTGGCCCGCAGTGCCAGCAGCGCCGCAATGGCCCGGGATTCGGCGAGGTTGCTGCGCGCAATCACCTCGCTGATTTGGGCCGCCCGACCGACCAAGGCGAACAGCGCGGCCTCTTCTGGGCTGAGCGCCAGGCGCTGCACGTCGATGTGCGGCACCACTGCGATGAAGTCGGACTTCGAGCCCAACCCGGTAATTACGTCAGACGCCAGAGTGCCCTCGACTTCAAAAACATGAACCGGAGTCTAGAGCGACCTTTCGAAGAGCGACAATCCCTCGACCAATTGCTCGTCGGTGGCCACGAACGCCGGGGCAAAACGGGCCGTTTTCTCGCCCGCCATGTTGACCAACAGGCCATTTCCCCGACATCGCGCGACCACGTCCGCCGCCCCGCCCTCGATTTCCATGCCCATCAGCAGGCCCTTCCCACGAACGTCTTTGACCTTCCCGGGGTGACGGGCCTGAACCGCGCGCGCCAGCTCGAACATGCGGGCGGACTTCTGGCGGGTGGCCGCCATCGCCTCTTCGCTGCATGCCAGGTCAAACGCCACGCACGCCCCCGCGGCCGCCACCAGGTTGCCGCCAAATGTCGAGCCGTGGGTTCCCGACGGCAACGCTTTGGCCGCCTCGTCGGTGCAGACCATTGCGCCGATTGGCAAGCCGTTGCCCAGGGACTTCGCCAGCGAGAAGGCGTCGGGAATGATGCCTTCGTGCTGAAAGGCGTAGGTCTTTCCTGTCCGGCCAAAGCCGGTCTGCACTTCATCGATCATCAGCAGCAGACCTTTCTCGTCACACAGCGCGCGCAGGCCCTTGAGGAACCCAGCCGGAGCCACCCGCACGCCCCCTTCCCCCTGAATCGGCTCGACGAGGATGGCGCCGGTGTGAGGGCCGATTCCCTTCCTGACCGCCTCGAGGTCTCCATAAGGCACGTGTCGGAAGCCTTGCGGCAGCGGCTCGAAGCCCGCCTGGTATTTCGGCTGGGCCGTAGCGGTCAACGTCGCGAGGGTGCGGCCATGAAACGAGCCTTCGAACGTCAACAGCTCGTAGCGATCTTTGAAGCCGCGATCGACCTGGGCGCGGCGGGCGAGCTTGATCAGCGCCTCGTTGGCTTCCGCACCCGAGTTGCAGAAGAAGGCGCGCGCGCCCGGCAGCCCCGAGGACGACGTGAGCCGCTCGGCCAGCGCGATTTGCGGCTCAGAATAAAAGACGTTCGAGACGTGCCACAGCGTTTCCATCTGCTTCTTCGCCGCGGCCACCACCGCAGGGTGACAGTGACCCAGGGCGCAGGTGGCGATGCCTCCCAGCAGGTCGAGGTAGCGCTTGCCGTCGGCGTCCCAGACGTAGCAGCCTTCTCCGCGCACCAGCACGATGGGTTGCTGCTTGTAGTTCTGCAGCAGGTGCTTTCGAGCGCGCTCGATGATCTGTTCGTTCTTGGTCATGGGGGGTGTCACAGAATGTACTTCGAAAGGTCCTCGTCCTTGACCAACTCACCGAGCCGCTCGCGGACGTAGTTCGGATCAATGGTCACGTCTTTGTGGGTCAGCTCGGTCGCGCCAAAGCTGACCTCGTCGAGCAGACGTTCGAGCACGGTGTGCAGGCGGCGCGCTCCGATGTTCTGCGAGCGGTCGTTGACCACCTGCGCCAGACGGGCCAGCTCGCTGATCGCCTCGTCGGTGAAAGTCAGCGTGATCCCTTCAGTCGCGAGCAGGGCGGTGTACTGCTTGAGCAGCGAGTTCTTCGGCTCTTTGAGAATCCGCACCAGATCATCGCCGGTGAGAGGTTCGAGCTCGACTCGAATCGGAAAGCGCCCCTGCAGCTCGGGGATCAGGTCCGAAGGCTTGCTGACGTGAAACGCACCCGCGGCAATGAACAGCACGTGGTCGGTCTTCACCGAGCCGTACTTGGTGTTGACGGTGCTGCCTTCGACGATCGGCAGCAGGTCCCGCTGAACCCCCTCGCGCGAGACATCGGGTCCGCCAGACCCTTTTCCGCCATCGCGGCTGCAGATCTTGTCGATCTCGTCGAGGAAGATGATCCCGTGATGCTCGGCGCGCAGCATCGCCTCGCGGTTGACGCGATCTTGATCGACGAGCTTGGCCGCCTCTTCCTGCTCGAGCAGCTTGAGCGCTTCAGGGACCTTCGCCTGGCGCTTGCGGCTCTTCCCCCCAAAGCCGGGCATCGTCTTGAAGAGATCCTGAAGGTTGACGCCGACCTCTTCCATTCCCTGCCCTGAGAAGTTCTTGAGGAAGGTCATCCCTCCGGTGTCGCTGATCTCGATCTCGACGTACTGGTCATCGAGCGTGCCGGCACGGATCTGTGCTCGCAGCTTCTCGCGCTCGGAATCCGACAGCCGGGGAGGCGGCGGCGGAGCGGCAAACCCGAACGTCTGGGTGTTCGGCTTCGGAGCCGCCCCTGCGAGGATCGCCACCAACCGGTCCTCGGCGGCTTCGGCGGCGCGGGCCCGCACCTTCTCGGTCTCTTCCTCGCGGACCAGCGCGATCGCATTTTCGGCCAGGTCGCGGACCATCGATTCCACGTCGCGGCCCACGTAGCCGACCTCGGTGAACTTGCTGGCTTCGACCTTGACGAACGGCGCCTGGGCCAGCTTGGCAAGGCGGCGGGCGATCTCGGTCTTCCCGACTCCGGTCGGCCCGATCATGATGATGTTCTTCGGGTAGATCTCATCGCGCATGTCCGCGCCGACCTGCTGACGTCGCCAGCGGTTGCGCAGCGCGATCGCGACGGCGCGCTTCGCCGCAGTCTGACCGATGATGTAGCGGTCGAGCTCACCGACGATCTCGCGCGGAGTAAATGAGCTCGGCATCTACAACTCCTCGAAGCTGAAATGGGTGTTGGTGTAGATGCAGATGTCCGAGGCGATTTTCAGCGACTCTTCGGTGATCTGCCGCGCCGAGAGCGTCGAGTGCTGGATCAACCCCCGCGCCGCGGCGAGCGCGTAGCTGCCCCCCGAGCCGACCGCGGCAATGTTGTGCTCGGGCTCGATCACGTCACCGGCCCCCGACAGAATGAAGGTGTTCTCGGTGTCGGCCACGATCAACAACGCCTCGAGCTTTCGAAGATAGCGATCGGTGCGCCAGTCCTTCCCGAGCTCGACGCACGCGCGGGTCAAGTTCTTGCGGTGTTCTTTGAGCTTCGCCTCGAACCGCTCGAACAGGGTGAAGGCGTCGGACGTGCCGCCCGCGAAACCGGCGATCACCTGCCCCTCGCCCAGGCGACGAACTTTGCGCGCGTTGCCCTTCATCACCGTCTTGTCGAGGGTCACCTGCCCATCGCTGCCGATCACCGTCTTTCCGTCGCGGCGAACACAAACGATCGTCGTGCCATGGAACATGCGGGGGTTTGTAACAGTTCACCGGCAGGCCGGCACGCAGACCGGCGTCCGGACTTTCGGAGCGGCACTTCTTTCAGCATCGACGGGCTGCGGCGCTAGAACGTGCCCCGATGAACCGAAAATGGCTCGAGCGTGGAGGTCCCCTGGTCCGTCTGGTCCGGGCAGCCGCGCGCGGTCTGCGCCATCGACACGACACAGCGGTCCTCTCGCTGCTCAACGCTTTGGTGGGGAAGAAGCGCGCCAGCGCACTCGACGTCTTCTTTGCCTACCGGTTGATGCTGGGGCGCTCGCCTGACGACAGCGGGTTTGCCCACCACCGCCGAAGACTGAGTCAGCTGCAGTTGACTCCTGAGCAGCTGGCCGCCGATTTCTGGGTCAGCTCCGAATTGAAGGCGCGGGTGGCTCCGGCCCAAGGCCCTTTGCCCGCGGTCGAGAAGTGGGTGCAGTTGGACGATTTCTCGATCCTCGTCGACGGCAACGATCTGGTCATTGGCGAACACCTCGCGCGCCACCGCACCTGGGAACCCGATGTGACGCGCGCGGTGCGCAGACTGCTGCGCGAAGGAGACACCTTCGTCGATGTCGGCGCCAACATCGGGTACTTCACCCTGCTCGGGGCGCGGCAGGTCGGCCCAACGGGGCGCGTGGTCGCAATCGAGCCGGCGCCGCACAACTTCCAGCTGCTGCAGAAGAGCGTGGCTCGCAACGGACTGCACCAGATCGAGGCCCACCAGGTAGCGGTCGGAGCCTCGACCGGCCGGGCCCAGATGGCGCTTCCCGATCGCGCCAACGGGGGCTCGTATGCGTTGGTCGGCCAGGCATCCACCGGGACCTTCGAGGTTCAGCTTCGACCCCTCGATGATCTGATCGCCGGCCGCCGGGTCGACCTGGTGAAGATTGACGTAGAGGGCGCCGAAGAACAGGCGCTCGCGGGAATGGGGCAGATTCTGAAGACCTCTCGGCCCTTGCTGCTGCTCGAGTACACCGGCGGTCGCGGGCTGATCAACACCCTGGGGGCTCTGGGCTACGGCGCGCAACAGGTCTCGCGCTTCGAGGGACGCCTGGTCGCCCAGAGCTTCGCCGAGCTCAGCCGCGCACTCGAAGACTGGGGCGATGGGCACCTGGACCTGCTGCTCTTTCCGCTCGAGCGCACCGACCCGGTGTGAGGCGAGACCGTCGTGAGCGCCCGCACCACGGCGGCCGTCAGCGGCGCAGCAAAACGTACAGTGCCCCGGCGCCCCCATCGCCGGCTTGAGCCGAGCAGAACGCGAGCACATGGCGCGCGATTCGGCCGCGGGTCAGCCACTGCTGCACGCTGGTCCGCAGCACGGGAATCTGATCTTCACTGTTGAGACCTTTGCCGGTGATCACCAGCACACAGCGGTGTCCCTCACGCCGCGCCGAAGTGATGAAGGGCTCGAGCGCCGCCTGAGCCTTGTCCCGGGTGAGGCCATGAAAATCGAGCGTCCCCTGAATTCGGAAGCCCCCGGTGCGAAGCCGCTTCATCACCTGGGGATCAAAGCCTGGAACTTTGCCTTCGATGAACGGGCCCGAGTCGGTCAGCTCGAACGGCCCGTCTCCCGACACCAGCTCGGCCAGCTGCGCCAACGATTCTGACTCTTCATCCGCCACCTTGACCGGGTCGACCCGCAGACCTTGAGCCGGAGGCGCGCGCTTCTTGTCGTCTCGGGTGGGCACCACTTCGCCCATCGCCTCGAGAAACATCGCGGCCTCGGCATCGAGCGTCACCGGTTTTTCTTTGCGCGGTGGAGCAGCCGCGGGCTTGATCGGCTCGGCCTTCTTCGGCTCGGTCAGCTTCACCTTCGAGAAGGGGTTGTTGAAGGGGTCAGGCCCTGGGATGCGCTTTGTCATAAACCTGCTGCAGTTGTTCGAAGCCGACGTGGGTGTAGCGCTGGGTGGTCGAGAGGCTCGCGTGGCCCAGCAGTTCCTGAATGACACGAATGTCTGCTCCGCCGGCGAGCAGGTGGGTGGCGAACGAGTGGCGCAGCGCATGGGGAGACAGCTTTCGTTCGAGCCCGAGCTTCTGCACGTAGGCATCGAGGTGACGGCCGACGCTGCGGGTGGTCAGTCGGCCCCCCCGGTGGTTCAAAAACAGCGCCAGGGGGTCTTGACCCTTGTGGGCCTTCGCGAGCAGCTCGCCCCGCCGCGCCAGCCAGTGCTCGATCGCCTCGAGCGCAGCGGGGTTGAGCGGGCACAGACGCTCTTTGTTCCCTTTCCCGAGCACCCGCACCACCCCGTTGCTGCGGTCGAGCGACTCGAGACTCAGGCCCACGAGCTCACTGACGCGCAGGCCTCCCCCGTAGAGAACTTCCAAAATCGCCTTATCGCGAAGCCCGAGCAGACGATCGAGATCCGGCGACTCCATCAGGGCGAACGTCTCGTCGATCGGCACTGCGCGGGGCAGCCGCTGCGGCAGCTTCGGGGTCCGTGTCCGTGCAGCAGGGTTCGCGTCGAGCACTTTGCGTCGAACGAGGTAGCTGTAGAACGCCTTGATCGCCGCGAGTCTGCGCGCCCGCGAGGTGGCGGCGTGATCAACGGCTTGAACTCCAAGAAAGCCTCGAACGTGAAGGGGGGTGGCCTTCAAGAGCTCCACTTTCAGCGGTTGGAGGTAGGCCGCAAAGGCGCGCAAGTCCGAGGCGTACGCAGCCAGGGTATGAACCGAAGCGGCCCGGCCGACCTCGAGGTGCCTCAGAAAACCGGTGACATGAACGTCGCTCATCTAGCTCGATCGTAGGCGTGCAACTTCACCGGGTCGAGTTCACACGTCGACCGGGTTTGCTTCAGGGCACCTGGTCCGCCACGTAGACCCCCGACTTGTTCTGCTCGGCCACCACGTAGCCCACCTTCCCGCCGTCTTTATCGAGGAACAGTGCGGGCAACCGAATGAACTGTTCCAGGGTCTTGCGCTCGTTGTTCTTCAAGTTGAACACCGCTACGTCGTAGAAATCGCCGGTCTGAGCGCGCGAATAAGTGATCAGCACCCGTTCGCCGTTTTGAGAAATCTTGAAGCCGCTCATCGCTTCGACGAGCTTCTTGGGCGGAACCTTGAGGTCTGCCAGGTCGAGCGCGAGCAGATCGCACGAGCGCCCTTCCCGGCTGCAATCGGTGCGAAACAGCAACCGGTTGGACTGGGGCGTAAACGTGTAGTCGTAGACCCACTGCTTGATCTTGGTCGGCTCTTCATCGCCCACCCGCCACACCACCAGATCCACCGAGGTGATCGGCTTCACCACCCGAATGGTGAAAGCGATCTTCAGGTTGTCGTCGCTCCAGCTGTAGCTGCGCACGCGGCGCGAGATCTTCTTCGCCGGCTTGCTGTCGCCAATCACCCTGACCGCGAGATCTCCTTCGCCGTCGTTGTACCCTTCGCGAAAGGCGATCGACTTCGAGTCGGGTGAGAACTGAAAGTCCTTCACCTTCGAGCCCAGCGCGGTGGGCTCGGCGCCCGTGCCGGCGAGCGTTTCAACAAAGAGGTCCCCTGGATCTTCAGGCGACAAGCCTTCGTTGTGCGCCAGCAGCTTCCCGTCTGGCGAAAAACGGAAGTTGATCACGTTGCGCGCCAGTTGCTTGCTCTTGAGGGCCGTCGTGTCGGCGACAAACAGCTCGTAACTCGAGCTTCCCGCCGACGGCCGCGCCGCGTAGGCGACCGTCTTTCCATCGGGGGTCAGCCGAAAGTCGCCCACCTGGTCGGCCACCTTGCGCGGGGGCTTGCCTACGTCCTTCAACGGCACCTGGTACAGCCCGCCCGCGTTGGCGACCCGGCGCCGGAAGTAGAGCGTCGCCGAATCGGGCGAGAACTCGGCGGTCGCCACTTCGCCCGCGACTTCCCGAAAAGGTCCTTTCGGCAGTGGGCCGGCGCGCAGCACCCCTTCGTCGACGAACGCGACCTGCTTCGAATCGGGGCTGGCCAGCATGTAGGTCACCCGCCCGCCCAGACGTTCGGGGGTCGAGGCCGGGTCGGACAAAGACGCCACCCGCAGCTCGCCACTCTGTTCGGCGGCGTTGTAGCCGGCCAGGAACAACACCCACCGCCCGTCGGGACTGAAGAGGTAACCGCCGGGCATGTTGGTGACCCCGCTGCCGAGCTTGCGCGATTCGCCGCCCTGGCTCGGCACCGCCCAGAGCACTCCAATGCGCATCGGAGGAGGCAGCCCATCGAGCCGCGGCTTCTCGGCATCGAGCAGCCAGGTGAGGAATCGCCCGTCTGAGGTGGCGCGTAGGTCGATGCCGATTCCTCCGACCCGCTTGACGCCGACGCTGCCGACGCCGGCCTCGCCCTTCATCACCTTGTTGAGGCTGACCCGCGAACCGCTGACCCCGCCGGCCCCTTCAGCCCCCTTGCCCTTGCAGCCCACCAGCCCCATCGCCAAAACCAGGACGAATTTCACGCCGACACCTCTGCGGGCGCGGAGACGCTCGGCAACGCAGCAGAGATCGGGTGAGGAGCCCCCCGGGCCCAGAGGTCGAAATCGGCCGTCGACCGGCTGGTGTACGCCGCGCGCTTGTCCTGCTTCTTCACCCGCCCCGGCAGCGGCGGAAACAGCGCGTAGACGACATTCGTGGGCTGGTAGATTGCCCCTTCGGGGTGGGCCTCACCGGTGACGTGGCGATAGAGCGCACCCAGCGCGGTGGTCGCCGGGGGTGGCTCGAAAGGCGTTCCCGCCAGGCGCGCATGCAGCGAGAGCGCGACCAGGTAACCGCAGGCCGCCGACTCGACGTACCCCTCGACTCCCGAAATCTGCCCGGCGAAGAACAGGCGCGGCTCGGCTTTGAGCGAGAGATCCCGATTGAGCAGCCGGGGAGAGTCGATGAACGTGTTGCGGTGAATCTGCCCCATGCGCATCCACTCGGCGTTCTTCAAGCCCGGAATCGAGCTGAAGATCCGCTTTTGATCTGGCCAGCTGAGCCGGGTCTGAAACCCGACCAGGTTGTAGGCGGTGCCTGCGCGATCTTCGTGGCGAAGCTGGACCACGGCCCAGGGTCGCCGACCAGTGCGGGGGTCGCAGAGACCGACCGGCTTCATCGGCCCGTGCGACAGCACTTCATCTCCGCGTTCAGCCATCACTTCGATCGGCAGACAGCCTTCGAAGTACTTGGGTTCTTCGAATTCGTGCGGCTTCACTTTCGTGCCGGCCTTGAGCTCGGCGACGAAAGTCAGGTACTCGGCCTTTTCCATCGGGAGGTTGAGGTAATCGTCCCCCCCACCCTTCCCGTAGCGGCTCTGTCGGAAAGCGATCGTCTCGTCGACCGAGTCGGCCGAGACGATCGGTGCGATCGCGTCGTAAAAGTAGAGCTTCTCGCCCGTGTACTTCGCGAGCTGATCGGTGAGGGCAACCGAGGTGAGCGGTCCGGTGGCAATTACCACGGTCCCCTCGGGAATTTCCGTCACCTCACCGGGGATCAACGAAACCTGGCCCGACTGCAGCAGCCGAGAAGTGACTTCGGCGGCGAACAGCTCGCGCTCGACGGCCAGCGCCCCCCCGGCAGGGACCCGGTGGGCATCGGCCGATCCCAAAATCAGGCTTCCGACCCGGCGCAGCTCGGCATGAAGCATTCCGATCGCCGAGGTCGGGTCATCGGATCGCATCGAGTTGCTGCAGACGAGCTCGGCCAGCTTGTCGCTGTGGTGGGCGGCCGAGCGCTTGACGGGCTTCTGTTCGCGCAACACCACCGGGTGTCCGAGCCGCGCCAGCTGAAAAGCGCACTCGCAACCGGCCAGGCCCCCTCCGATGACGGTGATCAAGAAGCGGCCTCTTTGGAGTAGGAGATCATGTGGGTTCATCCGAGCAGCCGGCGAAAAGCGCGGCGTGCGGTGGTGTGGTTCATCACATTTCTTCGGCGGCCCACGACAATTCGTCGCGGTGCGCCTCGACCCACGGCCTGCCGTACAGCGGCAGGCAGCCCCTGAAAATCACCCGCACGGACTGAAGGGCTGATGCCGAATGCGACTGGCTCTCAATCCTTCTGCACGACGACGAAGCGGTAGTTCTCGAGCTCGTTCTGGCCCGCGCTGTAGAGCACCGTGAGCAGCAGATCGTACGGCACCCGCTTGTCTCCAATCACCGTCAGCTCATGGGTGAACGGAGCGCCCGGATTGCGCTCGGCAATGAACTTCAGCTTCTCGACTTCTTTCTTCAGCGCCTGGTCGACGGGGACAATCAGGCGGCCGGAAAGGTCGCTTTTGCTGACCTCGCCGTTCACCAAAGTGGCCTTCACTTTGTCGCCGACCAGAATGTGCTTGCTGGTGATGGTGATCGAGATGGTGTCTTTGGGAGTCAGCCGGGTGGTCGAGATCGGCGGCCGAACGTCTTCCGAGCTGGTGGTGGTCAACGAGCTGGTCGCGTAGGACTTGATCAGGAACACCAGAATGATGGTCATGATGTCCATCATCGCGATGATGTTCAGTTCCTTGATCTCGCCTTCACCTTCGCGTTCTTTGCGCTTCTTGCGCGCCATCGCCTTGCGAAAGCGCATGCGCTGAAGGTCGTCGAGCGCTTCTTCATCCATCGCGGGAGTCGCGGTCTTGCCGGTCACTTAGAAGGACCCCAGGGTTACGTCGGGGAACAGCGCCTTGTGATCGCTGGTCTCGCGCAGCGCGTCCATCGTCGCGATCAGCACTTCGTACTGAACCTCTTTGTCGGCGGCGATGATCACCTTCGACTCGGTGGGAAAGGTCGACTTGATCTCTTTCATCTTGGTGTTGAGACCCGCGTAATCAAACGACCCGTCATTCAACTTTCCGACCGTCGGCACGCCCTGGCCTGGGACTGCAGCCACGGCGCCTTCCGCACCGGGCAACACTCCGCCGGTGGCGGCGAGGTAGAAGCCCTTGGCGGAAATCGCGACGGTCAACAACAGGGGCGGCTTGTCCGGGTTGTCGCCCTCTCCACTGGTCGCGCCGTAGTTCGGAGCGTTGACGTTCAAGATTCCAAACGTCGCCAGGCCTGACATCGACAGGAGGATGAAGATGATCAGATTCATCAAGATGTCGAGATACGGGATGACGTTCAGCTCACCCAGATCCTCGTCTTCTTTGGGTCTGATCTTTCGCTTTGAAAAGTAGAACGCCATACGTCAGTTCCTGACAGCAGGGGTGCGAGTCGGGTTCCGGCTGGAACTTAGGAGGCCTTCTCGAAGTCCATCGCGCTGGTCTCGCCTGCGCTGCGACGGCCAAGGAGATTCTCGAGCTTCATCGCGTTGAGCTCGACGGTCTCGGTCATTCGCTTCGCGTACGCGGTGAGGAAGAGGTGGAAGATGATGCAGGTCACCGCGATCAAAAGGCCGAAGGCGGTGTTGTTCATCGCTTCCGAGATGCCCTTCGACAGCAGCGCCTGCTTCTGATCCGCGGGAACGCCGCCGAGCGACTTGAAGGTGTTGATCAGACCGATGATGGTTCCGATCAGACCGAACAGGGTCGCGACGTTGGCCAGCGACCACAGCCATTGAATGCGGGCCGAGATGTGGGGGTTGTTCTCGAGAATCGCCTCTTCGATCGATTTGGCGACTTCGATTTCACCGCGATTGGCCCGGGTGAGCCCGGCGCGAATCACCTTCGCCAGCGGAGCATTCGGAGCGGCGCCGCACAGCTTGACCGCGCGGTCGACGTTTCCGGTCAGCACCAACTTGGTGACCTGTTCCATGAAGGGCGGCGCGTTGAGGTTGTAGCGGAACATCAATGTGATGACCCGCTCGACGACGACTGCGAGCGCGCAGGCCAGCCAGAAAATGTTGATCAACATGAAAGGACCGCCCTCTTTGAAGAACGCGATCAAGCCATCGAGCGCGCTATCTTTGTGAGCGGGTTCAGCGGTCAGCACCACATCGAGAATGTGGTGAAACATCGTGCTGGCGGACATTTCGGAATAACCCCTTCGACTCAACGCGGTTGAAAAGCTTGCGCAGTTTTTAGTTGGCCCAACCTGAGGCGTCAACAAACTGCTTCAGCGACGCTCATACCGCCGGCCGGGTTTTTGGACCAGTAATCCTGCAAGTTCCAATTCCATCAGAGCGCTGGCCAGTAAACCCGAGTTGAGGGGGTCGGCCTTCCCGAGCAACGAGTCGAAATCGACCGGGGTGCGATCGAGAATGCTGAAGGCGTGGCGCGCATTGTCCGAAAGGCGCGTCAGATCAAATGCCTCGGCTCCAACCTGGGCTGGCTCGGTCTGGGTCTCGCGAAGTCCCATGTCGACGAAAACGTCCTCGGCACAGGCGACCAGGCGGGCGGTCCCCGCGCGAATGAGCTGGTTGCAGCTGTGGGCCGTCTGGTGGTCGATCTGTCCGGGCACGGCCATCACTAGGCGGCCTTGCTTGCGCGCGTAGTCGACGGTGATCAGCGCGCCCGAGTCGCCGTGGCCCCGAACCAGCAGCACCCCGTCGCTGGCACCCGAGATGAGTCGGTTTCGCCGGGGGAAGGTGTTCTGGGCCGCCCGTACCCCCGGAGGAAAATCGGAAAACACCGTGCCGCCGCTGTCGACGATGCGCACCGCGATCTGCGCCTGCGCATAGTCCAGCGCGTCGAGCGCCGAGCCCATGAAGGCCCAGGTTTCACCTTTCGCCTCGATCGCCGCGTCGTGACACAGCTGGTCGATGCCCCGGGCCGCGCCCGAGACAATCACCAACTGGGCGGCCAAATCGGCGGCGAGGGCCTTCACCGCGGGCACGAAGTTCGACTCGAAGCTGCGGCTGCCGACCATCGCCAGGCGGGGAGGCCCGTTGGGTCGGTCGGCCCTGCCCCGATAAAAGAGCATCGGAGGAGCCCCGCGCACGTCCCCCAGGCCCCGCGGGTAGCCGGGGTCTTCGGGAAAGCAGACCGACATCTTCGCCCCCAGGGCCCGGTCGATCAGCCGTTCGGCATGAAGTCCCAGCGACGTTGCGAGCGCAGCCAGCCCTTCGCGCGCAGGCTCAGCCAGCAGCACCGAGCTGAGCCACCGGCGCGGCAACTCGTCGGCCAGAACGCCCAGGTCCGGGTAGACGCTGCGAATCTTCGCGATCGCTTGCGTACCCACGCCGACGATTCCCCACAACCCGATCACCGCCCTTCTTTCGTCCTGGGTCATGCGGCTTTTTACGAAAAGGGGCTGACATTGCGACGTTCACCACGGCCAGCGCTTCAGGGCAATCGCCATGTACCAACGCGAGAAACGCGTCGCGGTCGACACGCTGCTGCCGACCGTCGTGTCCCAACGCAGGTCTTCTGCTGTCGCGACGAGCCAGGCGGGCGCGATCGCTTTGACGATCTGCTTTTGGAACCGACGTGGCACCGAGGAGAATTGCGCGATCGATCGCCTCGCCCAGCAGCGGGCTCTGCAGTTTGCCCGCGAACTCACGAAAGCCGGCCTCGGTGGTGGGCGGGTAGGTCTTCGCGGCCCCGGCGAGCGTGATCAACCAACGGTCGTTCTCGATGGGCCACAGCGCCCCCGCCCGCGGGTTGTCGGGCGGCTGGTTGTTGATCAACAGGCCCTTGTACGGCGAGGCGCCGGCTGGACGTTGGTAGAGCCGGGTCGCATAGCCGAGGAAGGAATCGATCACCGTCTCTTCGGGGGGCGCGTAGCCCAGCTGCTCTAGCCACTGCGGGGCGGCAGAGTGACGGCCGGTCGCATCAATCACCAGGTCTGCCAGCAGCACTCCCCCTTCGACCCGTGCCCCGGTGACCCGTGAGCTGTGCCCCACCAGCCCTTGAACCTTCACCGAGCCCCGGACAGTGACGTTCGGCAGCGCGAGCACCCGCCGCCGCACCTGCCATTCGAACAGCGCGCGGGTGCTCGAACGCGTCACCAACCGAGTCGAAGCGAGGCACCTGTCTTGCCGAGGAAAAGACCACGCAGTCGCCTGCCCAGTCGACGTTCTCGCACCCCAGCGCGGCGAGCTCTGCGTCCAACGCGGGGAAGAGCGCTTCGAATGCCCTGCGCCTCCAGCCAGCAGCACATGCGAATGGTAGCCCCGAGGAATGGCGTGCCGATTTTCAGGACCTTCAGGCAGGACGTCCGAATCGACGACCTGCACGTGCGTGAAGTGCTCGCTCAAGCTGCGGGCCGCGAGCAGGCCGGCCACCCCCGCGCCGAGCACCAATGCCGTCGTCATGACTTGAAAGTCGAGCGCTCGTAGCCCAGGTACGACAGGCCCTGCGCTTTCAAGAGCCATCGCACCACGCCGCGCGGAGCGAACTTCGCGCTCAACAGGTTCAGCCGATTGAACAGCCCCGGCACGGCGATCGCCGGGCGCAGGCCTCGGGCGACATCTCGTTGAAAACCGCCTTTCGCTTCACCCCCGGAGCACACAGCGCATACAGGCCGGTGGTGACGGGCCCGGGGCACAGAGCCGTGACGGACACCCCCGAGCCCTGCAGTTCCGCTCTGAGCGCTTCAGAATACGAGAGGACGAACGCCTTGGTCGCGCCGTAGACCGCCATGAAGGGCGTGGGCACGAAGCCGGCGACGGACGAGACGTTGAGAATGACGCCCTGGCGCCGCGCGAGCATGGTGGGCAGCAGCGCTCCAGTGACGCTCACCAGGGCCTCGCAGTTGAGTCGAATCATTCGAGTGATTGCCTCTGCGTTGGCCTCGCGAAAGGCGCCAAAGCTGTTCACGCCCGCGTCGTTGATCAGCCAGTCGGCGCCTCCCAGCGCAGTGGCCCGGGCCAAAATTTGTGCGAGGGAATCTGCAGCCGTCAGATCGAGCGCCAGGGGCTCGATCGCGCCACCCGCATTCCAGAAGCCGCGAGCTGAACCGCGAGCTCGGCGCCAATGCCCGACGACGCGCCCGTGACGACGGCGAGAGACGATCGCGCGGCGAGGGCGCTCGAGGGACCGCCTCGGTCAGAAAGGCAAGGCGATTTCGCCAGCCAAACCAGATGCCCCAGCTGCCCAGGGCCAGTGAGAGAACGTTGAGAACGACCTCGATCCACAGGCTCGGGCCCAGCGGCCGACGGTAAATGCCGTTGCCGACGTTGAAGGTGATGTCGATCAGCCCCGGCGGCTGCAGCGCTCGCAAAAAGTTGCATCGCGACCGCCGTTTTCCAGCCGCCAGGCCTCATCGCGTTCAAGCCGTCCATCTGCTCAACCCCAAGACACAGATTTTGCTCCTGCAGCGCCGTTTCCATTCATCTGCAAAAGCACAGAGGAGCCCCTTTGCTTAAAATCGGACGACCGTAATGCCGACTACCTCGATGCACCGGCGCGGCCGCCACCGGACGCGGGCCGGATCTCGACGTGATCGCCGGCGATGATCTCGCGAATCGAGCGAACCATGATGCAGGTGGTGGCCCGGGTCTTCACCTCGACCGCCATGCACTGGCCCACGTCTTCCTTCGGCCACTTCAGGTCGAGGACGTTCGGCTTGTTGATCGTGTCCCCGCTGGTCACGCTGTCCATGTGGCGGAAGATGGTGAAGATGTTCCCCTTCTCGACCCCGTCGGCGCTGCCTTTGTCGATCAACATCTGCTCGTGTTCACCGAAGGTCGAGAACCAGTAGCGACCGCCGGCGACGACGACTCCGCCCTCGACTTTCTTGCTGCTGGGCCGCGGCGCGATCGAGCGGATCATGTTTTCGCCCGCGGGCCCGACCAGATCGCCGCGCATCATCTCTTCCCAGTCTCCGACGATTTCAAGGGTGGCGAGCTTTTCCTTGTCGCTCCACCGGACGACCTTCGCGGTGCCGATCACATGAGTGAGGTACCCGAAGCTTCCCCCGTACGGGTGGTTGAGCTTGGTGGTGGTGCGGTAGATGACGTACGGCTCGCCCATCTTCACCGCGCCCGCCTTCTTGAAGCTGACGTAGAGCTGCTGGGGAAAGGAAAGCATCTGGGTCTCGCCGAACGAGCCGGCGATGGTGCCCGCCTCTTCGATCTCTTTATCGGTGACGAAGCCCTCGACCCGGACGCTGATGCTGCCCTTGCCCTGGTAGCCGATCTTGCCCGAGACCTGAACGCGATCCTCTTCGATCAGCTGTCCCTGCTCGACTTCTTCTGGCCCACCGCCGACCTCGACCTGGGTCGGAACCTCTTCGCCGGTGGGCAGGAAGCGAACCTGGTTGCCCGGGTAGATCCAGTGGGGGTTGGCAATCTCAGGGTTATAGGACCAGACCTTGGGCCAGTACCACGGGCTGCCGAGGTACTTCTGCGACAGGTCCCACAGCGTGTCGTCCTTCACGACGGTGTGGTTCGACGCAGAGCCCTTGCTTGGTGCGGCGGGAATGGGCTGCTCGGTCTCTTCTGTTCCCGGCTTGAGCTCGGTCTCGTTCTGGGCCCGGGCCGTACCGGCGTCGAGCGCGAGGAAGACAAGGGACACAAACAGCGGGTGGCGCAGGGTCATAATTTTCAGGGTCATGGGGAACCGGTGAGCGAAGACAAGCGAGCCCGCGCTGCAGTAGCAGCCGTGGTGCCCGGATAGGTCGAGACGATCTTCTGGTAGACGACACGCGCGTCGGCCGGCTTGTTGAGCCGGACCCTGCATTCGCCAAGCTTGAGCAACGAGTCGAGCACCGCGTCCCCCGCAGGGTAGCGCGCGACTACGTCTTCGAAAGTCTTCGCCGCTCCTTCGATGTCGTCCAGGCCCATCAACCCGAGGCCCACGAAGTACAGCGCGTTGTCTGCTCGCGGGTGGCGAGGAGACTCGCTGGCAAACTTCTGCAGCTCGAGAATGCCGCCGGCGACATTTCCGGTCTTCAGCGCACTGACTCCCTGCTCGTAAAACGCGTCGCCCACGTCGAGGTCCGTCTCTTCGGCCGGCTCGGGGGTCGCGTTCTTCAAAGCATCGATCACGTCCGCGCCCGGCTCGATGATCGAGACCCCGGTCGATAGTTTCGGAGCGGCCTGCGCTCGCGGCTTGAGCTTCACCACTGTCAACCACGGCACTGCTTGCGAAGCGCCCTGGGGCTCAGGAATCGGCGCGGTCGCAGCCACAACCGCGGCCGGCTGGGGTGGCATCCACGCCTGCTGCCCGGATCGTTCGAGGCGCTTTTCCAGCCGGGCATTCTCTTCCTTCAGCGCGCGCACTTCGGCCTTGAGCTCGGTCAGCTCTGAGTGCGGTGCAGCCCCCGGCGTCGCGCAGGCTGCCAGCGCGAGGGGACCCATGAAGAGGAACATGCGGATGGCAGGCGAAGTGTACGGACCCTGTTTCCAGACCGTCAAGAATTCGGCCTGCCGTTGCAACAGGTCTGTCGTGCGAGGTCGCACCCCGGCGCGCGGCCGGCGCCTTTCAGATCGCAGCCAGGATGATTGAGCAATGGGCCGAGAAGAACACGCACAGCTCGGCCAGGCTCACCTGTGGCTGCGCGCGTTGGGTTTGCTGGCATGGGGCTTCGTTGGCATTTCGCGGCTGGCCTCGACCCAGCTCGACTTCCTTCCGCCTTGGCTCGCACCTTGGCTGTTGTACGGGTTGGCCTACAGCAGCTGGACCTCGCAAAGTTCAAGGACTGGCAGATGCCGATCAACCAGATGACCGGCGCCCACATTGATCTTCCCCAGCTGGTTTCCCAACTGCCCTTCGACACGATCAAGGACTTCGACGACTGCATCGCTCGGCTGAAGCAGGTCGCCCGGGTTCTGGACCAGAACGTCTACTCGGAACGGCTGGGGAAAGAGGTGGGGCTCTACCAGGCCCCGTACAGCGACTACGAGCGGCTACAGAACGAAATGCTTCGCGCGATTCGTCTCGTGGTCGACACCGGCTTTCATTTTCAAACACTGGAACCGCCAGCAGGGGGTGGACTACTTCCACGCGCATTCGAACATCGACGAGCCGACGGTGCAGAGCGAGACCGACCGTTACATCGCATGGCCCGGCCAGGCGTTGGCCTACAAGGTGGGGCAATTGGCGATTTCCAGGCTGCGCGACGAAGCCCAAAAAGATCTCGGAGCCCGCTTCGACATTCGCGCCTTCCACGATGAGCTTCTGGGCGCGGGGGCCTTGCCGATGGAAGTGCTGCAAGAGCGGATGCACAAGTGGATCGCGGCGCAGAAAGCCGCGACTGCCGCGAAAGCGAAATAGCCGGCCCGCGACTTAGAAGCGGCAGGTGATGAACGAGAAGTGCCGCCCCGTCAGCCCGCGATCGCGACGGTGCGAGTAGAAGCGCAGGTCGCACGCGGTGCAGATTCCCAAACTGTCGATCTGCTCGGGGGGAATTCCTGAACGCACGAGCGTCGTTCGCACCGCCAACGGGAGATCGAGGTGGGGGCCCGAAGTCCGCCTCACACAGATTTCGGGCGGAAAGCGCTCGGCGAACCGCGCGACCAGATCTTCGCCGACCGCATAGCAACACGGGCCAATCGACGGCCCAATCGCGGCCCTGAGGTCGGCCGGTCTCGAGCCCGCGCGGGTCAGCGCCTCTACGGTCCGGGCGGCAACTTCCAAAAAGGTTCCTTTCCAGCCGGCGTGCACCGCCGCGACCCGCTGCCCCCTGGGGTCGACCAGCAACAGCGGCACACAGTCGGCGGTCCTTACCCCCACCCCGTCCCCTGCCCGCCCAGACCAGATCGCATCGGCCTCGAGGTCCTCGCTGACGGGAGCCTCGACGACGGTGTCTCCGTGCACCTGGCGCACCGAAAACAACCGTTCGCGCTCGACCTGGGCTGCAACGGCGAGCCGCTGAAAGTTCATCGCCACGGCCCCCGGCTCGTCTCCCACTGCAGCCCCCGCATTGAGGCTGGCCCAGGGACCGGTAGAGACGCCTCCTTTCCGGGTGGGAAACCCGTGAGGGACTTTCAACAGCTTCGAGAGGATCAAGTCCAAAGTCGCGCCATTCTAGTTCGAAGCGCTGTTTGACATTCTGCGTCATGAAATCGAAGCTATTTTCCGCGCACGGCATTTGGGCCGCGTGGGGGAAAAAACCTGTCTCTGGCTGGAGCACCGCTGAACTCTGTAGGCAAAAAGCTGCTGCTGAGCATCGCGTTGCCGACGTTGGCGTTGGCGCTGGTGGCGTTGGGAATCCTCTGGCAGCGCACCGATCAGGCTGTCCGTCAGGCCAGTCAGGAAGAAGCGGTACGCATGGCCGAGCTCGTGGCGGGCAATTTTTCGCTGGCCGACGCGGCCGATGCGACCCAACCCGGAGGCCCGCGCGCGGTGCACCGGGCGGTGACTCAGACGATGCGATCGGGTTGGGCGACCCAGGCCAACATCTCGTCGCTGCGGATTCTCGGGGCCAACGGCATCGTGCGCTGGTCGCGGAATGTCGAGGAAGAGGACAAGCCTTCTGGGCCCCGGCCAGCGGTCACCGGGGGAACCGAAGTGGTGTTGCCCCTGGGTGGCGTGGCCTGCGCTGGCTGTCATGTCGGAGAAGCGACGATGCGCGCGGGAATGCTGCAATTGAGAGTGCACGAGGCGTCGCTGCAACAGTCAGTGGCCGGGGGCTTCATTCAGGCGCTGATGATCTTGCTGCTGTTCTCGGGGGCCCTGGTGGGCGCGACCGCAGTGAGCCTGCGAATCTTCCTCGCCTCTCCGCTGCAGAAGCTGACCGCAGCGATGAAGCGTGCGGAGGAAGGCGATTTTCTGACCCGCGCAGAAGAGACCAGCGAGGACGAGATTGGCCGGCTGGCCCGGGCGTTCAATCGGATGCTGAATCGAATCACTTCCTTGAAGGCCGAAGAGATCGACAACCGGCGCGACCTGGACGAGGCGCGGGGAGAGCTCGAGCTCAAAGGCCAGCTCGAAGGCCGAATCAAAGAGCTGTCGATTCTCTACGACGTGGCGCGCGCGGTGACGTCGTCGATCGAGCTGAACGAGGTGTTGCAGAAAATCACCGACACCGTGCCGGCCCGGCTCAACGTGCCGAAGTTTTCGATCATGCTGCTTCAAGAGGCGCGGCTCGAAGTGCGCAAGGCACATCCTCCCGGCAGCGAAGGCCTCTCGTTCGCAGTGGGCGAAGGAGTCTGTGGTCACGCGGCGGCCACCCGGAAGTCGGTCTACGTGGCGGACCTCGAGGGCGATCAGGTCTTCTTCAAGATGCGCGGCGGGGCCGGCGCCAAGGGCCGGGGAAGCCTGCTCGCGTTGCCGATGCTTCACGGCGAAGAGCTGCTGGGAGTCTTGAACTTCGAGCGACCTGAGAAGGCGGGTTTCGCCGCCAGCGAGATCGAGTTTTTCACCGCGGTGGCCGACCACGCAGCGTTGGCGGTGAAGAACGCGCGGCTTCATGAGCAGACGGTCGAGCTGTCGATCACCGACCCGCTGACGGGCGTTTCGAACCGCCGCCACCTGTTCGCGCAGCTCGAGCTGGAAATCGCGCGTGCCAATCGGTTCGGAACTCAGCTTTCATTCCTGATGATCGACATCGACCACTTCAAGAAGCTGAACGACGCCGCGGGACACCCTGCCGGCGACAGCGTGCTGCGCCACGTGTGCGAGCTGATGCAGGGCAGCGTGCGCCGCGTCGACACTCTGGCCCGCTACGGGGGCGAAGAGTTCGTCGTGCTGCTTCCCCAGGTGACGCGGGCCGAGGCGCTCGAAGTCGGAGACAAGCTTCGTCGCCTGGTGGAGGAAGCTCCGATCGAGCACCGCGAAGTTCAGCCTGGTGGGAAGGTCACCATTTCGGTCGGAGTCGCCAACCTTCCGGTCGATGCGGTCGAGCAGGGTCAGCTGGTCGACTGTGCCGATTCGGCGCTCTACGCGAGCAAGCGCAATGGCCGGAACAAGGTCACGTCCTACGCGGCCGGAATGGAAATGCACCCGGACCGCGAGCGCGGACCGAACGTGGTGAAGCGACGAGACAGTGGCGAGACTCCAGCCGCTTCCGGGGTGAAGGGCTGACGGAATTTCAATGGGTCGCGAAGCCGACCAGATCGAGCAGCTTGTTGAACTCGATCGGCTTGCTCATGGTCAACGCGATGCCCTTGCGCATGCCCTTCTCGCTGATCTCTTCCGAGTGCCAGGCCGTCACGAGGATGATCGGCATGTCCTTCAGGCGCGGGACCGCGTGGATCTGCTGAGCGAATGAAATGCCATCGACGTGAGGCATCATCAGGTCGGTGATGACGAGCTTGATGTCATCGGTGTGAAGCATCTGCATCGCTTCAATCGGAGAAGGCGCGGTCAGCACCGAGTAGCCGTGCTTGGTCAGAAACTTCGAAATCAGCGCCGACTGCGCAAGGTCATCGTCGACGACCAGAATTTTGATCAAAGGTCCGGGCGGCACGGGCTCGACTTTTATCACAGCAGCGCTCGAACGCACTTCTTGCACGGGGGCCTGGCGCGACAGGCGATGTCGGCTCGGCTAAGAGGCCCGCGTGCTTTCACTGGATTCTTTGCTCGATGAGGCCGGAAACGCGCTCGACGACGGGCGCTTCGAAGAGGCCCTCGAGAAGACCGAGCACGCCCTGCGTTTGGCCCCCGAGGATCTCGAGGCGCTGGGCCTGAGGGCGGCCGCGTTGGCAGAGCTCGGCCGGTGGGAAGATGCCGACACGGTGTACGCCCAGCTGATCGAGCGCGAACCCGACGAGCCTTCGTGGGTGCTCGCAGCCGCGGACGTGATGATTCGGCAGCCCGGTGATGATCAAGATCGTCTCGAAGCGGGAATGAAGCTGCTCTCGCGAATCGACAGCCAGGTCCGGCAAGACGACCGGATCCACTTCGAGTGGTTGATGCTTCAAGCCATCTGTCTGAACCAACTGGGCGAGCTCCCGCAGGCCTTGAAGGCGCTCGAGCAGGCGCTGAAGTTGAACCCCGACGAGCCCGAGGCCCGGCTCGAGCGGGCGGTGACGCTGTTTGATCTCGGGCGGTTCGGCGCTGCAAAAGAACAATTGCTCGTGCTCGCCAAGGAGCTTCCTGAAGATCCCTGGCCGCCCCACTACCTGGGGCTTCTGGCCGAGCGCGAAGGAGACGCCGCCCGGGCCGGTGTCCTCTTTGCTAAGGCGACCCGGCTGGATCCCGACGCGTTCCCGGCGGCGGTGACGTTGTCCGAGCCTCAGTTCGATGCGGCGGTGAAGGCGGCGATCGCCCGGCTGCCAGCGCACGCGAAGACCGAGCTGGGAAACGTCACCATTTCGGTCGAGCCCTTTCCCGACGACGAGTCACTGGGCTCAGGCGAGGTGACGCCTACCATTCTGGGGGTGTTTCAGGGCACGCCCATCGACGAGCGCAACCCCACGGTCGCCGAGCATCACACCACGGCGCAGATCGTCCTCTACCAGCGGAACCTCGAACGGTTCGCCCGCAGCCCCGAAGAGCTGATCGAACAAATCGGAGTCACGGTGCTGCACGAGGTGGGGCACCTGCTGGGGCTCGACGAAGAAGAGCTCCACCAGCGCGGGCTCGACTGACCTTGCAGCTGTTCAGCGCAGCAGCCAGGTGAGTGTGCGGGGCTCGCCCTTTCGGACGATCGCGATCTTCAGCTCGGTGGCCTGGTTGAGCTTCGCGTACGCCTCGAGCGCCTGGTCCGCGCTCAACAGGCCCGCCCCATTCACCGCGAGCACGATGTCTCCGTTTTGAAAAGCGAGCGCTTCTCCGAGGCTTCCCGGTCGAATGCCGAAGAGCTTGAAGCCCTGGGCCGCACCTTCCTTGAACGCTGGCACGACCCGCAATTGGCCCGGAGCGCACTCGAGCAGCGGCCCCCTGGACGCAGCGGGAATCCGGCGCGTCCACGAATCGACCGGGACGATCGCAGCCAGCAACCGGGGATGACAGGCGGAAGGGGCGGACGAAGCCGACGGCAGCTCGGCGGGGTCGACTCCGGCGGACTCGGTGAGCAGGGCGAACAGGGCAGGCAGCTGGCGGCCGTAGACGTCCCCGTCGACCGACAGCTTCAAGGTGCGTTTGCGCGCGGCGGCCGACACTTTCCACGGCTCGCAAAGAATGGCGCTCGCGAAGTGGGCGAGATCCTCGACCGTCGACCCCGCCTTGAAGCTCACCTTGAGCTGAGTGTCGGGGGGCAGCGGCTTGCAGATTCGTCCTGCGTCGGGGCTGGCGGCCAACAACATCAACCAGATCATGTCGAAATCCGCGCGCGCGCAGCCAGGCGGTTGATCGCCTCGATCGCGGCTTCGATGTCCGACACTGAGGTGCCCCGGCCGTAGGAAAACCGCAGACACTCCTGGGCCTCGGTGTTCGACAGCCCCATCGCGGTCAGCACGTGCGAGGGGGTCAGTGAGCCCGAGGCGCAGGCGGCTCCGGACGAAACGCAGATTCCTTCCAGGTCGAGCGCGATCAACAGGGCTTCCCCGTCGATTCCCGGGAAGCGCAGGTTCGAAGTGCCGGGTGCGCGAGCCACGCCCTGTCCATTCACTTCGGCGGCGACCCGGGTCTCGAGCGTTTGGCGCAGGTCATTGAGCCGAATTCCTTCGGTCTCGACGGTGCGGGCGGCGACCGCGAGGGCTGCGACCAGAGATTCGATCATCGCCAGGGCCTGGGTTCCTCCCCGCCTTCCGTCTTCCTGGTGACCGGGCACCATCGGCTCGAGCGGCACCGAACGACGCGCGAGCAGCACCCCGATTCCGGGCAGGGTTCCGAGCTTGTGGCCTGAGAAGCTGAACAGATCGGCAGGGACTTCCCGAAGCGACGCAGGAATCCGGCCCACCGCCTGGACCGCGTCGGTGTGGAAGACGATTCCCCGCCGGATGCATTCTCGCGAGACCTCGGCCACCGGCTGCTCGACGCCGGTCTCGTTGTTCACCCAGATGAGCGAGCAGAGCGTCACTTCCGGGGTCAGCGCGGCCCGCACCCGCTCGAGCGGAACCTGGCCCGAACGATCGGGCGACAGGCGCACCACCTTCGCTCCGGAAGCCTCGAGTTGCTTCATCGCGCCGAGCACGCAGGGGTGCTCGATGCTCGAGGTCACCACCGTGGTGCGGCTTTGATCCTTGCGCGCGGTCCACGCCCCCTTGATCGCCAGCGTGGCTGCTTCCGAACCCGAGCCGGTGAAGATCACCTCGCGGGCCTCGCATCCAAAAGTGCGAGCCACGGCCTCGCGCGCGGCACTCAGCCGGTTGCGAGCGGCCCTGCCCGCCTGGTGCACGCTCGAGGGGTTGCTGCCCGGCGCCGAAAACCCAAGCGTGAGCGCCGCAGCCGCTTCAGCCAGAAGCGGTGCGCCGGCGTTGTAGTCGAGAAAAATCACGGCTCTTGTTGGGCGACGTTGAGCAGGGCGGTGCCTCGCTCTCCTTCGACGCCAAAGGCCTTTTGAAAGCGGCTCACCACTTCGTGCTTCAGCGCGGCGCGCGCCTTCCGGGTACCCGACAGCGGAATCCGTGCGCCCGCCATGCTGCCGTGCCCACCCGCAGACCCACCCAGCCCGACCAGGGTCTCGCGAATCAATCGACCGGCGCGCATTCGGCGGTCGCTGACTCGCAGCGACAGGTAGAGCTGGCTGCGAAAGGAGCCGAACGCCAGCGACCAGCGCGGACCTTCAAGGAAGGAAAGCCGTTCGGCCACTTCGGCCACCATGTCCGGGCTGTAGACCTCGCCCAGGTCGGTGATCACCGCGTCCGAGAAGACCTTCGCCCGTTTGATCGCCTGGTAATAAAGCTGGAAGTACCGAGCCGGCAGCTCGGGGTGCTCAATCTGGCTGAGCAGCGCGCGATCGATCTTCGGAAACAGCCATAGGTAGCTGTCGATGTCCGGATCGTGGGTCTGGCGTTCGAGATCTCGAGTATCGGCCTTGATCCCGTAATAGAGCGCCGTGGCGAGCTCGGGGCCCGGCTCGAGCCGCGCCGCGCGCAGGTACTCGACCAACAGCGTCGACGTGGCGCCGTAGTTCAAACCGACATCGCCGAACGGTGCGGTCAGCCCCTCTTCGCGCAGAGGGTGGTGATCGATCACCACGTCTGCCTTCAGACCCGGAGGCAAAGAGTGATTGCCAATCGGCTGCTGGGTGTCGACGAGGCAGACCAGCTCGTACTCGTCGAAGACGATCTGCGAGACCGGCGTCACCGGAAGCTTGAGCACCTTCACGAACGCGAGGTTCTCGGCGCGCCCGATGATCCCGCCGTAGGCGACCTTCGATTCCATCGACGCCCGTTTTTCGAAGATCTGCCCCAGCGCGCACGCGGAAGCGATCGAGTCGGGGTCCGGATTGTCGTGGGTGAGAATCACGACCCGCTTCTTGCCGCGGGCGAGCTTCATCAGCCGCTCGACCTTCAGTTTCGCGGAAAGCGAGGCGACGTTTAAAGGTGTGAGCGCAGCGCCCAAGGTGACCTCTTCATTGGTTCTTCGCCTTCAGACCGTTCAATTGACGGCTTTGTACTTTCGAGCATCGTCTCGGAAGTACTTCAGCGCGTTGTCGAGCGAGTTCTCCATCGCGTCCATCATCAGGTGCGAAAAGCTGCCAACAGTACCTCGAAACGCTTCGTAGTATTTCTGGCGGTCGATGGAATGAATCACCGAGGGGAACATCTGGTTGCGCAACAAGATCAGGTTGCTCAGCATTCGGCCGACCTTTCCCGAGTGCTCTGCAAACGGAAAAATCTGAATGAACTGATGCTGCACCCGCGCGGACTGCAAGATCGGGTGCTGTTCCTTGAACTCGGCGGTGGCGGTGAAGTCGATCAACTTCTCGAGCATCGGGAGGATCTTCGCCGGCTGCGCGATCTCGTGAAAGTACGTCCGGTGGAGCGGCATGTCCTTGCGCAACCCGGCCCGCTCCCGTTCCTTGGCCAGCTCTTTCTCACTGCGTTCACGGCGCTCGGCTGAAGCGCGCGCGGCCTGGGCCTCAGGCGTGTTGCCTGCGAGCAGATCGTGAATGCGCCGCACCTGGGTCATCGTGACGCCACCGGTCTTTTTGCTAATGCTCTTCGCTTCCTCGCGCAGGTATTCGAGGCAGGACTTGTGGTTCCTGATCTCGAGCACGATCGGCATCAACGAGGCCTCGGCGGCGATCGCTCCCGGACGCAGGGCGGCCATCAATTCCTGCCCGGTGTAGACGACGCCCTCGAGTGCGTTGTCATGGTAGACCCACGACATTTCGAACTTTTCGAGGAAGTCCTGCGAGGCGACCTTTTTGCTGGCGAGGATGTCTCGCAGCGCCTCGTTCTTCTCTTCGATGTATTGGTACCGTTCCTTCACGCGGCGCACGGTATACAGATTTCGATCTGACTGCGCTACGGAGAATGACTCAAGTCGATGATTTGACTGTCGAAAATGGCATCTTTCTTGTTGCGCCGTGGCCCCAGTCCAGCGAGGCCCGGGCAACGCCTCGGTAGAGCACGGGAATCGAACTCGCCAGAGACGACTTTCATCGCCTCTCGCCGGTTTTGAAGACCGGGCCTGTCACCAGAGCAGGAAGCCCTACCGTTTTTGCGCATAGCACGCTAATCGCGGCCTCGTGAACGACGCCTTCTACGAACGGATGCGCAGTGAGGCTGAGGGAATCCGGGCCGCGGGGCTGTTCAAGAACGAGCGGATCATTTCGTCGGCCCAGAGCTCGAAGATCACGCTCCAGGGTGGCGCCCAGGTCTTGAATTTCTGCGCCAACAACTACCTCGGCCTCGCCAACTCACCGCAGCTCATCGCCGCTGCCAAAGAAGGGCTCGACACCCACGGCTTTGGGCTCTCGTCGGTGCGCTTCATCTGCGGAACGCAAGACATTCACAAGCAGCTCGAAGAGAAGATCTCGGCCTTCCTCGGCACCGAAGAGACGATCTTGTTCGGTTCCTGTTGGGACGCAAATGGGGGCGTGTTCGAGACGGTGCTGGGCGAAGAAGACGCGGTGGTGTCCGACGCGCTCAACCACGCCTCGATCATCGATGGAATCCGACTGTGCAAAGCGAAGCGCTTTCGGTACGCGAACAACGACCTGAACGACCTCGAAGCGAAGCTCATCGAGGCGAAGGCGTCCGGGGCGCGCTTCATCTTGATCGCCACCGACGGGGTGTTCTCGATGGACGGGGTGATCGCCGACCTGAAGGGGCTCGTCGCGCTGGCGGAAAAGTACGGGGCGCTGACGATGGTCGACGACTCGCACGCGGTCGGTTTCACCGGTGCCAGGGGCCGCGGCTCGCACGAGCTCAACGGGGTGCTGGGGAAGATCGACATTCTCACTGGCACCCTGGGCAAGGCGCTGGGCGGCGCGTCGGGCGGCTACGTCGCGTCGCGAAGTGCAATCGTCACCCTGCTGCGCCAGCGCGCGCGGCCCTACCTGTTCAGCAACACGCTGATGCCGGCGATCGCCCACGCCACGGTGGCGTGCCTCGAGCTTCTCGAAAAGAGCGACGGGCTTCGTGCCCGCCTGCGCGAGAACAGCGCGCACTTCCGAAGCCAGATGACCCAGGCGGGCTTCACGCTCGCAGGCAACGGGCACCCGATCATTCCGGTGATGCTCGGCGACGCGAAGCTGGCCGGTGATTTCGCCCAGGCGATGCTTGGCGAAGGAATCTACGTGGTCGGCTTCTCGTACCCCGTGGTGCCGCAGGGCAAGGCACGGATTCGCACTCAAATGTCTGCAGCGCACACCCTCGAGCAGGTTGATCTCGCGATCGCAGCCTTCATCAAAGTCGGCCGCAAGCTGGGAGTCATTTCATGAAGGCATTGGTGAAGGCGAAGAAGGAAGTCGGGCTGTGGCTGCAGGAAGTGCCGCTGCCGCAGGTCGGGCACAACGACGTGCTGATCAAGATTCGCAAATCGGCCATCTGCGGCACCGACATTCACATCTGGAACTGGGACGCGTGGAGCCAGAAGACGATTCCGGTGCCGATGCACATCGGCCACGAGTTCATGGGCGAGGTGGCCGAGGTCGGCAGCGCGGTCACCGGCTTTCAAAAAGGCGATCGCGTCTCGGGCGAAGGTCACCTGACGTGCGGCAACTGCCGCAACTGCCGCGCCGGAAAGCGTCACCTGTGCCGCAACACCATCGGAGTCGGCGTCAATCGTCCGGGCTGCTTCGCCGAGTACCTCTCGATTCCCGCTTCGAACGTCTTTCGGATTCCGCCCGAGATCCCCGACGAGATCGCCTCGTTCTTCGACCCGCTGGGCAATGCGGTCCACACCGCGCTGAGCTTCGACCTGGTCGGCGAGGACGTGTTGATCACCGGCGCCGGCCCGATCGGAGTGATGGCTGCGGCGATCTGTAAGCACGTCGGCGCGCGCCACGTGGTCGTCACCGACGTGAACGATTACCGGCTCTCGTTGGCGAAGAAGCTCGGCGCGACCCGCACCATCAACGTCAGCAATTCCTCGATCGAAGACACGATGAAAGATCTGGGAATGACCGAGGGTTTCGATGTCGGCCTCGAGATGAGCGGCAACGGGCTGGCGCTGCGCTCGATGCTCAAAGCGATGAATCATGGAGGCCGGGTCGCGATTCTCGGCATCCCCGTCGCCGAAGTGGCGATCGACTGGAACCAGGTGATCTTCAAGGGCCTGGTGCTCAAGGGCGTGTACGGCCGAGAGATGTTCGAGACCTGGTACAAGATGACCGCGATGCTGCAGTCGGGCCTGGACATCACCGCGGTGCTCACCCACCGCTTCAAGATCGACGACTACCAGGAAGCGTTCGAAACGATGCGCACCGGCCAATCAGGGAAGGTGGTGCTCGATTGGGCCGCGTGACGAAGAAAGCTCAGAGAAAAGCGAAGAAGCGGTTCGTCGCGATGGCCGGAAACATCGGGGCCGGGAAGACGACGGCTGCGAAGATGATCAGCCAGAAGTTCGGCTACGAGCTGTTCGATGAGCCGGTGATCGATAACCGGTTCCTCAAGGACTACTACGGGCAGATGAAGCGCTGGAGCTTCACGCTGCAGCTCGAGTTCCTGATTCGCCGCATCGAGCACCACGAGCTGATCCACACCGTGCCGAAGAGCTGCATTCAAGACCGCACGCTCTACGAGGATCCCGAGATCTTCGCGAAGTACCTGCACGGCCTGGGGAACATGACCGACGCCGAGCTCGAGTTGTACTTCGAGTACTTCCAGCGGCTGTCGAAGAACATCGTTCACCCCGACAAGGTGATCTGCTTCGACGTGCCCGAGGTCGACGTGCTGATGAACCGGATCAAGAAGCGCGGTCGCGAGGAAGAGAAGGGCATCGGCTCGGCATTCCTGCGCGGGCTCAACGGGTACTACGCGACCTTTCCGATGGTCCTGCAGGGGAAGTACGGAATCGACGTGTTGACGTTCGATGTGACGTCGCTCGACATCCGAAATGGCCGTGGGGCCGAAGAGTTCATGGACAAAGTGACGGACTTTCTTTCCGCGTGAGCCTGGAACCGAAGGCTCCGGCAGATTCGGTGGTCGAGATGGCGCAGCTGTTGTTGCCCGGCGACGCCAATTCGTTGGGCGCGGCCTTCGGCGGCACGGTCATCGGGTGGATAGACATCTGCGCGGCGATCGCGGCCCAGCGGCATTGCCGACAGATCGTCGTCACCGCATCGATGGACGACTTGCACTTTCACGCTCCGATCAAGGTGGGCTGGACGGCGATCTTGAAAGCGCGCGTCCTTGCCGCCTTCACCAGCTCGATGGAAGTCGGGGTCACGGTCCATTCAGAAAATCCTCTTTCGGGCGAGCGCGCGCTCACCACCAGCGCCCTGTTGACCTTCGTCGCCCTCGACAAGGACGGAAACCGGCTTCAGGTGCCCGGGCTGCTGCTGCGTTCCCCCGACGAAAAGCAGGCCAACGAAGAGGCGCTCGAGCGTCGAAAAGAGCGATTGACCCGTCGAGGACAGGGCGCGAGCTGGCATGCGCTGGTTACAGAGTCCCACTCGAGTTGACCCATGCGCCTGGCCGTCACCAGTGATCTTCATTTCGACTTCGTGGGTCACCTGACCCGGCCCGAGGCGATCACCGCGATGGTGGTTCAGATCGCCCGAAGCCAACCCGACGCGGTGGTGCTCGCGGGTGACATTGCCGCAGGCTTCGCGGCTTTTGAAGCGTGCCTGGCGCAGTTCGAAGGGTTGGGAATTCCGGTCGGAGTGGTGGCCGGCAATCACGATCTGTGGCGCGACAATGAGCTTGGAATGTCGACGGAAAAGCTCTGGGGCGGCGCACTGGAAAAAGCGGCCGAAGACGCCGGGCTGGTGTGGCTCGAGTCTCACCCGATTCGAGTGGGCGACGTGGCCGTGGTGGGCTCGATGTGCTGGTACGACTATTCGGCGGTCGATGCCGCGGTGAGGATGACCCCCGACGAGTTGGCGCGCGCCAAGAACTCGCTCAACGGCGATGGCCGCCACATGGACTGGGCTCGAACCGACCCCGACTTTGCCGCTGAGCTCGAACGCGAGCTGCTTCGAAAGATCGATGTCCAACAAAGCGACCCTTCGGTGCGGTCGGTGGCGGTGGTAACCCACGTCCCGTTGCTCGAGGAACAGATGACCCGGAAGCCCGCGGATCACCGGTGGGGCACCAGCAACGCCTACTTTGGAAATCTCACGACCGGTCGCGCGGTGATGGAACGCTCGAAGGTCAAAGCGATCATCAGCGGGCACAGCCATGTCGGCCACGAGGCGATCGTCGAGCGGCCGCGGCTGGACCCGGTGTTGACGCACGTGGTGCCCAGCGATTACGGAACGCCGAAATTCGTGCTGCTCGAGCTCTGAACCTATTTCTGCAGCGTCAGGGTGTGCCCATCGGCGCCGAGCTCGCCGACGTGGGCGACCCGCGTCGGGCGATAACCCGGCGCCTCGATCGTCACCGGTTGGCCGCTGAACGGGTCTCGCTGGGGAAAGAAGACATTCGCCAGGTCATTGGTCCGCAGCGTGGCGACCACCTCTTCCCCCTGTTTGAAAGACAGCAGCAGGTCTTGCAAGTAGTTCCCTTCGGGATCGAGCGCCTTGATCCAGAAGCCCGTCGAGGGCGCCATCTCGAGCTCGAGGATCTTGCCCAGCGTCGTTGACGCGGCTTCAAGGTACGAGGGCGCATACCCATCGGCCACCGCGACCAGCCGGACATTCACCAAAGGCTCAGCGAGCGAAATCTGACCGCGGGCGTTGGTGCGTCCGCGAAAGAGTGCGTCGCTCAAGCACGACTCGCCGCGCGGACAATCGGTGGGTTCCTTGTTGATGGTGACCACCGTGCAGGTCAACGGGCCCGCGGTACGGGCATCGAGCAGCACCAGGTCGCCCTTCCCTTCGGAGCCGCAGCGGTCTGATGTGAGCTGACCCACCAGGGCAGGTTTATCGGGGCCGGTCGCGTCATCGAAAAGCGCGACCGAATCGGCCCGGGCGGTCGCGCAGGCTGCGAAAAGCAGCGAGGCGAAAAGCATCCCCCGGCGAACCAGGGCTTCTGCTCTCACGTCGAAAACGAGGTGCCACACCCACACGACGACTTCGCGTTGGGGTTGCTGAACTTGAACCCCGCGCCCATGTCGGTCTTCTGGTAGTCGACCTCAGTGCCGTTGAGGTACTTGGTGCTGATCGGGTCGGTGCAGAGCTTCACCCCGTCCTGTTCCCAGACCAGGTCGCCCGGCTTCGATTCCTTCATCAGGTTGAGGTCGTAGCCCAGGCCGCTGCAACCGGCGGGAACGACGCGAACAGTGAGGAAATAGCCCTCGAACTTCTGGGTCTTCATTACGTCTTTGACCTGCGCGATCGCGTTGGCGGTCAGGCTGAGCATCGAAGTCGAATTGGTCGCGACAGGGCCCGAAGCGATGGGGGCAGCGGTCTCGGCGGGGTTGGCGGCGTT
>JAYVCD010000115.1:0-11150 GCA_043750125.1 Archangiaceae bacterium | reverse complement strand
GAGCTGACCCGCCTCTTGCCCACCCTGGTCGAAGTGGCAGCCCTGCAGGCGCAGCTGCACCCTGGACTTCAGGTGGTGGTGCCCGTTGCTTCAGGCTTGCCGCGCGAGTGGGTCAGCCGCCCCTTCGAGGGCAGCGGGGTGCGTCCGATTCTGGTCGACGGACTGGCTCCCGAGGCCGTGGGGGCCAGCGACGTTTCCGTTGTCGCGTCGGGAACCGCGACGTTGGAAGCTGCGCTGATGCATCGCCCATTCGTGGCGGTATATCGGGTGTCGACGGTGACGTACCTGGTGGCCCGGTCGATGTTGAAAATACCGTTCGTCTGCCTGGTCAATCTGCTCGTCAATCGGCGAGTGGTCCCCGAGCTGTTGCAGGGCGAGGCGACCGCGGCGGCGATTGTCGCGGCCCTCGAGCCCCTGTGGAAAGGCCCGGAACGGACAGCCTTGCTCGAGGGCCTCGATGAAGTGCGAGCGATGTTGGGGCCCCCCGGGGCTGCCAGGCGCGTGGCCGAGGCGGTGCTCCAGCTCGTCACCCATCGGTAAAGGTTCGCGTTCAACTGCGGGGTGGACTAAACGCGCCGCGTCGTGAACATCGCCCTCGTCATCATTCCTACGTACAACGAGGCCGAGAATCTCGAGCCGATCACGTCTGCCGTCCTCGCGGCCGAAGCCCGGGTCGACATTCTGGTCGTCGACGACAGCAGCCCAGATGGAACCGGAGAGCTGGCCGACGCCCTCGCGCTCAAGGAGCCCCGCATTCGCGTGCTGCATCGGAAGAAGAAGGAAGGGCTGGGCAAGGCCTACCTTCACGCATTCCGCTGGGCCCTCGACGAGGGTTACCCCTACGTGCTCGAGATGGACGCCGATTTCTCGCATGATCCGCGCTACCTGAAGGTGTTGCTGGACGAGGCGGTGGCGGGCACCGATCTCGTGCTCGGCTCGCGGTACGTCGACGGCGGGGGCACCTTGAACTGGGGCCCGGCCCGCCGAGCGATTTCGCGGGGAGGCTCGCTGTACGCGCGTTCCATTCTCGGAGTGAAGATTCGCGATCTGACCGGGGGCTTCAAATGCTTCCGGCGCGCGGTGCTCGAGGCGATCGACCTCGGAGCGGTGAAGAGCTCGGGCTACGCCTTTCAAATCGAGCTGACCTACCGGGCGCTCAAGGCGGGCTTCAAGATCAAGGAAGTGCCGATCGTCTTCGAAGACCGCCGGGTCGGACAATCGAAGATGAGCCGGAAGATCTTCCTCGAAGCCTTGACGATGGTGTGGAAGCTGAAGCTGTCGGTGTGAGCCGATGCTGAACCAGCTGGCCCTCGCGCTGCCCGTGGTCTTCTTCGTCGTCGACCCGATCGGAGTGGTTCCGCTGTTCCTCGCGATGACCGCGCACGACTCGAAAGAGAAGGCGCGGGTGATGGCGCTCAAGGCGAGCATCACCGGCGGGCTGCTGCTGATCGTCTTCGCGCTCTTCGGCGCCTTCATCTTCAAGCTCTTCGGAGTCACCCTTCCCGCTTTTCGCGTCGCCGGAGGTCTGCTGCTGATGTTGACCGCGCTCGACATGGTGCGCGCGCGGCCCTCGGCGACGAAGACGTCAGATGCCGAGACGAAGGAAGGCGCCGAGAAGGACGACATCGCGATCGTTCCGTTGGCGATCCCCCTGCTCGCGGGCCCGGGCAGCATCGCGACCGTGATGGTGCTGATGTCGAATGGCAATGGCAGCCCCGCCAACGGCGCAGCGGTGATCGCCTCGGTGGTGATTACCTTCGTCGCGACCTGGCTGTTGCTGCGCGCCGCGCATCACGTCAAGCGGGCGCTGGGCCAATCGGGGATTGCGATCATGCAGCGGGTGTTCGGGCTGTTTCTCGCGGCGATCGCGGTTCAGTTCGTCGTCGATGGCGGACGCGAGCTGCTGATGAAGGCTTGAGCCTCGGGCCCCGGGGTCACGCCCGCATCTTCCAAAGAGGCATCACGCACTTCGTCGTCCCCTTCATCGGCCGACCTGCCGTGGAGGAAGGCGTGGATCCGCTCGGCGACGGCGGGTCCCAGCCCCTCGACCTCGGCGAGTTGCTCGATGGTGGCTCCGCGAACGCCCTTCACGCTTCCAAAGTGCTTGAGCAATACCTTCCTGCGCCCTGCGCCGACGCCGGGGATCTCTTCCAGCTCGGACTCGAGACCGCGCCGCCGGGCGATTTTGCGCTGGAAGGTGATCGCGAAGCGATGGGCCTCGTCGCGCAGACGGGTCAGCACGAACAGCTCCAGTGAGTTCTGCGGCAGCACGATCGGCTCTTTGCGATCGAGGAGGAAGACCCGCTCGGGACTTCGCTGGCTCTCCACGTCGCGATCCGGCACCTCGAGATCGCGGCTCTTCGCAAGAGCGACGAGGTCGATTGGCTCCATTCCTACGTCTTTCATCGCGGCCTGCGCGGCCATCAATTGGCCTTTGCCGCCGTCGATCACCAGCAGATCGGGCAGATCATTTTCGGTCACTCCGCGCCTGAGCCGACGGCTGAGCACTTCGTACATGCTCGCAAAGTCGTCGTTGCCAGCGACGGTCTTGACGTGAAAGCGCCGATAGCGCGCCCGATCGGGCTCGCCGTCCAGCGCGGCGACTTGCGATGCGACCAGAGCTGTCCCCTGGAAGTGCGAGATGTCGAAGGCCTCGATCCGACGGGGAAACTTCTTCAGGTGCAGGCGATCTTTGAGCCGCTCGAGCACTGAGTCCATTTCTTCGCGGGTGCGCTTGCGCTCGCTCGAGGCGCGCTCTGCGTTCTGGGTGGCCATCCCCACCAGCGCGACTTTCTCGCCGCGCTGAGGAACGTAGACCTTCACCCGGGTTCCTTTTCGGTCTCCCAACAGATCGCCCAAAGCGTCCAGGCCCGCGGGCTCGGGAGGAGCCACCGGCAGCAGCACTTCGCTGGGAATGAAATTCTCTTCGTCGTAATAGAGGTTCACGAACGACATCAGCAGCTCATCGTCCGGGAATTGCTGACCGCTGAAGTGAAAGGCCTGGCCCCCATTGATCCGGCCACCGCGGACCCAGAGCGCATAGACCACCAGTCGTTCGGCTTCGCGATGAAAGCCGAACACGTCCTGGTCGATCGCGTCGGTGGTGGCGACCTTCTGCCGCTCGAGGCTGCGCTGCAATGCGATGATTTGATCCCGCAGTCGCGCAGCCTCTTCGTACGCGAGCTTTCCCGACGCTTCCTTCATTCGTCCCCCCAACGATTGAAGCAGGGGGCCGCTGCGTCCCTCGAGAAACATCACGACCGCATCGACGTTCTGCCGATAGTCCTCGGAAGGAATCGGGTGCACGCAGGGCGCCGGACAGCGGCCGATTTGATACAGCAGGCACGGCCGACGCCTCTTCTCGAGGACGTAATCGGTGCAAGTCCTCAGCTGGAAGTACTTGTTGACCACCCGCAGCGTTTCTCGAATCGAGCTCGCCGACGCGTAGGGTCCGAAGTAGCGGACGTCTTTGTTCGGAGTGGACTCCCGTCGCTTGGGAGTGCCCCGATCTCCGACGGTCGCACTGGTGACCCGGGGCGCCGATTTCACCGCCCGTACCGTCTCGAGCCTTGGGTAGGGGTGCGACAGGTCCAGCCGCAGACACAAGAACGTCTTGTCGTCTCGAAGCTGAACATTGAAGCGCGGCCGGTGCTTCTTGATCAGCTCGTTCTCGAGCAGCAGCGCTTCTTTTTCACTCGAGACCACCATCGTCTCGAGGTCCGCCAACCAATGATCGAGCACGGCCACGAAGGCGCGGTTGTCGGACGAAGAAGCAGAGAAGTACGAGCGCACCCGGCTCTTGAGGTTGACCGCCTTGCCGACGTAGATGACGCGCCCGGCGTCGTCTTTCATCAGGTACACGCCCGGACTCGCGGGCAGATTCGCGATCTTCTCCTCGAGGGCGGGGGTCATCGAGCTACCGCTTCCGGAAGTACTTTCGAGGCTGCGCGCGCTTGCCCATCGGGCGCTGCCCCGACTGTTCCTTCGGCTCTTTGAGCAGCGCGCGCGAGGCGGGCTTGAGGCCCAGATCCATGTCGCGCAGCAACAGCAGACGATCGCGTTCGACCGCGGCCTTCTCGAACTCGGTCTCGTCAGCCATCGCCACCATTCGTTTTTCGGTGTCTTTGATCAGCTTCTTCAATTCGGTGCTGTCGATCAGATCCGCGCCGGGCTCGGCTGCCATCGGCAACGCGGCAGGATCCGCGTCGTAGAGAAACTGCGACATGTCCGCGATGTTCTTCCGAATCGAAACCGGAGTGATCGAATGCTCGGTGTTGTAGCTGCGCTGGATCTCGCGCCGCCGACCTGTCTCTTCGAGCGCCAGCTTCATCGAATCGGTGATCGAGTCCGAGTACATGATCACCCGACCCTTCAGATTTCGGGCGGCCCGACCGATGGTCTGAATCAGCGAGACGTGAGACCTGAGGAACCCTTCCTTGTCCGCGTCGAGAATGGCGACCAGCGAGACCTCGGGAATGTCGAGGCCCTCGCGCAGCAGGTTGATTCCGACCAACACGTCGAACACCCCCTTGCGCAGGTCCCGAATGATCGCGGTCCGCTCGATCGCGTCGATGTCGCTGTGGAGGTAGCGCACCTTCACTCCGACATCGGCGTAGTACTCGGTCAGATCTTCCGACATCCGCTTGGTCAGCGTGGTGACCAACACGCGCTCACCAGCCTTGGCGCAGATCCGAATCTCTTCGAGCAGGTCGTCGACCTGGTTGCCGACCGGCCGCACCTCGACCTCGGGGTCGATCAGCCCGGTAGGGCGAATGATCTGTTCGACGACGACGCCGCGCGCCTTCGACAGCTCCCACTCGGAAGGCGTGGCGCTGACGTAGACCGCTTGCTGCACCATCAGCTCGAACTCGGTGAACTTCAGCGGGCGGTTGTCGACGGCGCTGGGCAATCGAAAGCCAAACTCGACCAACGTCTCTTTGCGAGAACGGTCTCCGCGGTACATCGCGCCGATCTGGGGAATCGTCTGGTGCGATTCATCGACGAACACCAGCATGTCCTTGGGGAAGTAATCGAGCAGGCAGGGGGGCGCTTCTCCCGGTTGCCGCCCCGACAGGTGCCGCGAGTAGTTCTCGATTCCGTTGCAGAAGCCCAACTGCTCCATCAACTCGAGGTCGTACATCGTACGCTGCTCGAGTCGCTGCGCCTCGACGAGCTTGTTGTTCGCCTTGAGGAAGGCCAGCCGTTCCTGCAGCTCGTCGCGAATGGTGATGATCGCGGTTTTCCGCTGCTCGGGCTCGGTGACGTAGTGGCTTCCCGGGAAGATCACCGCCTTCTGCAGCGAGCCCAGCGCAATCCCGCGCAGCGGGTCGAACTCGGTGATCTTCTCCACCGTATCGCCGAAGAACTCGATTCGCAGCGCGCGCTCTTCTTCGTAAATCGGAAAAACCTCGACGACATCGCCGCGCACCCGAAACGTTCCGCGGTGGAAGTCGGCGTCGTTTCGCGCGTACTGGCACTCGACCAGCCGCTTGATCATCTTGTCCCGGCCGATCTCCTCCCCGACTGCCGCCCGGACTGCCATCTCCAGATACACCCGGGCAGTTCCCAGGCCATAGATGCACGAGACCGAGGCGACGATCACCACGTCATCGCGGGTCCGCAGCGAGTGCGTGGCCGAGTGCCGCATCCGCTCGATTTCCTCGTTAATCGACGAGTCCTTCTCGATGTACGTGTCGGACGACGGCACGTACGCCTCGGGCTGGTAGTAGTCGTAGTAGCTGACGAAGTACTCGACCGCGTTGGAAGGGAAGAGCTCCTTGAACTCCGAGTAGAGCTGGGCGGCCAGGGTCTTGTTGTGGGCGATGACCAGCGAAGGGCGCTGGGTGTTGGCGATCACGTTCGCCATCGTGAAGGTCTTGCCGCTGCCGGTGACGCCCAGCAGTACCTGGTGCGGGTCCCCGCGCTTCACCCCGTCAGTGAGCTCTACAATGGCCCGGGGCTGGTCGCCCTGGGGTCGGTAAGCACTGACGAGTTCGAAGCCACCCATGACCGAATTGTCTAGCAAGCGAGCGGCAAAGGCGCACGCGTGTTCAGTGGTCTCGTGAGAGCCGGTTACCGCGGCTCTTGAACCTTTTTGGGCCCCGCCGGTTCGGCTGCAACCGCGGCCAACGCCTTCTGTCGCGGGGCCTCGAACTCGTCGCCCTTGTTCCACACCGGCATCTTCGGAGCGTTGGCGATGTCGACTCCGAGCTGGAAATAGAGCGTCACATCTTCGACCGCCCCGCTCAGATCCCAGCTGGGCAGCAGCTGATCGGACGGCTGGTGGTAGTGCTCCTCTTCCCACTGCTCGCGCATCTTCTTGCCCCAACCTTCGGGCTTGCCCACGTAATCATTGCCGCTCGAGAAGTACGCCGCCGGGACGCCCCACTTGGCGAAGTTGAACTGGTCCGAGCGGTAGAAGAAACCCCGGTCAGACAGCTCGTCGGCCTTGACGGTCCGATTCTGGGCCTTCGCATACCTGGCAATCGCTTGATCCACGGTCGACTTGCCCAGGCCGATCACGCTCACGTCCTTGGTCCGGCCCCAGATGTTGAGGCCATCGATGTTGATGTCGATCGCCATCTGCCCGACGTGCACCGGAGGGTGCTCGACGAGGTACTGCGAGCCCAACAGCCCCTGCTCTTCAGCCGCGACCGCAGCGAACAGAATCGACCGGCGGGGGGCTTTGCTCAGCGAGGTCGCCGCGCGCGCGACCGCGAGCAGCGCCGCAACGCCCGACGCGTTGTCGACCGCGCCATTGTAGATGTCGTCTTCGCCTGGCTTCGCCCCCACCTTTCGACCCAGGTGATCGTGGTGCGCGGTGTAGACGACCCACTCTTTGCTCAACTTCGGGTCCGAGCCCGGCAGCAGGCCCAACACATTCGCGGTGGCCTTCTTTTGAACCACGCTCTTGAACGCGACTGAAAGGGTCACTCCGAGCGGCACCGGCTTGAAGTCCCGGGTCAAAGCCGCCTTGCGCAGCACCTCGAGATCCAGCCCGCCCAGTGCCACCAGGCGCCTGGTCGCCTCGTCGGTGGTCCATGCCTTCATCTGCAGCGAAACCGGCCCGGTCGACGGAAGGTCGAACTGTTCGCCGGCCCACGAGGTCTGAACCACCTGCCACGGGTAGCCCGCCGACGCCGTGGTGTGAATGATGATGCAGCCCGCGGCGCCCAGGTTCATCGCCTTCTCGTATTTGTAGTCCCACCGCCCGTACCAGAGCCGGGTCCGCCCCGCGAACAGCGACGGGTCGGTCTCCGGGTCGTTGTTCATCACCAGCAGGACCTTCCCTTTTACGTCCAGTCCCTTGAAGTCATCCCACTGGTACTCCGGAGCCTGAATTCCATACCCGACGAAGACCACTTCCGCGTTCTCGAGCTTCGAGGTCGGAACCTGCGACCCGGCGACGGCAATGAAGTCGTCGGAATACTTCAAGGACAGCTTCTTTCCCGCGGGGCCGGTGAACGCCAGCGCCTGGGGGTTGCCATTGACGCCGACCAGATCGAACTTCTGAAACCACGTCCCATCGGTGCCCGCGGGCTTCAGTCCCAGCGCTTCGAACTGCGCTGCGATGTACTGCTGGGCCAGCAGATCCCCGGCAGTGGCCGGCCCCCGCCCTTCGAGCAGGTCCGAGGCGAGGAAGGCGACGTGCCCCCGCAACTGCTCGGCCGTCACCAACCGGGCCGCGTCTTTTTCGTTTCCTGCAAGAGCGACCGAAGAGAGCACCCAGACCACAAAGCAGATGGATTTGCGCATTGGGGGGCGGCGTTTAACACGCAGCCCAACGGTCGACACAGCGTTCCGACCTTCTTCAGCTCACGACCTTCCAGGTGGTCCCCTGCGCGGTGTCCATGCTCTCGACCCCCATCGACTTCAGCTCGTCGCGCAGCTTGTCCGACGCGGCAAAATCCTTCTTCTCGCGTGCCAGCCGACGCTGCTGCAGCAGGGTCTCGACCCTGGCTTGATCGATTTGCTTCGCCTTCACCTGCCGATCACGCCGTCGCAACAGCCACGCGGTGGGCTGGTCTTCGAACAGCCCGAGCACCTTCGAAATCCTGGCGACCCCTGCGCGCAATTCCTGAAGCGTGCGCCCGATCAGCGGCTTGTCCTTCAGCGGGGGCTTGTCGGTCAGCTCGTTGATCGTCGCGAACAAGCCCGAGAGAATGCCCAGCGCCCCCGCGAAGTTGAAGTCGTCGTCGACGCACGCCTCGAAGTCGCTGACCCACTTCGCCGGATCTTGATGAAACGGCCCGCTGCCGAAGTCCTTTCCATTGATGCGTTCGTCGACTTTTCGCAGCGACTCGTAGAAATATTCCATCCGGCTTTCCGCATCGACCAGGGACTTGTCGGAAAATGCGAGCGGGCTGCGGTAGTGGGTCGAGAGAAAAAAGTACCGCAGCGCCTCGGCGTCAATCCGTTCCAGCGCGTCGCGCAACCGCACCACGTTGCCGAGGCTCTTCGACATCTTCGCGCCGTCGAGATCGAGAAAGCCGCCGTGCATCCAGACGTTGCAGAAGGTCTTCTTGAAGCCTGCCTCGCTCTGCGCGATCTCGTTTTCGTGGTGCGGGAAAATCAAATCGAGCCCGCCTCCGTGAAGATCGAATGTCTCGCCCAGATATTTCGAGGCCATCGCCGAGCACTCGATGTGCCACCCTGGCCTCCCCTTCCCCCAGGGGCTGTCCCACGACGGCTCGCCCGGCTTGGCGGTCTTCCAGAGCGCGAAGTCCAGCGACGCCCGCTTCTGGTCTCCGGTCGTGATTCGCTCGGTGGCCTGCATGTCTTCGAGATTCCGCTTCGACAGCTTGGCGTACGTCGCCCACTTGCCGACCTCGAAGTAGACATCGCCCTGCGCTTCGTACGCGACCCCGTTGGAAATCAGCTTCTCCACCAGGGCGACGATCTCTGGAATCGTCTCGGTCACTTTCGGTGAGTGGTCCGGCACCAGCAGGTGCATCGCGGTGGCATCGAGCTCGAATTCCCGAACGAAGCGGGCGGCCAGGTCCTGCGCCGGCTCACCCTTTTCCTTCGCCGCGTTGATGATCTTGTCGTCCACGTCGGTGTAGTTGCGAACGTAGGTGACCTCGAAGCCGCGGTAGCGCAGGTAGCGTACGACCGTGTCGAACGAGGTGAAGGTCCGCGCGTTCCCGATGTGCACGTAGCCGTAGACCGTCGGGCCACACACGTAGATCCCGATTTTGCCGGGGTGCAGTGGCTGCAGCGGCTCCTTCTGGTTGGTCATCGTGTTGTAGACACGGATCGAACCGGGGGTCCCCATAGGCGGCGCAGTGTACGACCCCTGACCCACCGCACCTTTTTTTTGATCCGATTCGCCTCGGTTGGCTCACCGGCTCGAGGCCGTTCGGACCTTGTTCGGCCTCGCCCTCCGGGGGATCCAATCCTGCGGAACCCGGAAACATTTTTCGGCCCGCGATCGGGTAGTCTCCGAGCGATTGCTTTGAGTCGGAGTCCCCATGGCGTCGAATCCCAAGCACCGGTCCCCCCGAAAGGGAGAGCTCCCCTTCGATGACTCCGACGTCCTCAAGGCCGACGATCCGCGCCCCCAACGCGTTCCGCAGTACCCTGCCACCGGTGCGAGGCGCGCTTTGAAGAAGGTCGAAAAACACATCCCGCCCTCGGTCTTCGACAACGAGAATCAAGACGAGGAACTGCGCGCCACCTACGGCTCGAGCGAGTCTCACAAGCCATCCTTTCTCTATGTCGAACGCGGCCCCGGAGCCGGCCAGTTGGTGCAGCTCAAACAAGGCCCCCTCGTCATCGGCCGGGCCTCGGTCAGCGACCTGCGGCTGCAGCACCCGTCCATTTCCCGCCGCCATGCGCAGTTCAAGCGCATCGGCGAGCAGTTCTTCGTCAAGGACCTCGGCAGCCAGAACGGCACCTTCGTCAACAAGAACAAGATTCAAGCCGAGATCGAAGTCTTCCCCGGCGACTTGATCGCGATGGGCAATGCCCTGCTGAAGCTGCGGGGCCCCCTGGCCAAGGGGGAAGGCGTGCCGGTCAAAGCAAAGGACAACAAGCTTTCCCCCCGGAAGGCGGCCTTGCGCACGTCCATCGGCCCTTCCACCGCCCGGGCCAGCACCCCGCCAAAGACGAACAACAGCGTGGTGAAAGTCGCGATGGTGAAGGTCGCGATCGTCGCGGGCGCGATGGTCTTTGGCCTGGGAGGAATGCTCGCCTTCGCGCTGGTCAAAGGCGTCAGCCTCAACGCCCCGCTGCGAATCGCGACCCGAGCCCTGCCGAAACCCGCCGTCGAGCCCGAGCTCGACATCGTGATGGACGACGTGAAGGTGCAGCAGAACAAGAAGGTCGACGACGCGATCTCGAAGAAGATGCACGAGAAGCAAAGTGCGCTCGCCGCAGAAAAGAAGGCTGCGGGGGCCCAGAAGGAAGAAGAAGCCGCTGCCGCCGAGGGCGCCAAGCCGGTGGTCGTTGCCAAGGCCTCTTCCCCTTCGAAAAAAGCGGTCGCGGAAGAGGAAGAAGCTGAGCCCGCTGCGAAGTCCGGCTCACCCAACGCAAAAAAGTCCGCGATTCTGGCTTCCTACGAAAAGGGCAATGCCGAGGCTTCGCTCGAGGCGGCGAAGAAAGCCAACGATCGCGACCTCACTGCCAAGCTCACCGAATTCATCGCCGCTCACGAAGCAGCCGACAATGCGGTCAATTCGAACAATGGCGGCGCGGCGATCAAGAGCTTCGAGAAAGCGCTCAAGCTCGACGAGCAGCTGTCCAGCGGCTTTGGCGTCTACGGGGGGAAGATCCGCAAGCAGCTGTCGAACCTCTATACGTTGGTCGGACTCCAGCACTTGAAGAACGACAATACCGACCACGCCAAGCTCGCGTTCCAGGCCGCGTTGAAAAACGACCCTGAGAATGACCGCGCGAAGTCCCAGCTGGCGAAGCTGGGCGGCGGTGCCAGGGCCTCGGAAGACGCCGACGAAGAAGAGAAGCCGGCGGTGAAAAAGAAGGCGGCGGCTCCGGCGAAGCGGCCTGCCGCCGATACGAAGTCGCGCAGCCAGGCGATCGATGATGCGTTCGGCGACTAGTACGACAGATCAGAAGTTCGTGCCCGGGAATGCGGGCCGTGGTTGACGGTTGAGAGCGCCGTGACCTCGTTACTTCCGATGACTCGTGGTGAG
>JAYVCD010000114.1:0-17832 GCA_043750125.1 Archangiaceae bacterium | reverse complement strand
GCCGCCGCCCGCGCCGCCGCCGCCCGAGCCGCCTCCCTCGCCACCGCCCGAGCCGCCACCGGAGCCACCGCCGCCTGCGCCGCCGCCCCCACCACCGCTCCCGTCGAGGCCGGCATCGCTGCCCGCGTCAAAGCCTGCGTCCTGATAGCCCGCGTCGGCCGGAATGCCCCCGGCCGGAGTGAACTCGATCAACTGGGCGGTGTACGCGGGAAGCGTCACCTGAAGCGTTCCCCCAGTGACGGTACCGGCGCCGGCGGGGCCAAGACGAGCCGTGGGCCCGAAGCCAAATGAACGCCAGGATCCCGAGCCGCTGACTCCGACGAAGGTCACGTTGACCGGTTGGGCTGCCGCAGGATCCTTGTTGATCAAAACCACCATCACGTGGCCGCCCAGGTCGTACGAGGCGAATGCGCTGACGACATCCGGCACCGTGCTCGCGGCGAAGACAGAGGTATCGCCATACTGGCTGCCCGCTCCATCGAAGTTCCGGAACAGCTTGAAGGCGTCTTCGCCAATCGCATTGTCCGGAAGCGGCGCTTCGAGCGCGGCAAGCTCCACTCCTTCGCGGGCAAAGATGCCGAAGAGCTCAGCCTGGGTCAGCGCTCCATTCACGTGGTTGAGCGCGCCGAAGTAGTAGCTCGACAGAGCGATCTTCGTCCCGGGAAACTCGGCAGCGATCCACCCCTTCATCCGATTCAAGATCTGCTGGTCGGTAGGGCCACAACACACTTCCCAGCTCTCGACCGTGTAGCTCGGGTCCCAGAGAATTCGCGTCGACCTCAGCCGCATCGCGTTCGTCACCGCGTCGGTCAACCCATCTGTGACGTTCAGCGCCTGGGGGTAGACATGGAAATCGAGATAGTCGAGCAACCGGTGACCCGCAGACATCGACAGCAACTGCGCCTGACGCAGATAAAAGGGCGTGAAGTCGACCCCCGCATCGGCAGCGTCGAAGTTCGCGCTGTTGAAATACTCGAGCCAACCCCAGGCGGCAGGTCCCAACGTCTGCGCTCCCGGATCTACGTCCTTCACCGCAACCGAATACTGACTGAATCGGTCGCTGATCTCCGAATAGCTGGCCCGCTGGGGGTGCACGTCGCGGTGTGTCTGGTGCCACAACCCCGGCTGGTTTCCAAGGTTGTAGAAGCGCACGCCCCCATCGGTTGCAGTGCCGTGGGTCGCCACCAGGTGCTGCACCCATTCAGTGACGAACCCGGCGTCGATGGCGATCGAAGTCTCGAAAGGATCGTTGCCCGCGATGGTTCCGGCGTCGTTGGGCAAAAAGCCATTGCCGCAATCAGGATCGGCCGGATCTACCCCCGACTGGGCCCCGTAGATGCTGACCCGGAAGCCGCAGGTGAAGGGAATTCCCGCCGAGCTTCCCGGCTTCGCCACCCACCCCATGATCGGAACTTCGATCAGCGAATAGGACCCATTCGACTTCGAGCTTTGAATGAATCGGTCCGCAAAGTCTGGAGCCGTGCCCGCGTCCGGCGCAGGCAGCAGCAGGTTCTTGTAATAGTGAAGGTCGCCGCCTTCGTTGGTGGCTGAAGCTTTCCAGTTGTAACGGCTCCAGCTGTTGCCGCCGAACCGGCGAACCGTGGCGCCGATGCGCGCTGCCTGGGCGTCGCTGCCGAAGTTGATTCCGTAGATCAGCGAGGAGATTGGTCGTCGGTTGAAAGAGGAGTTGACCTCTACGTCTGCGGCGCCCGCGATCGCGGACAGGAGCAGAACGACCGTCATCGCAAGCCCCCTCACCTCACGCAGCTTAGGCGAGCTTAGGCGAGCTTAGGCGGGGTTCTCCATCACCGCATAGAGGACGATGACCGGCAGCCCCGGGACTTCAGCCCGCACGAGCCCTCGAGCCCCTACCGCCACGCTCACGTGGGCAGCCAGCGCCCAGGCGAACCCTTCATCGCAGTGAAAGTGATCGCGCCACAGAGCGGCGAGCCCCGCCTGCGCCGTCGGGGGATCGCAGACCCGTTTGACCTTCTCGCAGCACCCCGGTGCCAGGTCCTCGACAGCCCACCCCCAGACCCATAGGAAATTTTCGCGCGTGTAGCTGCCGACCAGCTGGGCGGGCGCTCGCACGACCCCCTGGGCCGAAGTCAGGGTCAGCAGCTGATCCTCTTCGGAGTATGTGTGGCCGGTGGTGGGACCCAATTTCTGCGCGAATGCTCCTTGCAGCGAATGAAACGCACGCTCGGTGCCGCGCAGCAGGTCGAACAGATCATCGGTAAAGATCAGCGTGTCGAGATCGCTTTGGAGCAGCCGAGCAAACCAGCGCACCGAGCCGTCGGGCAACAGCAACTTCCAATCGGTGAAGTCCCTACTTCGGGTGACCTTCACCTTGCCGCCGTCCCAGCCCTTGCCGTGGGTGGCCAGAATGCGGGTCAACTCGGTCAGCCCTTCGCCCAGGCGGGTCGCTTCTTCCCGCGGCTCGATGTTCAACGGAGCGCGAGCAGGCGGCTGGTTCGCGCCATTGCCTTTCGACGACAACGCCTGCACCCGGAGCCCCTGGGGCGACCCGGCGATTTCGAGATCGACCTCCGTCCACCCCGGCGGCGCGACGACCATCAGACTGTCTTGCAGCGCCGAGGTGAGGGCTTTGAGAATGTCCGCGTCGGAAGGCACTCCTCGCGCTTAGTTGATTTACCGGTGCGCACGTACAGATTCCCATTGCGAAGAAGGGGCTTGGAGCTCGCCGGAAAGGAGCCGGCGCGGATGGATGCATGCTTAGAACGCGCGCATGCGCCCAATTCTCGAAGTCGCTCGCTTGCTCGAACTGTCGGGCGAAGACCTTCTGCTCTGTGGTCCCCACCTGGCGAAGCTTTCCTGGCCGACGGCCGAACGGCTTCGCAATCAGGCGGTCCGCGGAAAGCTGGTGCTCGTCTCGGCGATGACACCCACCAAATACGGCGAGGGCAAGACGACCACCACCATCGGTTTGACCCAGGGACTCGTCGCCCGGGGCGTTCGCGCGATGGCAGCCCTGCGCGAGCCCTCGCTGGGTCCCATTTTTGGAGCCAAAGGCGGGGGAACCGGAGGCGGCCGGGCCACGCTCGAGCCGTCAGCAAAAATCAACATGCACTGCACCGGCGATCTTCACGCGATCACTTCAGCCAACAACCTGCTCGCCGCGCTCGCGGACAACGCGCTGCACTTTCAGGCTCCCGCGCCACTGAAGCAGATCAGCTGGAAGCGGTGCCTCGATTTGAACGATCGGTTTCTGCGCAACACGGTGATTGGGCTGGGCGGGCCGGCGCACGGGACCCCGCGGGAAGACGGCTTTGACATCACCGCCGCGTCGGAAGTGATGGCGGTGTTGTGTCTGGCCGACGGGCTCGACGATTTGAAGAAGCGTCTGGGGCGGCTGATCGTCGGCACCGACCCCAGCGGCAAACAGGTCACCGCCAACGACCTCGAGGCGGTCGGCGCAATGGCCGCGTTGCTGAGCGAGGCAGTGCTCCCGAACCTGGCCCAGACCTGCGAGGGCGCACCGGCGTTCGTGCATGGGGGCCCCTTCGCCAACATCGCCCACGGCTGCAATTCGATCGCCGCCACCCGTTCGGCGCTGGGTTTGGCCGACATCGTCTGCACCGAAGCCGGGTTTGCCTTCGAACTTGGAGGCGAGAAATTCCTCGATTTGAAGTGCCGTCAAGCCGGCCTGTGGCCCTCGTGCGTGGTGCTGGTCGTCACCGTTCGCGCGCTGCGGTTTCATGGCGGCGACACCCCGGGGCTCGGGACCGTCGAGAAGGGCTTCGAGAATGTCGCGCGTCACCTTCACGCGATTCGCCACACCTTCGGTTTGAGGGCGATCGTGGCGATCAACGTCTTCGGCGACGACAAGCCTGAAGAGCTGGAGCTGATCGAAAAGCTCACTGCGACCGAAGGCGCAGCGTGCGCGCGAAACACCGGATTCATCGAGGGAAGCAAAGGCTCGCTCGCCCTGGCGGACCTCGTGATCGACACGGTCAAGGGGCCTGTGCCCGCTGCAAAATTCTGCTACCCGCTCGAGGCGTCAGCGGAAGAAAAGATTCGCGCGATCGCCACTCGGGTCTACGGCGCCACAGCGATTGAGATCACCCGCGAAGCGCGCGCACAACTCGGCAAGGCAATCAAAGACGGGTACGGCCTGCTGCCGGTGTGCATGGCGAAAACCCACCTCTCGCTGTCCGATGACGCGGCCTCACATGGCGCTCCGACGAACTTCACCGTCACCGTCCGCGAAGTGCGGGTGCGGGCGGGCGCGGGCTTTCTGCTCGCCCTCACCGGAGAAATCCTAACAATGCCGGGGTTGCCGCGCGTGCCTGCGGCCCATCACCTGGATCTCTCGGTCGACGGCACCGTTACCGGGCTGACCTGAGACGAGACGGTCCTACACCGGGCCTAGGACCGTTGGCCCGCGGAATGCGATCCTTGGCGAGGAGGGTTGTTTGAAGCGCACGGTCGAATGCTGCGCTTTTAGTGAGGAGCGCGGATGAAATGGATGAACCTGCTGATTGCCCTGGTCGGAGTCATCCTCTCGCCTGTTTGTGATCAGGCTCCTGAGGAACCCTCGGGGGCGACCTTCATCCAGATGGACTACACGCGAAGTGGCGGCTTCTACAGTGCGCCTTTTCCGAACGAAGACCTGCGGAAGGCCGACGGAAGCATCGACCTTTCTGCGTTTCCCGGCCGGGGGAAGGCCACGGTGGTCGACGCAGCTCTCGCGCAATTGAGTTCAGAGGCCCGTGGGTTCTCGACGACTGCAGGCATTTTTTCGCCGGTTCCGCGCCGCTTGCCCCCGCGAGCCTGCCCACCCCCGCCGCGAGCATCAGCTCTCGAGGCTCGATCTATCTGGTCAACGTCGACCCGAAGTCCCCGTCCTACGGGCACCGCACCCCGATCGAGGTCGTCGTCCATGCCGATGGGGGACGCTTCGGGGCGCCCAACCTGCTGACGGTGCTTCCGTACCAAGGCGTCCCGCTGGCCGAATCGACGGTGTACGCGGCGGTCGTCACCGTGAGGGTCCACGATCAATGGGGCCGCGCACTGGGCGTCGCACCGGCGCTGCAGACGCTGATCAGGGGCGGGACCCCCGCCGGCCTGTCTCCTTCAGCGCGGGTCGAGATCCGCGACGCGGTCGACGTCTTGACCAAGTTGAGCCTCGTCGAAGATCTCGCGGCGATCGCCGTGTTCCGTACCGGAGCTCCGCTGTCGGGAATGGAAGCGGTGCGCCAGGCCCTGCTGAGCGAAACGCCGAAGCCCAACGCACCTTGGGTTGCCGTCGAGACGTTCCCGAAGTTTTGCGTCTACGAGACCACCATCGACATGCCGCAGTACCAATCGGGCGAGCCGCCCTACGAGCGAACCGGCGGAACCTGGGTCTTTGATCGCGCGGGCCTTCCGGTGCGCCAGAGCTACGAGAGGGCTGGAGTGATCGTCACCCTGCCCCGCGCCCCGATGCCCGCGGGCGGCTTTCCGACCGTGGTGTTCTCGCGCACCGGAACCGGCAGCAACCGCGACAACATCCGACAGTCGGCCGCCGAGCTGATGCTCACCGCGCGGCTGCTCGAGACACTCACCGTCGACGCGCAGGGCTGTGGGTGGCTCGAAGGGAGCAAGGTCCGGTTCGACACCTCGCGGCTGGCGCTGTTTGCCCACTCGATGGGAGCGACGATTGCCCCGCTCGCACTGGCCTTCGAGCCCCGCTACAAAGCGGCGATCCTCAGCGGCTCGGGGGGCAGCTGGATCAACAACCTGCTCTACAAACAAAAGCCCCTCCCGGTGCGGCACATCACCGAATTCATGCTCGGCTACACCGCCCGGTTGTACCCGGTGACCGCGGGTGACCCGGGCGTGTCGCTGATGCAGTGGTCGGCGGAAGCGGCTGACCCTTCGCTGTATGGCGGCCGGATGAATACCCACGTGCTGATGTTCCAGGGCATCGTCGATCATTACATTCTGCCGCCGATGGCCAACGCCTCGTCGCTGTCGATGCGGCTGGATCTGGCCGGCGACGAGCTGGACGCCGCGAGCCCCGAGCTCAAAGAGTTCGCTGCGTTCCGCGATGTGGCGGCCTTTTCGGGCCGCTCGGTGGTGCCCTACCCGGTTGCGGGAAACCTCGAACGGGCAGGCGGCTCCCCCCTGACCGGAGCGGTGGTCCAACGACTGGGAGACGGGCTGCTGGACGGGCACGAAATCGTCTTTCAGACCGCGGGCCCCAAATACCAATACCGCTGTTTCCTCGCGACCTTCGCACGGGGAATCCCCAGGGTGACCCAACCGCGCGACAGCACCGATGTTTGCTCCTCGGCACCCAGCCTGCGCTGACTCGTAAGCCCTCTTAGTCTCTGGGACAATCGTCGTTGACGCCCAGAAGGGTCCCGCTATAACGCCCGCGCGCTTTCGCACCTTTCTTCGAGGCAAAAGCTTGAGCACCTGGGCGCTCGATCAGATTCAACAGCAGCTTCCCGAAGCACTGTCACAGCGGTACCACGATCGCACCGGCGCCGAGTGGGCGGTGGTTCGTCGCGACGCCATTGTCACTCTCACCCAACTGGTCAAAGAGAAGCTGGGCTTCAAGCTCTTCATCTCGATGGACTGTGTCGACCGGCTGCAGCTGCCGGAGAATGACCCGCGCTTCGAGGTGGTGTACTTCTTCTTCAACATCGAGCGGAACGAGCACCTGCGCCTGAAGGTGTTGGTCCCCGAGGACGACTGCAACGTCCCAACGATTCGGTTCGTGTACCAGGGAGCCAACTGGGCCGAGCGGCTGGCCTGGGACTTCTACGGGATCAACTTCACGGGGCACGGCGACATGCGCCGGATCCTCATGTACGAAGAGTTCAAGGGCCACCCGCTGCGCAAGGACTACGCGCTGCGCGATCGTCAACCGTTGATTCCCGAGCGGCCGATCAAAGACATCTTCCGCGGGCCAGGCACCAACGGCACCAGCGCTTGACCGGAACCCAAATGCCGCACGACGAATACGATCCGACTCCCGACAACGACGAGCTCGAAGCCCACCTGCAGACGAAGAACATGGTGATCAACCTCGGGCCCTCGCACCCCGCGATGCACGGCACCGTGCGGATGCGCGTCGAGCTCGACGGTGAGATCCTCGCCAAGGTCGACACCGAAATTGGCTTTCTGCACCGCGGGTTTCAGAAGAGCTGCGAGTCGGTCACGTGGACCCAGTGCCTGCCGTACACCGACCGGCTGAACTACGTGTCGGCGTTGATGAACAACTTCGGCTTCCTCAATGCGGTCGAGAAGCTGATGGGCATCGAGATCCCCGAACGCGCCAAGTACATCCGGGTGATCGGCGCCGAGCTGCACCGGATTCATGATCACATCACGGCCACCGGAGCGCTGGGGCTCGAGCTGGGTGCGTTCGCCGCGTTCCTCTACGGAATCGAGGCGCGCGAGCTGATCACCGACCGGGTGACCGAGCTGACCGGGGCCCGACTGACCACCAACTTCGGGCGCATCGGCGGCTGCAACCGCGATCTGCCTCCGGGGTGGGTCGAGAAGACGCGCAAGACCCTCGACCGCACCGTCGAGCTGATCGACGAGGTCGGAGGGTTGTTGACGCGCAACCGGATCTTCACCGATCGCTGCCGCGGAACGGGAGTGATCGCCACCGCCGATGCGCTGGACTACGGCTTCACTGGCCCCTGTCTGCGCGCCTGCGGAGTCGACTACGACATTCGCAAGGCCAAGCCGTACTGGGTCTACGACCGGATGAAGTTCGAAGTGCCGCTGGGGAAGAACGGCGACAACCTCGATCGCTACCTGTGTCGGGTCGAAGAGATGAAGCAGTCGGTGAGCATCATTCGCCAGGCGCTCGATCAGATTCCCGCCGGGCCGGTGATCATCGACGACTGGCGAATCGTGCTGCCTCCGAAGCAAGAGGTCTACAGCACCATCGAAGGGGTGATGGCGCACTTCAAGCTGATCATGGAAGGCGTTCAGGTGCCGGCGGGCGAGGTCTACGACGCGACCGAAGCGGCCAATGGTGAGCTGGGCTGGTACTTGCGCAGCGATGGAAGTGGGCGGCCGTACAAGGTCCACGTTCGCGCTCCGGGTTTTCACATTCTGTCTGGAGTCGGAAAGATGATTGAAGGCCGAATGCTTGCCGACCTCATTCCGACGTTCGACACGATCAACATGATCGGTGGAGAGGTAGAGCAGTGAGTGACGAGAAGAAGGTCGAAGCGCCCAAGCCTGCCCCTCCGGCTGGCCCCCCGCCGAAGGCCCCGCCCAAGAACGCGGGAATGGTGACGTTCACGGTCGATGGGCGCGAGGTGATCGCCCGCCCCGGGACCAACATGGTCGATGCGGCGAAGAGCGTCGGCGTCGAAATTCCCTTCTACTGCTACCACCCGCGGCTCTCGATCGCCGCGAACTGCCGGATGTGCCTGGTCGAGGCGAGCAACTCGCCGAAGCTGGTGCCCGCCTGTCAGACCGGAATCAGCGAAGGGGTGGCGATCAAGACCGTGACTGCGAAGGTCAAAGAGTCGCAGCGATCGGTGATGGAATTTCTGCTGCTCAACCACCCGGTGGACTGCGCGATCTGCGACCAGGCCGGCGAGTGCAAGCTGCAGGACTACTACATGCGGCACGATCACAAGCCCTCGCGCCTCGAGCGGATGGCCGGTGAAGGAACGAGCGGCCTGAAGGTCCTGCGCAACAAGCGGAAGATCATCGGCCCCCACGTGGTGCTCGATCAGGAACGCTGCATTCTCTGCACCCGCTGCGTCCGCTTCATGGACGAAGTGGCCAAAGAGCCGCAGCTGGGCGTGTTCAATCGCGGGTCCCACGAAGTCATCGACGTGCACCCGAAATACGGCGCGCTCGACAGCAACTACTCGGGAAACGTGGTCGACATTTGTCCGGTGGGCGCGCTGCTCAACCGCGACTTCCGGTTTCGCGCGCGGGTCTGGTTTCTGTCTGCCGTTCCCACCGTCTGCACCGGCTGCTCGCGGGGCTGCTCGGTCAGCGCCGACTTCATGGGGCAGGACGTCTACCGCTACCGCCCGCGAGAAAACGAAGCCATCAACAAGAGCTGGATGTGCGATCAGGGTCGGCTGACCTACAAGGCGTTTCACAACTCGCGCCTGCTGATGCCGGTGATTGGGAAGGGCGCCGACGCGCGCGAGGCGACCAACGCCGAAGCGGTGAAGTACGCGGCGATGAAGCTCAAGCCGATGGTGGGCTCGGTGGCCTTCGCGGTCGCTCCGACGGTGAGCAACGAAGACCTGCTGGCGAGCTTCGCGTTCGCCCGCGACGTGTTGCAGACGAAGACGGTCTACGTGACCGGTCGGGCCCCCGGGCAGGCCGACCACCTGTTGATGACCGCGGACAAGAACCCCAACCGAAAAGGGTTGGAATGGATCGCGAAGGGCTTTGGCTTCGAGTTGAAGTCGTTCGCCGACTTCACCGCCGCGCTCGACAAGAACGCCTTCAAAGCGTTGTACCTGGTCGGCGCCGACGTCCCTGAAGACGGCGAAGTGTTCGCCAAGCGACTGACGGGCCTCGAGCTGTTGGTCATTGCGGCAATGCATGAGTCCGCGGTGTCTGCGGCCGCACACGTTCAGCTTCCCGCCGCCAGCCACGTCGAAGACGAAGGCACCTTCACCCAGGAAGCGGGCATCACCCAGCGGGTACGACGGGCGTTTCCCCCCCGCGGTGAAGCGTGGCCGACCTGGAAGTGGGCGGTCGAGCTGAGCCGCGAGTTGGGCACCGCGATGCCGCAGGCAAGCTCCCGGGAAGTGTTCCTCGCGTTGGCACCCCAGGTGACCGAGCTGAAGGACTTTGCCTGGGACAAGCAGACTCCGATGAACCTCAAGGGCCAGGGGATTTCGACGTTGCCTGCGGGAGCCGACGGTCGACCGCCCGGGTGGCGGGAACAGGGCGTGCCGCGGATCCGGGGGATTTGAAGATGCGAAATCTCAATCGGATCTTGATGGTGGCGTTCTGGTTTGCGCTCATCGGCGGAGCGATCTTCTCGGTGATGGCCGCTGCCTATATCGGCGCAGGCTTTGCCGAAGACGCGGGCGTGAAGTACCTGAAGATTCACGGGCTGGGCAACATCGTGAACATGCTGGTGCTGATGCTGGTGTTCGTGATGGTCATCGCGACGCTGCTCACGCTGGCCGAGCGCAAGTGGAGCGCGCTGATGCAAGACCGCATCGGCCCCAACCGCGCCCGCATCGACTTGCCCGTGCTTCGCAACTACTCGTTGGCCGGCGCCCCCCACATTCTCACCGACGTGGTGAAGATGCTGACCAAGGAAGACTTTCAACCCGCCGGAGCGAGCAAGTTCCTCTTCAACCTGGCTCCGATGCTCGCCTTCGCCCCGCCCTTCGCGTTGTTCGCGATCATTCCCGCGGGCCCGACGGTCGTCGTCGCGGGTCAGAAGATCATGATGGCGGTGGCCAACCCCGACTTCGGGTTGCTCTACCTGTTCGCAGTCGCCTCGCTCGCCGTCTACGGCACCTCGCTGGCCGGGTGGGCCTCGAACAACAAGTTCGCGCTGCTCGGAGGCGTTCGCGCCTCGTCGCAGATGATCAGCTACGAAGTCGCGCTCGGCCTTTCATTGGTCGGAATGATGATCGCATTTGGAACCGTGCAGCTGGGCGGCCCTACGGGAATGAGCGAGATGCAAAGCCATTACCTCTGGCGGTTCACGCCCGCAGGCGGCTTCGACCTCGGGATCCCCGCGTGGGGCTTCTTGCTGCAGCCGGCGGGCTTCATCCTCTTCTTCGCGGCAGCGTTTGCCGAAACGAAGCGGGCTCCGTTCGACGTGCCCGAAGGCGAGTCGGAAATCATCGGCTACTTCGTCGAGTACTCGGGCATGAAGTTCGGCCTGTTCATGATCGCCGAGTTCGTCGAAGTGGTCGTGCTGGCCGCGGTGCTGGTCGCGATCTTCTTCGGCGCCTGGTACCTGCCGTTCGGCAACGAGTGGATCGCCCGAATGCCGATCTTCGCTGAGAACGGGTGGCTGATGGGAGCGCTCTTCGCCACCGTGTTCTGGACGAAGGTGATCGCGATGTGCTTCCTCCAGCTGGCGATTCGGTGGACGTTCCCCCGCTTCCGGTATGACCAGATTCAGAGCCTGGGTTGGAAGATTCTGTTGCCGGTGGGTTTGGTGAACGTCTTCGTTTCGGGCGCGCTGATTCTCTGGGACCCTTCGCTGCGAATGCTGGCCGTCGCAGGAATGATCGAAATTGGAATCGTGGTCGCCCTGACCCTCGTTCCACGCCCGAGCGAGCGGAAGGCAGCCCAGACCGCCCTCGCGCACGCACCCGCGCCGGCGGGAGGACACTGATGAGCGACAACCACAGCCACGACTCGGCTCCGCAGACGACCGAGCACTCGCACACCGCGGAAGACGCCGACCTTCGCGAACGGATGTTCCTGCCCGATCTGATCAAGGGCCTGGGAATCACCATCACCCACTTCATGCGGAACCTGTTCGGCGAGCGCGACCCGAACCCGCAGGTCGTCAACCGCACCGGAACCAGCCTCGTCTCGACCGTGCAGTACCCGGAAGAGAAGGTCCCCTACCCCGAAGGGTACCGGGGGCTGCACCGGCTGGTTCCGCGCGAAGACGGCAAGCCCCGCTGCGTGGCCTGTTACATGTGCGCGACCATCTGCCCCGCGCAGTGCATCTACATCGAGGCCGGCGAGTACCCCGAGAATGATGCCGCGGTGGAATCGCGGGTGATCGAAAAGTTCCCGACCACCTTCGTGATCGACGAGCTGCGGTGCATCGTCTGCGGGCTGTGCGTCGATGCCTGTCCGAAGGACGCGATCCGAATGGACACCTACACGCACACTCCCAGCGAGTACAACCGGCAGGGCTTCGTGTACGACATTCCGAAGCTGCTCAAGGGACCGCCGGTCACCCACCCTTCTGATCCCTGGTTCAAGCGCGGCTCGTCCGAAGAGCCGGATCACATTCACAAAGAAGCCCACACCCGAATCGGCGAAGGCCTGGTCGCGCTGAAGCTCGGAACCGGCCCCCGCATCGAAGTCGACAAGAGCCACCCGGTGGCTGTCACCAGGTTCCTCAAGTGAGTCTGGCCCGTTCATCCCACCCAGGAATGAACGGGAAATCGTGACTGCCAAACCTTCTGAGCCGAAGCCCCAAGGCCTGCTCTTCGCCTTCACCAGTTGGCGAGTCGGAGCGCTCTCGCTGCTCTCGTTCAGCTCAGGGCTTCCGCTGGGCCTGGTGTGGATCGCGATTCCGACCTGGCTCAAGGTCGAAGGCTTCGACATCAAGACCATTGCGCTGGTGACGCTGGCGCAGGCGCCGTGGACCTTCAAGTTCCTCTGGGCCCCGCTGATGGATCGCTACGTGCCTCCGCTGCTGGGCCGACGGCGGGGGTGGATCGTGCTGATGCAGGTCGGGCTCGCGGGGTTGATCGCGGTGCTTGCCACGCAGGCGAAGAGCCCGGATGTGGGGGTGATTGCCGCGATCGCGATCGCGATCGCGTTCGTCTCGGCGTCTCAGGACATCGCGATCGACAGCTACGCGGTCGAGGTCCTCGAGCCCAGCGAGCACGGGCCGGCGGTAGGCGCGCGCACTGCTTTCTATCGGGTGGCAATGTGGATCGCGGGGACGATGGCGATCTCGATGGCGGTGGTGCCCCTGGCGGTGATGCCCGGGCACGTGATCGTCACCGGCTGGCCGTTCACGCTCGGGCTGTTGGCCCTCATCGCCGCCTTGAACATTCCGGTGACGATCTTCGCCCCCGAGCCCCACGTCCCGACCTCGCCGCCGAAGAGCCTGGTGGCGGCGGTGTGGGATCCGTTCGTCGGGTTCCTCGCCCGGCCGCGGGCGCTCGAGTTGTTGGGCTTCGTGCTGCTGTACAACCTCTCGGACAATCTCGCGCAGGCGCTGATTCGGCCGTTCCTCGTCGAGCATGGCTACAGCCTGATGGACGTAGGTGTCGCGAGCGGCACGGTCGGGTTGTTCGCCACGGTGGGAGGCACTTTCCTGGGCGGGCTGGTGACCCAGCGCATTGGCGTCGCCCGGGCGCTGTGGCTGTTCGGAATTCTCCAGGGCATCTCGAACCTCAGCTACGCGCTGCTGGCCGCGGTACCGAAAAACTTCGTCCTGATGTTGAGCGCGATCGCGGTCGAGGCGTCCGTCACCGGAATGTGTGCGGGGGCTTTTGGGGTGCTGCTGATTCGTCTGACCAGCAAACGCTTTTCGGCGACCCAGTTCGCGCTGTTCTCGAGCCTGTTCGCGCTCGCTCGCAGTTTTTCGGGACCGCCCGCGGGTGCGCTCGCCGTCGCCCTCGGGTGGAGAGACTTCTTCATCTTCACCGTGCCGTGCGTCATTCCGGGGCTGCTGATGCTCCAGCGTTTTGCTCCGTGGGGAAAAAAAGAGCTGGTCGATCTCTCAGGCGAAGAGTCGGTGCTGCTGCCGCGCGGTCTGCCGTGGAGTCGAGCCGTGCTGGCTTTCTGGGCGGCGCTGACCCTGCTGGTCAGTGTCGGGCTGGGTCTGTGCGCCTCGGCGGCGCTGACCGCGCTTCGGCACTTCAAGGACGGCAAGGGCTTCGACTTCTCTGCGACGCTGCAGGTCGCGATCGCGCCTTCGAGCTTCAACCAGGCCGTGGACCTGATCGGAGCGATCGCGTTTGGGCTCGTCCTGGGCGTCGCGGTCCCCGCATACCTCGCCGCCCGCGGGCGACCCCAGAAAGTGACGGCTTAGACCCGGGGGCCTAAGCTTTCTTTAACGTGAAGAAATATCGCCTCTCTGTCTGCAAAGGCGCCGACTGCAAGGACAACGGGTCCGACGCGGTCTTCGCTCACGCCCGGGCGGCGGTGAAGGCGGCAGGAGCGCTGCCCCGATGCGAAGTGTTCCGGGGCGGCTGTTACGGGCTGTGCCACCTGGGCCCGAACGTGGTGATTCGCGAAGACCTGGGCAAGCCGGTCGACCCCTTCGCGAGCGACGACTTCCAGCTCAACTATCAACCGGGCGAGACGTATTACTGGAAGATGACCGCCGAGAAGATGAGCCGGGTGGTCGAGCAACACATCGTCGGAGATCGCCCGGTCGAAGATCTGCTCGGCGACCCCACGCTCGAAGACGACTTTCGCAAGCGCGGGTGACCCGTTCCCCCGGGACTTCGGGTTGTGGTCGACCTCATGACTGGTTAGAGACCCGTTCCCCTGATGGCTCTTCCTGTCCGGATTCTATTCTTCACCCTGTTCCTGCTGATCTGGGGTTTCGCCGTCGCGTACCTCTACCGACGGCTGGTCCGCGATCTGACCGCCCATCGGGGTTTGCGCTTCGCCGGAGCCGCACTGCTCTTCACTCTCGCCGGCGGCGCGATGCTGGGACGCACCGTGTTTCGCGGCGCGGGAATGAGCCACTGGATCGCCATCTGCCTCGGGCTGTGCATCGCGCTGGTGCTCTACACGCTGCTCTCGGTGGTGGTGGTGGACCTGGTTCGGTGGGCGATCGGAATGCGTCGGAAAGATCCCGGGCCGGTCAACCCGGAACGCAGAGCATTTCTCGCGCGCGCGGTGGCCGGCAGCTCGCTCGTGTCCGGGGGCGCGCTGGCAGGCTGGGGCGTCTACCGCGCGTACGAGCCGGCCCGGATTCACGAAGTGACGGTGCGGCTGGCCGGCCTTCCGAAGACCCTCGAAGGCTTCACCATCGCGCAGCTGTCCGATCTGCACATCGGATCCATTCTTCAGCAGAAGTACGTCGATGACCTGGTCTTGCGGACCAACGGCTTCAAGCCCGACCTGGTGGCGATTACCGGAGACCTGGTCGACGGCTCCCCCGCTGAAGTGGGCGGTTTCGTCGGCCGGCTGACGGGGCTGCAGTCGCGCATGGGCACCTACTTTTGCTCGGGTAACCACGACTACTACTCGGGCTGGGATACCTGGGCGCGGCACCTGACCGGCCTGGGGATCAAGGTGCTGAAGAACGAGAAGGTCGTCATCGGTGATGCGGGCGGCTCGTTCGATCTGCTCGGGGTCGAGGACTACGCTTCCCGTCAGAACCCCGCAGGGTACGACCCCGACGTGGCTGCGCGGGGACGAGACCCCACCCGGGCCTCGGTGCTGATGTCGCATCAGCCGGGAGGGTTTGACGATGGGGTGAGGCTGGGCATCGGGCTGCAGTTGTCCGGTCACACCCACGGGGGCCAGACGTTTCCCGCAACGGGAATCGCGGCTTTGATCTGGGGCCCGCGCGCGGTGGGGTTGTCGCGCGAAGGAAACTCTCAGCTGTTCGTCAGTCGGGGCTGCGGCTTCGTCGGCCCTCCGATTCGGTTGGGCAGCCCGCGCGAGATCATCAAGGTCGTCCTGCTGCCCGCGTGAAGTGGGGTGCTTGTTCCTACTCGAGGGACAGCCCGACTTTGAATGTCACCACGCACCCTTCGAGGCCCAGCATGTTCGGCGACTGTTGCTTGAATTGCGCCTCGGCCCGCGCACACTCGGTGGGATTGTCGACCAGCGAAAACACGTGGGCAATCTCGAGCGTCCCGATCGGGTTCTTGTCGGTGAGGGTCCAGGTGGTGGTGTCCAACAACTGACAGCCGCCGGTTCCGAACGCCGTCTTGCTCTGGCTCGAAAAAATCAACTCTGGGTTTGCCACGGTGAAGACGATCTTCGTCTCGCTCGGCTTGCAGGTGGACGGGTCGACCCGGGCGCACGTCTGACTGACCGCAGTCTTGCCGTCGGGCTCGACCTTGTAGGTCACGAAGGTGTTGGGCTCGAATTTCAGCGGCATCAGCTGGGCTCGAAACAGCGCGTCGTCCGAGCAGGTTCCGAAGCCGACCTCAGAGTTCAGCACCTGCCAGAAGTAGGTCTGGCCCGGGGCAGGTCCGCTCGGGCGGGCCCCACACCCGAGGGCCAGCAGCCAAGACAGCAAGAGTCCGAGCCGTTTCATCCAATCTCCGAGAGCTGACGTTGGACCTCTTCCCAGCGAGCGTAGCGCTCTTCGAGCTCTTCGGCCGCGGCGCGATGCGCATCCATCACCGGGCGCGAACGGGCGAAGTCTGCGGAAAAGGCGGGGTCGACCAGCTGCGCCTCACGTTGTTTCTGCTCAGCCTCGAGGCCGGCGATCCGGGCTTCGATCTCACCCACCTCTTTTTTCAGCGGCCCGGTCTTCGAGCTCTTTGCCTGGCGGGCCTGCGCTTCCTGCCGCTTGCGATCTTTTTCCGACGGTCCCCTCGTCGATTCCTCAGCGCCGGCCGCGACGCTTTGCCCCGCGGCCGTGAGGTCGAGGTGGTGCAGGTATTCCTCGAGGTTCCCCGGGTACGGCACCAGGGTGTGATCGCGCACGTCCCACACCTGGGTGGCCAGCGCGTTGAGGAAGCTGTGGTTGTGCGAGACGAAGATCAGCGTCCCTCCATACCCTTCGAGAGCCTCGATCAGCGCCTCAGAGGAGTCGAGGTCCAGGTGGTTGGTCGGCTCGTCCATCACCAGCAGGTTGGCAGGCTTCAACAGCAGCTTGGCCAGAGCCACCCGCGCGCGCTCACCGCCCGAGAGCACCCCGATCTTCTTGTCTACGTCGTCGCCGGTGAAGAGGAACGCGCCCAGCGTCGCGCGAACGAAGCTCTGGGGCTTGTCAGGGACCAGGGCCATCATCTCTTCGATGATGGTCGACTGCTTGTCCAACGTCTCGCCGTGGTGCTGGGCGTAGTAGCCGAGCACCACTCCGTGCCCGAGGGTCACCGAGCCTGCGTCGGGCTGCAGCTCACTGGCGAGGATCTTCAACAGCGTGGTCTTCCCTGCCCCGTTGACCCCCACCACCGCGACCCGTTCGCCCCGAAGCAGCGTGGCGTTCAGCCCGTCGTAGATCAGGTTCTCGCCAAAGGCCTTGCGCACCCCCTTGAAGGTCGCCACCTCACGGCCCGACCGCGCCACTTCGGGAAAGTGGAACCCGACGGTCTTCCGCTCTTCGTTGACCTTCACCACTTCCTGCTTTTCGAGCAACTTGATTCGGCTTTGCACCTGGCGCGCCTTGCTCGCCTTGGCCCGGAAGCGGTTGATGAATTCTTCCATTTCGGCGCGGCGCCCGGCCTGGCGCTCGGCCTGAGCGAGCAGTTGCTCGAATTCCTGGGCACGCAAGCGACGGTAGTCGTCGTAGTTGCCGACCCAGGACTTGAGGCCTTCCATCTCTAGAGAGAGCACCCGGTTGATCTGCCGGTTCAAGAACCCGCGATCGTGGCTGATCAAAACCAGCGATTTGCGCGAACGGCGCAAGAAGGCGTCGAACCAGGCCAGGGTCGGAAGGTCCAGGTGGTTGGTGGGCTCGTCGAGCAGCAGCAGATCTGGATCCTGCAACAGCAGCCCGGCGAGCGCGGCCCGCATTCTCCAGCCGCCACTGAAGGTGTCGGTCGGCCGGCCAAACTGTTCCTGCTTGAAGCCCAGCCCATCGAGAATCGCTTCGGCGCGGTGCCGGCCGTAGTGCTCTTCGAAGTGGTCGGCCTCTTCGTGCAGCTCGGCCAGCGTCTGCGCCAGCTCGAGTTGCTCGGCTTCCAGTTTCGACTCGGACAGCGCGGCCTCGGTCACCCGCAGCCGCTCTTCGAGGGTGTCGCGGCCGGGCACGGTCGAGAGCACCGAGTCGACCAGCGAGCCTTCGGGCAGCGCGGAAAGATCTTGCGGCAGGTAGCCCCAGCGGGCCCGCCTTCGCCAGGTCAGCGTTCCGCTGTCGGCGGTCACCTGTCCGACGAGGATCTTCAGCAGCGTCGACTTGCCGGTTCCATTCGCGCCGACCAGCCCGATCCGATCGGTTGGACCGATGGTGAAGCTGGTGTGCTCGAAGAGTGCCTTCTTGCCGTAGGACAACGACAAGTCTTGAACGATGAGGAG
>JAYVCD010000113.1:0-2837 GCA_043750125.1 Archangiaceae bacterium | reverse complement strand
AAGAAGGGCACCACCGCCTACAACTACCTGCGGGACCTCGACTCGAAGCTCTACAACGAAGAGATCAGCGGCCTGATGGGTCGAATGCTGTTCTCGGGCGAAGAGCGGATGAAGCCGACGGACACCCTCTCGGGCGGCGAGACGGTGCGGGTGTTGCTGTGCCAGCTGATGATGCGCAAAGACAACGTGCTGGTGCTCGACGAGCCGACCAACCACCTCGACCTCGAGTCGATCGTCGCGCTCGCCGAAGGGCTGCAGCGGTTCGAGGGCACGGTGATCGTCGTGACCCACGACCAGGAATTGATTCGAGAAGTAGGCACCCGCATCTGGGCGCCGCGAAAGGGCAAGGAAGTGATCGATTTCGGGGGCTCGTTTGATGACTTCATCATCAAGCACCCCGATGCGGCGGCTCAGCGAAGGTAGATGTCGGCCAAGATCCTCCACGGCGACGCGACAAAAGCCTCCGACTGGGAGCGGGCGTTGCTCGGCGAGAAGGCCAACGCACTGATCACCGACCCTCCGTATTGCATTCTCACCCGGCGCCGGAAGGGCGGCGACCTGCGCGACAAGAAGGAACGGAAGATCGAGCGCGGCCCGCTGCAGCGCTTCGAAGACGTGCGCGAGTACCGCGCGTTCACCGCCGAGTGGATGAAGGCGGGCGCGAAGTTTCTGGCGACCGGCGCCCCGATGGTGGTGTGGACCAACTTCCTCGGGAAGCAGCCGATCATCACCGTGGCGGCCGAGCTGGGCTGGGTCGTCTTGCGAGGCGAGTACGTCTGGGGCAAGCGCACCCGCGAGGGAAATTCGGGCGAACAGACCCTGCGGGTGGTCGAGGTGGCCCTGGTGCTGACGCAAGATTCAGCGCCGCTGCCGCAGGTCGAAGATCCGGCGATTCCCTGGGCGGTGGTCGCCGGCTACGACGACGACGCCGAGGGGTTGAAATGGGGCGCACACCCCAGCCACAAGCCGTTCGGGGTGCTCGAGCCTTTGATTCGTTGCTGGAGTCGCCCCGATCGCCTGGTGATGGATCCCTTCGCCGGCAGTGGGTCGATTCCGCTGGCGGCGGCGCGGTTGGGACGCAGATCGGTAGGACTGGAAATTGAGGCGGAGTGGGCGGCGAGAGGACAACAGCGCATCTTGGAGGCTACGAGTTGAAAATCCCCACGGTTTTGCTTTTTGACATTGATGGAACACTGATCTCGACCGGAGGCGCGGGGCGAAGAGCCCTGGAGCTTGCCTTCGCCGAGCTTCACCAGCGGGAGGATGCGATCAAAAGCTTTCGCCTCGCTGGGATGACGGACCGCGCGATCGTTCGGCAGGGGCTCGAGCTCATCGGCCAGCCTCCCACCGACGCGGCGATCGCGGTCTTGATCGCCAAGTACCTCGAGTTCCTTGCCCTCGAAGTGCCCAAGATCGAAGCCGAGAAATACGTCGTTCACCCCGGAATGCTCGAGGCGATCGCGGCCGGCAAGAAGATGGGCGCGGCAATTGGCCTCGGCACCGGCAACGTGAAAGACGGCGCGAAGATCAAGCTTCAGCGCGTCGGGCTCTTCGAGAGCTTCGGCTTCGGCGGGTTCGGAGACGACCACGAGCTGCGCCCCGAGCTGATTCGCCGAGGAGCGCAGCGCGGCGTGAAGCAGCTTCGCGTTCCTTGGAGCGAAGCGCGGGTCGTGGTCATCGGCGACACCCCGCACGACGTTGCCGCCGCGCACGCGATTGAAGCTCAGTGCATGGGCGTCGCGACCGGCGGGTTCACGATCGAGCAGCTGAAAGAAGCCGGCGCAGACTGGGCGTTCGAGACGCTCGCCGCGCCCGGCGCGATCGACGTGATGCTCGACGGGTAGGTTTTTTTCAGCTCAGCGGTGTAGCGCGGCGCTTCGTGGAATCGATCACCGGTGTCCAAGCAAGGCCGCCGCCTGTTCCCGCTGTTCGGCGTGACGCTCGCCCTCGAGCCTGGAAACCTCGAGCGCGAGCGCCGCCACCCTGGGCTCGTCGCGGTGGAGGGCCCGCAGGGACGCAGCGATGCCGAGCTTTGCCTGAGCGACATTCCAGGGGGGAAGCGCGCGCTTTTGAAGCTCCGGGAGCACCGCTTCCAGCGTCGCCAGTGACTCGGGGAACCGCCCGAGCAGCCCGAGCGCCAGGCCCTCGCCCATGCGCGAATCGAAGACGTCGTCGTCGTCAGGTCCTCTGGCCTTCTCGACCAGGGCTCGAGACGCGCCGTAATCACGAAGGGAAGCCGCGCCATCTCCCCGTCGATAGGCGAGCTCGCCGAGGTTGTAGAAGGGGGTGGCGAGCACCAGCGCGTCGGGCCCGTACAACCGCGTGCGCAGCGCGATGCAAGATCGGTAGTAGGGCTCGGCTTCGTCGTATTGCTTGATGTCGGCCAGCGCGCTGCCGATGTTGTTGAGTGCCGCCGCCACATCGGGGTGGTTGGGAGAGAGCACCTCTTCCATGATCTTCAGCGACTGCTTCGAGAGCTCGAGCGCCTTGCCTGCCTGGCCGATCTCGCGCAGCGGCCCGTTCGCGTTTTGGAGCACGCGCGCATAGTTCATCGTGTGCTGCTGCCCGATCGCCTCGAGCTGGGCTGCGAGGTCTGCGAAGGTCTTCGCGGCCTCGGCAGGCCGTTGGGTCTTCACCTGAATGAGGCCTTCCACGTTGCTCACCCGCAGCGCCTCGTTGGTCTGCTTCAGCGAGGCCGGCTCGATCAGGTCCTTCGCCAGGACAACCCACGCTTCGCCGGCCTGGACCCTTGGGCTGTCGACCCCATCGACGTAGGCCAACCCGACGGCTGCGGCGTACGCCTGTGCGAAGTCATTGGTCGCAAGGGCGAGCTGAAG
>JAYVCD010000112.1:0-47618 GCA_043750125.1 Archangiaceae bacterium | reverse complement strand
TCAACTACCATTGCGCGATCTTCCCGCACAAGGCCCTCCCTCGTGAAAGCACCATCGCTGACCCCGCTCAACCGCCGAAGTCTGCGAAGGTCGGGCTAGCCGGAGGGTCAGTCGGGCAGCGATTCGCCCTTGCGCTGCTTCTTGATCAGCCGGTGCAGGTAGGCGCGATCGATTCCGGCGGTGCGAGCGGCCAGCGCGACGTTCCCATCGCACTTCTTCAACAGCGTGGCGACGAAGTCCCGCTCGAACGCCATCACCAGCCGTTCCTTGGCTTGATGGAAGCCGGTGCCGCGGGCCTCGGTCGGAACCCCGCTGTCATTTTCGGCAGGAACCTGCGGCACCGCGTCGACGCTCAAGGCGCGCTCGACCACGTTGCGCAGCTCTCGCACGTTTCCGGGCCAGCGGTAGTCACAGAGCAAGGCGCGCGTCTCGGGGGCAAACTCGACCAGGGGCTTGCCCGACTTCTGGGCGATCTGCTGCATCAGCAGGGGAATGTCTTCCCAGCGATCTCGCAACGGGGGCAGGGTAACGGTGGTCACCGCGAGCCGAAAGTAGAGATCTTCGCGAAACTTTCCCTCGCGCATCATCTGCCCCAGATCGCGCTGGGTCGCGGCAATCACCCGGACATCGACCTTCGCCGAAGACGTTCCCCCGACCCGCTGGACTTCGCGGCTCTCGAGCACCCGCAGCAGTCGGGGCTGCAGGTCCAGCGGCAGCTCGCCCAGCTCGTCGAGGAAGATGGTCCCGTGGTTGGCGCGCTCGAAGGGGCCGGCGCGATCGCTGGACGCTCCGGTGAAGGCGCCCTTCACGTGGCCCAAAAGCTCGGCTTCGACCAGCTCTGCTGAAATCGCAGCCAGGTCGCAGACCACGAACGGTGCCTTCGCCCGGGGGCTCTGGTCGTGAATCGCGCGGGCGCAAACGTCCTTCCCGGTGCCGGTCTCGCCCAACAACAGGACGTTCATGTCGGTGGGAGCGACCCGCTCGAGCAGCGCAAACAAGTGCCGCATCACCAGGCTTTCGCCCGACAGGTTGCCGAAATGGTCTGACTTCGAAGGGGGAAGGGCCGGCCGCTGAATGTCGGTGGGGACGACGCGCAACACGGTGTTCCCGATGCGAATGGTGGCGTGGGGCCCGACCTCGAGGGTGGTGAACCGCATTCCGTCGCAGAAGGACCCGTTGGTCGATTGGTTGTCGGTGAACCTCACCCCCGAGGGCAACACCTGGGCGGTGAGGTGCAGGCGCGAGACGGCGCTGTCGTGCAGCACCAGGTCGTTTTCCTCTTCCTTCCCGATTCGATGGGTCCCGGGACCGAGGACGAATTCGTTTCCGAAGTCCGGACCCGAGACGATCTGCAACTTCAACCGCATCGGCTGAACCGAAGACGGAGCGAGAACATCGGTGAGGGGGCGGTCGGTCGTCAAAGCCCCGGCACCATAACTGAGAGGACTCAGCGCGAGGCCCTTTGCGCGACCGGAACGCTGGTGCGGTGTTCGGCGCAGCCCTTGGTCAGCGTGTAGAGGTAGGTACCCAGCTCGTCGCGCCAGTACTCGTCGTTGAGCGGCCAGTATTCTTCGTCTTCCCCTGCTTCCATCGGGAAGTCGTAGTCGACGAGCTTCGCGCCCTTGTTCTTCCCGTTGAGCTTCGCCTCGAGCAGGTCCTTCTCGAGCGACTTCACGTCGAACTTGATGCGCAGCCCGTCGACGAAGAGGCGCTTCAAGTCTTCGGACTGCGAGGCGAACGAGCGCCGGGCGAGCGTGCCTGCCTTCTTGCGCAGGTCGAGCCGCCGCTGCTTCAAATCTTCTGCCAGGGTCTGCGCCAGCCCCGACTGGGAAAACGCGGGCGCGGTGCCCGAAATCGCGTCGAGCTCGGCCTCGACTTCCTTCACCGAGCCGATCAGCCGCTTCACGTCCTCGGTCACGGCGGTAGGCGAGGAAGAGGCCCCGCCCATCTCATCGAGCTGGTCATAGAAGTCCCCGCCTTCGGCGCTGGTCTTCAGCAGCGCGTCGAGCTTGTTCAGGACCGGCTGGTAAACCCGGGTGAGCTCGTCGACCACCGCGCGCGCTTCGGGGTAGCGGCAATTTTCGAAGTAGATGACGCCCCGCATGATGAAGGCCTCCGGGTAGTACTCGTTCTTGAAGTGCGGCGAGGACAAGGTGACCAGGTTTCCCAGCGCCTGCTCGTCATTGCCCATTCGGTACGAGGCCCACGATGATTCGAACAACGAGTCCAACCATTGCGGCCCCCCGCGCTGCACCTTTCCGTACCAGGCGACGGCGTGACGCTCTTGCCGGGCTCCGTAGGCGGCGCGGCCCAGCTGCATGAAGGTCAGCTCTCGCAAGGCGGTGTCGTCGGTAGAGCGCAGCACTTCTTTGAGCGCGGCCGCCGACTCAGGCACCTTGTTGTCCCGAAACTCGGTCAGCCCTTCGAGGTACTTGCCGCTGGCGTAGAACGGGTCGCCGCGGGGAATCAGCCGCGCCAACCGCTTCACCTCGGCAAAGCTCGCGGCGCCTTCCGCGTTGTGGCCCGCTTCGTCCAACGAGAGCCCGTACGCGTAGTGGTGACGCGCGAGCAGCACCTGGATTTCAGTGCGGTAGCGCTCGGGCAGCTCGGACCCTGCGTTGCGCGCAATCTCGTCGAGGACCAGGTCCTTGTTCGGCGTCTTCCGGCTGATGAAGAGCATCCACTCGAGCGCCTTGGTCGCGTGCTTCGTGCGCGGCGCGTTGACGAGCACCTTCGAGAAGACGGCCAGCGACGAGTGGAGCAGACCCAGCCGGTACAGCGATTTGCCGAGGACCAGCTGCGCATCGAGCCCGGAAGCGAGGTCTTGCTGCAGCTCGGCTGCGGCGAGCGCCGCCTGCGGGTAGTCGCCGTCTTTGAACAGCTCGGCGGGAGAGGCAGCCAGGGACAAGGCAAGGAAGAGGGCGGAAGTCATGGGTCAGCCGTCCGAGCGGGAAGAGGGAAGAAAAATGGAAAGTCCGAGCTGACCGAAGAATTGCTGGCGCACCCGCGGGGAGCTCACCGTGCCGACCTCGACCTGCTCGGGGTAGACGAGGTCTTTGATTTCCAGCCGCAGCGCGAGCCAGCGGGTGAAGAAGAAGCGCGCGCCCAGCCCGAGCTCGCCGCCGCCGGTCAAGGCCAGCGCCCCGCCGGCGTTGGCCGAGATTCCGCGGTAGCCGACCAGCGTTCCTCCCAGGTCGGCGAAGAGCTCGAAGTTGCGGAAGGTCTCGGCGAGCACCGAAATCTTTCCGTACAGCGGGGTCCACTCGAGGCTGCCGCCGGTGAGGAAGATGAGGTCCCCGGGGGCGTGGCCGGCGAGCTCGGCGCGCTCGGGGCTCTGGCATCCTCCAGTGGTGGTGCCCGAGCAGACCTGAATCGCTCCGGACGGGGCCGAGAAGGAATAGGCGCCGCGCACGCTCAACGCCAACGCGTCGCTGAAGTGCCAGCCGACTTCGAGGCCGACGACGGTCTTCTTGAAGAACGCGTCGCGAAACGAGAGCGCGACCGAGGGGGTGATTTCGAGCCGGTCATTCTTGAGGAAGCGGGTCCCGGCGATCACTGGAATGCGGGCCTTCAGCAGCCCGGTCCGGTCGGCATCAATCGCGGGCGGCGCGGTTTGGGGCTCGGATGATTCGTCAGCCCTGGCACCGGTCGCCAGAGCGAGGATCCACAGCATGAGCATTCGGTTCATTGCGGGCTCCGGTTCGAGAAGGGCACGAAGATCGTGACCCCGAGGTTGGCGGTCATCAGGTTCTGAATCAGGGTGGTCGAGCTGCCGACCGGCTTGTCCAGGTAGAAGGTGTTCAGCCACGCGAGGTTGACTGCGAGCCATTGGGTGGCGATGAAACGCAGCCCGATTCCCGCTTCGAAGGCCACCTCGGGAGAACGGTGGACCACGGTTCCCAGGCCGCCGACGACGTAGCCGTCGAGGTGAACGATCGAATCGCTGAACCGCAGCTTTCCGTAAATCGGCGTCCACTCGATGTCGCCCATCGCCAGCCAATTGGGTTGGGACGCCACGATGCCGACCTGGAAGTTCTGCCGCGCGACTTGAAGGTCGTCGTCCTTCACCACCCGAACGATTCCACCGCGCAGGCTGACCGCGAGGCTGTTCTCGATGTGAAACGCGAGCGACAGCGTTCCCCCCACCTTGGTGTGAAAGGGGTCATTGACCGAGGCGCTGCCCCACGCCGTCACCGCGAAGCGACCGCGCTTGACGATCGCTTTGGGCTGCATGCTGCGAATGCGATCGGCCACCGTCTCGGGCTCGCCTTCTTTTTCTTCCCGGGCCGGGTCGAGGGGTGAGGGTGGGTTTTCCGCGGCGAGCGCGGTCGAGGCGACAAGCAGTGCGATGAAAATCGAGCGCATGGACGACCCCTTTTAGAAAGCGAACTGAAGGCTGGGAGTGACGGCGAAGCTCCACAGATTGAGCGTCGGGTAGAAGATGGGAGTGGCTTCGAGACCGAGAGCGAAGTGGCGAAGGTGGGTGCGGTACTCGAGGCCGAGGCTGGCGAAGACGACCGGCGCACCGCGCGACATCACCGACTGGGGCCAGAACAGGGTGTAGCCGGCTCCAGCGCGCAGGTAGACCCACAGCCGCCGCACATCGAAGCGGTCGATGACGCCGAAGGTGTTCAGGCGCACCGCGAACGCAGGCGTCACCGCGAGAATGTCGCCTTGCGCCTGGGCCCCGCCCTTCATCCCCGAGCTCATCATCAGCACCGAGAACGCCAGCCTTTCCCACGGGGCGTAGCGGGCTTCGAGGCTCAGCCCATAACCGACGATCACCCGCTGCGGCGCGATGGGAGGACTGACGAACCCGTGCGGGCCCACCCCGACGCCCAGGTAGGTGCCGCGCTCGACCAGGGGCTCGGGCACGTCAGCGAAGGCCGAGCACGACAGCAACACCGCCAGCGCCAGGGGCCGCATCTCAGCGCGCTCCCTGAACGCAGAAGAACGTCTTCGGACCATTGGGGAAAGAGCGGCAGGGGACGGCGTCGGAAGAGCAGAGCGCAGCAAGAGTGGCCTCGTCGAGCAGGAGTGCACGGCAGGTAAAAGCGGGATCCCCACACGAAGCGCCGGTGCCCGCGCACGGCGAGGAGCAGTAGCCGGTGGCGAGCGCGTCGTTGTTTCCGGTGCGGGGTTGATCCGCGTCGCGCACGCAGACCTCGGCACAGCTGGGAGAGGCGAAGGTGACGTAGTCGGCGCGCGCTACCGGCAGCTCGCGTTCCTGAATCGGAATCGCTTTTCCGCCGGCGGGGTTTGCCTTCACCAGGGTGCAGGGGTCACCCAGCCCGGTGCTTCCTGAACAGGCAGTGAGAGTCAGAACGACGACGAGGCAGGCGCGGAGGATCACAGGACCTCCACGGTGCGAAACTCGAGGCGCACCGGATCATCGGGCGTCGAGCTGCCCAGCTTCTGACAGTGGATGGAATGAAACGTGACCGTGCCCGCGGCGTAGGTCCAGGTGTCGGGCCCCGGAGGCAGCGGCTGGTCGTTGAGCAGCACCGTCAAGTACCGCTCGTCGGCCGGCACGACTTCCAGCGTCTGCTCGCACGCGTCGCCCTTGCTCAGGTCGTACCCGATGGTGGCCAGCGCGTCGGCGAGCTCGCGCGAATTGCTCGCAGCGTAAAAGCGCATCTCGCAGACCTTGGTGGCCTTGTCGCAGACGTTGTTGGCGCCGCACTCGGCGTTGTTTCCGTGGGGGCAGGTCCTCGGGGCGCCGCCTTCGCTGGCGATCGCGTTCATCACCTGCGGCCCGACGCCGAACAGGGTGTCTTCTCCGAAGGCGACGACGGCGGTCTTGATGCCTTTCGCGAGCAGCTCCTTGACCACTGCGACCGTGCCGCTGCGGTCCAGGCACGAGAGGCGGTTGTACTGTCCCCCGCACATGTTCGAGGCGAAGGTGCAATCGCACGCAGCGGGGTTCACGTCGTAGCTGTTGGGGTTGCCCGGATTGCAGTTGGGCAGCCCGTCGGTGGCGAGCACCACGATGCTCTCGCGGCCGCCGAGCATCGGAGCGTAGTTCGCCAACGCCCGCAGGCTTTCCATCGTCGGGGTCACGCCGCCGGGCTGGGTGGCCTGGAGCTTGGCGTTGATTTCGTCGGCGTGCTTCTGCAGCTCGACCGGGTTGTCGTTGGTCTCGAACATCGGGACCGTGACTGCCCCCGGGCCGCAGGCGTCGTCGACGGGAAACGTCATCAACCCCATCCGCGCGACCGTCCCGTGGGTCGAGAGGTATTCGGTCATCGCGGCCTTGAGGTGGAACCAGCGCGATTCGCCGCCGGCCGCGATCGGAAACGACATCGACTGCGAGCGGTCGACCGCCAACATGATGTTGGGCTTGAACTGCTTGGCGACCACTTTCTTGAAGGTGCTCACCTGCCGGAAGGTGACCGGCTCGAGGGTTTGGAACTCGTGTTCCTGACAGGCCAGCGCCAGCAGGGGCACGGCGAGGAGCAGCGGAAGTCGGGTGGACATGAACCCACCCACTGCGTCCGCCGTGCCCGTTATTTCCGCAGTCGCTCTGCGGCTTTGGGTCCCGCTGCGAACCCCTCGAGACAAGGCACGCGCACTCCAGTGCGGATCAAAGTCCACGGATCTGCAGGCGGCCCTGAAACACCAAAGGCCCCGTGCGGGGCCCTGGCCTTCAGCGGCTTCTGAAGCAAGGTCAGTTCAGGCCGGCGCAGACCCCTACGACGCAGCTGTAGTTGATGCAGTCGGAATTCTGGGTACACGCCGAGCCGGTGTCGTTGCCGCCGGGCCCTTCGCAGATTCCGGTGGTACAGATTCCCGAGATGCATTGATCAAACTGGGTGCACGAGAAGCCGTTGGGGTGGGCGCCGCTGCAGACTCCGTTGGTACACAAACTTGTGGCGCAGTCGCCCGGCTGGGTGCAGGCCGAGCCGGTGGGTTTGCCCGCTTCACACACTCCGAGCCGACACACGCTCGAGGCACACTCGGCGTTGGCCAGGCACGTCGCGCCCCCCGGCTGACCGCCGACGCAAACCCCGTTCACGCAGAGCGCCGAGCTGCATTCCACGCTCTGGGTGCAGACCGAGCCGGTCGGTCGCTGCGCCTCGCACACCCCCGCCTTGCAGAGCGCGCTGCTGCACTGCGCTGCCTGGGAACACCCGCTGCCCACCGGCCGGGGACCTTCGCAAATGCCCGCCGTGCACAGTTGCGAGCCGCATTGAATCGGGTTGATGCACGCCGCCCCGCCGGGCTTGAACGCTTCGCACAGCCCGTCCCAGCACAGCCGCGAAGAGCACTCGTTGCCGTTGGTGCAGGCGGCCTTGTTCGGGCGCTTGGCTTCGCAGATTCCACTGCGGCACCAGTTGGAAAAACAGAGCCGATCACTGGTGCAGGGCGAGCCCGCGCCCCGCGGCACTTCGCAGATTCCTTCGATGCATTGAAAAGACGAGCACTGATAGCCGTCACTGCAGGGCGAGCCATTCTTCTTCTGCCCTTCGCAGATTCCGTTGGTGCACAGGCGCGAAGTGCAGTCGGCGCCGGTGGTGCATTTTTGCCCTTCCCACAGGCCCGATTCGCACAGCGGCTTTTCGACCGGGGCGCTGGGGGTCGCGGTCGAAGAGGCTCCGCAGGCGCCCGCGACACATTCCTTCGAGCCACACTGGGCGTTGGCCTGGCAGGCGCTGCCCACGGGTTTGGGGGGCTCGCAGATTCCCGAGGACCCGCACGCGCCACTGCTGCAGTCGCCGCCGCTGGTGCACAGGGTGTCAGCGCCGATGCAGCCTCCGTTGTGGCAGCTCGACGAAGCGCACTCTCCGGCGGACGCGCACGACTGGCCGTTGGCCCGCAGCGCTTCGCAGGTTCCGCTGACGCACAGCAGCGAGGAACAATCGGCCCGCCGGGCGCAGGCAGACCCCGACGGCAACGGCCCCGCGCAGGCGTTGGCTTCGCAGCGGGCCGAGCCGCACTGGGCGTCCTGGGTACAAGCGCCGCCGGTGGGCTGGGGCGACTCGCATTTTCCGTGCTGACAACGGTTCGAGGTGCACTGCCCCGCGGCGCTGCACGGAATCCCGACCGCCCTCAGGCAACTGCCGCTGCTGCTGGGCGCGTCGGTGCCCCCCATCGAGGCGGTGCACTGCCCGGTGGAACAGACGCCCGAGGCGCACTCGCGCGCGGTCTGACACAGCGAATTGCCCTCACCTCCGGCAGTGCATTTTCCCCCGACGCAGCGCGAGGAACCGCAGCTGCTGCCACCGGTGCACGGGGCATCGGCTCCGGCCCCGCCCAGACATCGGGCCGCCGCGCATTGACCTGAAGCGCACTCCAGATTTCGGGCGCAGGCAGCGCCGGCGGCGCCGGTGCCCGCGGGGGCGACCGGGACTTCCCCCCCCACCCGGGCACAGCCGGCAAGCAACAGCACCAGTGCGAGCGCCGGCCTCATCGGGCGAGCCTCACCAGGCCGGCCAGCTCCTCGGGATGGGGAATCAGCTCGAGCTCCTCGAAGCACGCATCGATGCAGTGCTCGACGGCGCGAATCGAAAAGGGGCGCTCGCCAGGGTCCCGCTCGAGGCAGGCGATGATCGTCGCATCGAGACGATCGTCGACCCCCGGGCTCAGGCTCGAGGGCCGCTCGGGGCGGGCACCCACCGGTCGTTCACCGGTGGTCAGCTCGTAGAGGACGGCGCCCAGCGAGTACACGTCAGAGAGCACATCGGCCGGCTCCCCGGCCGCGACCTCGGGCGAGACATAGGAAGGTTGGAGCCTCGAGACGATCGATCGCGACGGCCCCCCGCCGAACCCGGTGAGCTGAACGGCGCCGTCGTGCCCCAACAAAACGTGGCTCGGCTCGACCCGCCCGTGGACGAGGGCCCCGCTGTCGCTGGCGTGGGCTTCAGCGAGGGCGCGGCAGACCAGCCCGCCGATGCGAAGCGCGGTGGCCATGGGAATGCGCTGGTCCAGGTCGCCGAGCAGATCTTGCAGTGAGATCCCGTCGACCCAAGGGCTGACCATCGCGGGCTTGCCTTGCCAGATGCCGTACTCGATCAGCGGCACCACGCAAGGGCCACAGAGCTCTTGCGCCGCGGCGGTCGAAGAGAAGGTTTGCTCGCACAACACCGAGTCGTAGACCTTGAGGGCGAAGCTCTCTCCCGCGCGGTCCACCTTGCCCGCGACGTAGACGAGGGCCGAGTCGCTGCGCGCCACAGTTCGATGCACGTCGTACCCCGTCAGCTCGGCGCAGCGAATCTCGGACAGCGGGAGGGCAGACGCGAACGAAAGAGGACCAGTCATGAAGGGCGCTCGAGCAACTCTCGTGCCCTCGCGGGATGATCGGAAATCGCGTCGCTTGCAACGCGACCCTGTCGCTTCGAGGCCGCAGCTGGAGTGCGCCTGACCCTTCCCCCGGCTCGCCCGTGGGAAGCCTTCAGAGGAGAACCCCGCCGGCTCGGCGCTTGCTGAAGCTGCCCGCGGAGGTTTCACCCCAATGCGATCATTCTTCCTTCTCGCGGCCCTGCTGTTGGGCGCGACCAGCCACGCGCAGGACCCGACGAAGAAGGTCGGCGAAGGCAACGTGACCTACAAGAAGACCACCGAGTTCACGTTCAGCGACGAGACGATCGACGGCGAGCTGATGCGCCCCGATGGCGAATACGTCCAGGCCCGAAAGCGGTCGAAGCAACCCAACTTGCTGCGGCTGCGCGAGGACTTCAGGAAGAAAGTGCTGAGCTCGGCCGTCAGCCTATGAGCCGGTGAGGTTTGCGGTGCATACCGGTGGCTCGAAGGCCGGGCGCAATGCTTCGGTGACGGCCGAGCTGATTTCTGGGATTACTCTCGGGCGAAAGCCCGATGCCCGCTCCTCTCCTCTTCGGCCGGTACCTGCTGCTCGACCGCCTGGCAGTGGGCGGAATGGCCGAGCTCTTTCTGGCGAAGGCCACCGGCGATGGGGGTTTCGAAAAGGTGTGCGTCATCAAGCGCGTGCTGCCTCACCTCGCGGCTGACGATTCGTTCGTGAAGATGTTCCTCGACGAAGCGCGCATCGCCGCCCGGCTCGAGCACCCGGGAATCGTGCAGATCTTCGATTTGGGAAAGCAGGACGACGACTACTACCTGGCGATGGAATATCTGCCAGGCGAAGACGCCGCGTCGATCTTCGAGCGGGCGCAGACCCAGCAGCGCCCGGTACCGGTGGACGTGGCGTGCGCGATCATCGCCGCGGCCGCCGACGCGCTCCATTACGCCCACCAGATGCGGGGCACCGACGGGAAGCCTTTGGGCATCGTTCACCGCGACGTCTCGCCTGCGAATCTGTTCGTCACCTACCGGGGCCAGGTGAAGCTGCTCGATTTCGGAATTGCCCGCGCTGAGGAAAGGCTGCGCCAGACCCTGGCCGGAGAGATCAAGGGGAAGGCAGGCTACATGGGGCCCGAGCAGTCTCGGGGGTTGCCGGTCGATCGCCGCGCCGACGTCTGGTCGCTGGGGGTGTGTCTGTTCGAGCTGCTCGCCGGACGACGGCTGTTCGCGGGGTCCGCGCCCGCCCAGACGGTGATCAAGCTGCTGCGCGGAGACCTGCCGTCGCTGCGCGCGCTTCGTCCCGAGATTTCTGCGGCGTTGGAAGTCGTCGTGCAGCGGTCGCTGGCGGTGCACCCGCGCGACCGGTACCAGACTGCCCTCGACCTCGCCCACGCGGTGCGCGACGCTTCCGGTGGGACCCCGCAGCTCGACGTCTACCTGACCTCGCTGTTTGGTCCCGACCGGGCGCAAGCGAAGTTGGCGCGGGCCACCTTGCAGCCGCGGCTGAGGGGCAACAGCACTCAGCCGATGGACGATTTGCTGTTCGCATCCCAACCGCTGGACCACGAGACGCTCAAGACCGACAAGCGGGTTTCCTTCTCGAGGCGGTGGCAACTTCCTGCGGCCCTGGTCGGCTTGACGGCGGGAGCGGTCGTCTCGTTGCTCCTCTACCGGTCTGCGTTTGCGCCCGCCGTTTCCGAGCAATCGCCGACCTACCAGGCGACGGTCCGTTCGATTCCACCCGATGCGGTGCTCTACCTGGACGGTGAACGGCTCGAGCCGCGCACCCCGACCACCCTGACCCAGCTCAGCGCAGGAAGCTACGAGCTGCGCCTTCGCAAGGATGGCTACAAGAGCAAGTTGGTGCGGGTCGAGATCGGCGTCGGCCACGAGCGGGTCGACCTCGAAGTGCTGCTCGACGTGGACCCAGAACAACGACGCTGAAAAAAAAGAGCCGGCGCTAGAAGTCCCGACTCCACAGCAGCTCGGCCCCGACCGCCGGCGCGTCTCCTGCCGAGGCCTCGAAGCTCCACGACTTCGACAGCTGGTACTCGAGCTTGAGCGAATTCGAGTTCTGGCCCCGGCTGCGATCTGCCCCCAGGTTCAACTGGTAGCCGATGTACGCCCGGTCCGACAAGTACACCCCTGCTTCCAATCGCGCGTCGGTGATCCCCGCTTCCCCCGACTCGATCGACAGCACATCGAGCGGCAGCCGCTTGGCCACCAGGGTCTTCAGCTGCGAGGCCGCCAATGAGCCGAGCACGCTGGCGGCGTCGGCGCCTGAAATCGAGCTGCCGCCTCCACGCTTCAGAGTGCGTCGGCCGGTGGCGATCAAGATCAACAGCTCTGAATCGGGAATCACCGGCTGGCTGCTGAGCTTCAACGACGCATCTTTTCCTTTCCCGACGACGTTCACGTACACCGTCACGTTCTCGCGCTCATTGACGTGGATCGCACTGATGTTGAGATAGGGCTGGTTGGCGATTCCGTTGAAGCGCACCTGAGAATTTTTTTGCATGTCGAAGCGGCGCCCGAGCACGTCGACCCGACCGCGCATCACATTGGCCTCGCCGTAGATCAGCACCCGGTCGGTGTATTCGATTCGAAACTTGTCGCTGAGTCCCAGCTCGAGGTTCACGTCCGAGCTCTTCACCCAGAGGTTTCGGGGCGCATCGACCGTCACCCGGAAGGTTCGCGGCGCTTCCAGCGACTCCTGCACCGCCGCCGCGTCGGGCTTCTTCTTCCTCTTCTTCACCGGAATGCCGTTGCGCACCAACACGATGTCCGCAGGCCGTTCGAGCTCTTGCAGGTCCTTGCGCTTCACGTCCGGCAGCTCGATGTGCGCCTCGGGAATCGACAGCTGCTGAATGTCGACCATTCGCCCGGTCGCCTGGCCCTGAAGCGAAAGCCGCGCCGTCGCGACTGCGAGCAGCTGATCATCGGTGATGATCGGAAACTTCGACAGCGAGCCCTGGCCCGTCAAGTTCAGATGGCCCGGGCTCTCGCGCACCGCTTTTCCGACCAGCTCGATGTTGCCGCCGCCGGACCTCGCGGTCAGCTCTTGAAGGGTGTAGCCCGCGTTGTTGCCATCGAGCAGCAGGTGAATGTCGCGGTAGTCGCCGAAGCCGGCGAGCCCCAGGCGTCCCCGGGTCCAGTCGATGGTCCCCTCGAAACCGGGGCTGGCCAACTGCCCATCCACCTTCGCGTCCAGCTTGAGCAGGCCCCCCAGCACCCGGAGCATCGGGTGGATCCCCGAGAAGAATCCGACGTCGAAGTTCGACGAATGAACCGTGGCTTTCAGCGGAGCGGTGGCGAGCTGCAGCCCCTTGCGAATCGCCGGAACCGAGACATCGAGCTCGAGCTCGCCTTGCGCGTTCAGATTCCCCGCGCTGACCAGGTCCGTGGAAAAGACGTGCTTGTGCGCTTCGTAGTCCCAGCTGAGGTTCGCCTGCCCGAGGGCCACGCTGCCGACTTTCAGATTCTGCAACGAGCCCCGCACCGAACCTCTGGGCGCGGCGGCGGTGCCCTTCACGGAAAGCTGGGCCTGCAGACTGCCGGTGGGAGCCGCGGCTTCGTCTTCGACCGGAAGGAACAGGTCGGCCATCGCGACCGGGCCCAGCGAGGCGTCGATCGACAGGTCGGTTTCCATCAACTCGGCTTCATTTCGAACCCGCTCGAGCGGCCCCCCCATGCGCCCGTTCAGCACCAGCACCGGGCGGGTCACCCGCAGCACGGTGAGCTTGACCCGACTCTCTTCGCGGTTGGTCGTCACCGAGGTGGACACTTCCAGCGGCTGCTTGCCTTCGCCCTGAAAGCCGACCACCCCGACGGTCGACTCGAGATCCGGGTGGAGCCAATTTCCGGTGGCCCTCGCCGCGATGTGCATCGTTCCTTTCAGCGGGTCTGAGAGCTGAAGCACCGGGCCGACCTTCAACAGGTCGATGCCGCTGGCCTCGAGGCCCAGCTCCATCGGAGTCAGCAGCCAGTTGATCCCCTTGGCCGTCGGGGTCGGGCCTCTGCGGGGAGCGGCCGGAAGGTAGGCGTCGAGCAGCTGGGTGAACGTGAACGGAATTTTCAACTTCAGCTGGCTCAAGCCCCCGAACGCATTCACCGCCAGCAACAGCTCGGGGTGGTTCTCGGCATCGCCCAGAAGAGAGAAGACCACCCGGTCGAAGAGGACCCGGGTCACGTCGGCGAGCACTTTTCCGTTCGGAGCACAGGGGCCCTCGCACACCCGCAGGTTCGGGCTCTCAATCTGAATGTTGGGTCGGGGGTGATCGAGGGTCCCCTCGACTTCGAGCGACAGGCTCACCGCGCCGTCCACCGGCAGCTGCCCTCCAAAAGCCATCGCCGCTCCCGACAGCTCGAGCGCGCTGGTGGACAACCGCAGGGTCACCGGCTGGGGCTTGCCCGCTTTTCGGCCCAGAGGAAAAGAAAAGTCGCTGGTCGCCTGACCGAGCGAAGTGTCCGCCGTCAACGCGCCCTCGACCCGGGAGTCCGCGAGCAGCGCCCGGCCCACGAGGGTAATTCCACTCAACCCCTTCAGCGTGCCGGTGTGCCAGGCCAGCTCGACCTGGGTCTGCACCCGAGCGGTTGGCCCCTGGACGGTGGCCTTGGCGTTGACGAACCCTCCCAACCCGAGGGACGCAGGAATCAGCGAGTGCGGCAGCTGGGACAAATCGAGTTGCTGCAGCTGCGCGCTGGCCAGCAGCTGCGAGGCCTTCAAGCTGCCCTCGAGCACGACGCGCTGAGCGCCGGCCTGCAGCGCGACCGGCTGCGCCTCTACGTCTCCCTCGGCGGTCCAGCCGACGTGCGCCGGACCCTCGAGCGTCCACTGCTGTTTGGGGTAGTCGACGGTCAGCGCCGAGAGCACCAGCCCGCGGTTGTCGGTGTCCAACGTTCCTTCCACCGCCACGGTCATCGCGAGCGTCGCCAGGCCCCTGGTCGACAGTTTTGCTGTCAGCACGCGGCCGCGGCTCGACATCTCGGCGCTCAATCCTTCCAGCACAGTCTCACCCATCGCCAGGCGCGCCGCCGAAAGTTGGGCCTGGGCTTCCAACGGCCGCATCACGTCGGCCAGCTGGGCGTTGATCTTGAAATCCTGGACTCCGACGGTGTCGTAGCCCAGCTGTTTGAAGCCCCCTTGCACCGACAGCGCCGGGTGCAGCAACGGTCCGGCGGTCGCCAAACGCAACGAGCCCTGTCCCGACAGCGGCAGCACTTCGGACCCGGTGAATTCGGAAATCGCCTGCGCCACGCTGTGCAGGTTGGTCACCTCGAGTGAGCCGTTGATCGCCAGCGTCTTGCTGTTGCCGCGGCCCTTGACGCTGACCGTCGCGCCGGGAACCTTCGCCTCGAGCTGCTTCACTTCGATTTGTCCGCCGCTCGCCGTCACGTCGATGTCCGCGCTGGCGAGCACTTTTCCTTCTTCGTCCCAGCGGGCCTGGCCCTTCACCGCCCCGTCGAGAGTCTCGAGGCCGACGTTGTTCAGCTTTCCCTTCAGGTCGCCGGAAAGGTGGGAATGCCGGCCGCCTTCGAGCAGCTCGGCCAGGTCGATGCCCTCGGCATGGAGCTCGACCGCTTCGAGCAGCCCGCCTTTGGGAAAGCTCGCCTTCGCCGCGATGCGCGCACTTCCCGCCTGGGCGGTCACGTCAATCGCCGCAGGGCTCGCCGTCCCCTGGGTCGAGATCGGCACCTTGATCTTGAAGTCCGGAACGAAGCCGCGCAGCGTGATCGGCGAAGCCACCGACTCGGCGATGACGAGCTTCACCGGGTCGAGCGACAGCTGGCCCTTGACGTGGGAATCAGAAGTCCGGGCGTTGAGGTCCATTCGCACGTCGCCCGGCTTGTCGGTCGTGGCGGCGACATCGATGTTGAGCACATCGACGATCGGCGCAGTGACGTGCCCGCCCAGATGCAGATCTCCCAGCAGGCTCAGCGTCGGCAACGAGATGGTCGCCTTGCCCTCGATGTGGATCTGCTGAACGGTGTAGTCGTCCTGGCCGAACGCGAAGTCGAAGTAGCCCTCGTCGATCGCGACCTTCCCGATGTCGACGTAGAGCTTGGTTTCCTTTTTCACCCCGGGCAGGGCCTGGATTTTCGAGTCGATCGCCCGATTGAGGTTGAGGCCGCGCTCGTCGGACTTCAGATAGAAGCGCGGCTTGTCGACCTTCAAGCTCCACAGCACGATTCGACCCTTGGCCAAAGCCAGCAGCCGCGGGTCGAGCTCGGCGTGCTCGATTTCGACCACCAGCTCGCCCTCGGGAGTGAAGAGCTTCAAGCCGTCGATCACGATCAGCCCGCCGCGGGTTCGCAGCGACTTCGCTTCGAGCTTGCCCTGCAGGTCGGCGTTGACCATTCCAAGGACTCGATCTCGGATCAGCTCGGAACCGGTGTCGCTCGTCAGGTAGAGCCAGGCGACGGTGGGAATCAACAGCAACAGCAGCAGCAGCCCCGCGGCGACCCAGATCAAAATCTTCTTCCGTCGCGGGGTCATCTAAAACGCCTCACCGATCGACAAGTGGAACGCGCAGATTCCTTCCGGGCTGCCGCCCCAATTCTCAGACACGTTGCCCAGCCCGAAGCAGCCCCCGCTCTTCGGGTAGATGATCGCCCTCGCGTCGGGGTTCAAGTCGCCGGTCGGGTTGATTTGTTGCGGTGCACCGACCGGAAGTCGAACGGCGAAATCGACGCGAATCGGGCCCAGCGGAGTCCGGTAGCGGGCGCCAATTCCGACCGCGGTGTAGAAATATTGAAACGGGTTTTTGCTTTTCCCCAGCGATTCCCAGGTGACCATTCCGCTGTCGGAGAAAAGGGCCAGCATCAGGTCACCCCACACGTTCCATCGCAGCTCAACCGACGCCTCGACCAGTCCCTTCCCTCCGAACGGAAGGGTCTCTCCGGAAAGGTCCTGGTCGGCGATCGGCTTGCTCGGGTCCAGCGGCGGAGGATTGGACCTGGGGACGACAATCAACGGCGAGAGGCGGCGACTGGAAAACCCGCGCATCGCAGAGCCCCCGGAAAAGAAGCGCGCGATGATCGGCGACTCTTCGTTCTGGCTGAACGACAACAGGGTCCCGACCTTCAGCTTGGCGGCCAGCGTCACCGTCTTCTCTTCCCCAAAAGAGATGTAACCGCGCAACTCGGGCTGAATGCGAAGGAAGGTGAACTGCCCGCCCAGCCCCCCTTCCTGCAGGGAAAGACCGACAAACGTTCCGGTCTTCGGCTCGAGCTTGCTGTCGCGGCGGTCCCACTCGATCGTCTGGTCCAGGTAGCTGATGATGCACAGCTCGTTGCAACCGAAGAGCACTTCGGGCGCCTGCGAGCCGAGCGGAATCTTCGAACCGAGAAAATAAACGTCGAGATTGTACGAAGGGAAAATCATCAACGTGCTGAACGGGCGCCAGATCACGCCGGCCTTCAACGTGCTGCCGACGAAGTTGTAGGCGGGCTCGAGGCCGCGCGAGAACTCGAGCGAAACGATTCCGGTCAAGTTGCGCGCGCCGAGGAAACGAGGCTGTTCGAACTCGTTGATGATCCGCGCCACCAGCCCCTGCTGAGGCGTCGCCCGGCCCGGCGGCAGGTTGGCGCCTCCTCCGGCCACGTCCCAGACGGTGGGCAAGAACGCCCAGCCGAGTTTTCCGCGCACCGAGAACTTGCGCAGGCCCCCCAGGAAATTGCGGTGGGTGAATTCCCCGACGACCCGCACTTCCTGGCGAATTCCGTCGACTCCAAGGCCGGGCCCCAGGCGCGCGCTGAGAAAGGGCGCCTCTCGCACGTCGACCACCACCGGCACGGTTCCCTGCGCACGGTCCGGAGCGGCACGGTTGACCTTCACCGCTCCGAAGACCCCCATTTGAAAAACGAGGGTCTGGGCTTCGCTGAGCGCGGACTCGGAATACCAGTCGCCCGCTTTGATCGCGTTCTCGGCCTGCTCGACGATCCACTTCTGAGGGACCTGCGCGCCGGGAGCATCGGCGATGCGCACCTCGCCAAACTTGTACCGGATGCCAGGCGTGGCTTCGAGGGTGAGCGCCGCAGTGCCCTTCTCGAGATCCACCACCGCTTCACCTTCGACCGTGGCTTCGGCGTAGCCGAGCTCCTGCAGGCGAGCGACGATCGTCTGCTTGGCCTGCGCCCAGTCGGCTTCGCGGAAGATGTCTCCCACCTTCACCGGCAGCTTCTGGCTCGCCTGCTCTCGGTGATTTTTTTCCAGCTGCTCGAGCCCGACCATCGCCAGCTCGGTGACCTTGGTCGGGGTGCCTTCTTTGAGCTTCACCTCGAGCGCGACGTGGCCGGGCTTGGTGGGCACGACATCGTCGTCGAGGACCTTGGCCTGGTAGTAGCCCTCGGACTGGTAGTAGCGCTCGATGCGGCGCAGGTCGGCCTGCCAGGCATTCACATCGAAGTACTCGTCGGTGCCCACCAGCGGCAGCCACTGCAGCCAGACCGGGAACACGCTCGAGGCCGAGGTGAGAATTTTCTTCTTCAGCTGCCGCGGCGGAATGTCCTGCGTCCCATCGATTTTAAGGGAATCCACCATCGGCCCGTCGGGCTTGGAGTTCATGCCCGCGCAGCCAAGCTGGGTGGCGATCAACCCGAAGCAGATGAGCCGCCATACGGGCGTGCGGAGGTGCATCGCCTTTCACCCGGGGGTGCCGCGAGCGCCAGCCACGGTGAGCTGCTTGAGCCACGACCCGGTGCGCGCGGTGTCCTCGCGGCTGCTCAAGTCTTCGGCTTCCGGTTTGATTCGGTACGTCCAGTTGGCATCACTGACCGTCCCGGGAAGATTGACCCGCTCGGCCTCGCCGAAGACGTCCTGCCAGGGCAGCACGCACAACCCGCTGCCGGAATTGAGCGCGGCCCGCAGCAGCGCCTCGTGCAGCGGGGGCGTGAACTCGGCGGGCGGAGGTTGAAACGGGTTGAGCTCGGGGAAGACGCGGCAGACCGCCTCGCGTTCCCAGCTTTCGCAGATGCCCCACCACTCGCGCAGCGTCTCCGAGTCGTGGGTGCCGGTGGTGACCAGGGACACGGCAGGGTATTGGCGGGGGTCGGCATAGACCCCGTCTTCGCGCGCCCACCGCATCACCTTGTAGCCGGGCAACTGCAGCGCATCGAGCACGCTTCGAACGAAGGGCGGAATCACTCCGAGGTCCTCGGCGATGATCGCCGATGGCAGACCTTCGGGCGCCCGAGCGGCCGACGACAGATGCTTGAAGTTTTTTTCCCCCAGCGCAGCCTGGGCGGACTCGACGTCAGGCACGAAGCGGCCGCGCGGAGTGTGCTCGTCGCGCAGATATTGCCGAAAGTATCCGACCGCATGGTCCACACGCCGCAGGTCGTAATAACCCGCCGCCTGCACTGCCCGAAATTTCAGCCACTGGTATTCCTCTTCTTCCATCGCGGCGAAGTCGAACCACGGCAGACCCCAGTCCTGGCCATCGACCGCGAAGTCGTCGGGCGGAACTCCAAGCCGCGCGTCTCGCCGCAACAGCTTCGGCTGGCACCAGCAGTCCGAGCTGTTCTGTCCGATGATGAACGGCTCGTCCCCGCACACCAGGACGCCGCGCGCCGCCGCTGCCTTTCGCACCCGTTGCCACTGCGCGTCGGCGACCCACTGGGCCCACTGAACGAAACGCATCGGGCGCTTCAGCCGGGTGCGCGCGGCCTGCAGCGCCTCGGGAGCGCGCTCGGCCAGCCCGTCTTTCCATTCCCACCACGGGCGGCGCTGCTGTTCTTCAGAAAGGGCGGCAAACAACGCGTAGTCGGCAAGCCAGGCGTGCTTGGCGGCGCAAAACGTCTCGAAGGCGGCGTCGGGTTCTTTCTCGAACGCCTCGAATGCGCGGGCGAGAAGCGCGCCCTTCAAGGGGACCACCAGGTCGTAGCGCACCACCGAAGAGCGCCGCGCCTCGGCCAGATGGCGCTGCTCTTGCTCGGTGAGGGTCAGCGCGTAGCGGGCAATCAGGGGATTCAAATCGATGAACAGCGGGTTCAAACCGAATGCGCAGCAGGTGGAGTACGGGCTGGGGTCTCCCCATGCCGTCGGAAGCAGGGGCAGCAACATCCACAGCCGCTGTCCCGACAGCTCGAGCCAGGCAAACAGCCCTTCGACCGAGCCGAAATCGCCAATGCCGAAATCGCTGCGGGCGCGCAGCGAAAACAGTGGCAGCAAAACACCTGAAAGCCGGCGAGAAGGGTTCATGAAAGGGCGGCGCGGTACTAGCACGACCCTTGCGTGGGATCCGCTGATCCGCGGAGCAGGGGCGAACGTGAAAAGTGAGACAAAAAGGGACGTTCTTCCGCCTGAGTTCTACGCGCGTCCGGCGCTTCAAGTGGCGCGCGCGCTGTTGGGGCAGGTGCTGGTCCACGGCGAGCAGCGGGGCAAAATCGTCGAGGTCGAAGCGTACCTGGGCCCGCATGACCTGGCCTGCCACTCGGCCCGGGGCCGCACCGCGCGCACCGAGGTGCTGTTCGGCGCGCCCGGACACGCGTATGTCTACTTCATCTACGGAATGCACCATTGCTTCAACGTCGTCACCGGCCGAGGGGCGGCGGTGTTGATCCGCGGGCTCGAGCCGCTGCAGAAGCTGGACGTTCGCACCGATGGACCGGGGCGTTTGACCCGCGCGTTCGGGCTGACCCGCGCGCACGACCGGCTGTGCCTGAGCGGCCCGGTGTTGTGGCTCGAGCGGGGCAGGCAAATCAAAGCGAGCGACGTTCGCCGGGGCCCTCGCGTCGGAATCGACTATTCCGGACCGTGGGCCGACAAGCCGTACCGCTTATGGCTCGCGGGCAACCCGTTCGTGAGCCGTGGAGCTTGACGCGCATGCTCTCCCCACTCAACCTGCGCCCCCTCGTGGAGGCCCTCGAAGAAGACCTTCTGCTCAAGCAAGCTCAGACGGGTGAGCTGAGTGCGTTCGAGAAGCTGGTCGAGCTTCACCGAGATCGCGTCTACGGCCTGGCCCTGCGAATGATGCGCTCGGAAGCAGACGCCGCTGAGATTACCCAGGAAGTTTTTCTGTCGGCGTGGCGGAACTTTTCGGGTTTCAAGGGCACGACGACGCCCGCGCTGATCGCCTGGCTCAACCGGATTGCAGCCAACCAGACGCTGATGCGGTTGCGTCATCGCAAAGTGGTCAACCAGGTCGAAGCGAGCCTCGAGTCGCCCCAGTTCAATGAGCGCGGCTCGATGATGGACGAGGTCGCCGACTGGAAGAGCGACGCTCTGAGCCAGACTCTCGATGCCGAGCTTTCGCAGGCGATTGGGCAGGCGACCGATGCGCTGCCCGAGGAGTACCGGCAAGTCTTTTTGCTCAAAGATGTAGACGGGCTGTCCTATGAGGAGATCGGCGAAATCACTGGGGATTCCGTGCCGGCGGTCAAGAGCCGGCTGCATCGGGCGCGGCTGTCGATGCGCTCAGCCATCGACGCTTTCTACCAAGACGTGGAATCATCAGATTGAAACGGAGTGCCCGCAGGCGCATCTATTGGGGTCACTCAAGGGGTTTTTCCAAGCTGCATGTTCAACTGCAAAGACTCCATCGACAAGTTGCTTGAGTACCTCGACGGCGAGCTGCCGCCCGAAGTGAAGCGACACCTGGACCAGCATTTTCACGGTTGCACTTTGTGCGAAGAGTTCTTGAAGCAGTACCGCGACACCGCGCCGATGTGTCGTAAAGCGCTGCTGCGAGCGAAAATGCCGAAAGAAGTGGCAGACCGGCTGATGTCCTTTCTGCGCAATTCGCTTCGAAAAGCGTGAACCCTTCGCTACCGGATCTCGAGTCGCTGCGGTGCTTCGACGCGGCAGCGAGCCGGCTGAACTTTCGCGCGGCGTCGGCGCAGGTGTGTCTGTCTCCGGCTGCGTTCAGCGATCGAATCAAGCGGCTCGAAGAGCAGCTTTCCGCCCCCCTGTTCGTGCGAACCACGCGCCACGTCGCGCTCACTGCCGCAGGCCAGGCGCTGTGGCCCCGGGCGAGAGTGGCGCTCGAAGCGGCGCGCGCGTGCCTCAACCCCAAAGGGGAGGAAGAGACTGCCTACGAGCTGGTGCTCTCGACCCGCTTCGAGCTGGGGCTGTCCTGGCTGGTGCCGGCGCTCGAGAAACTCGAGCAGCATCGACCTCAGCGCACGGTCCACCTGCACTTTGCCGATACGGCGCAGATGCTCGGTGCACTGCGCAGAGGCACCGTCGACTGCGCGGTGAGCAGTGCGCGGCTCGTCGAAGCGAACTTGAAGTACACGGTGCTGCACGAAGAGTCCTACGTCTTCGTCGCTGCCCCTTCGCTGCTGCGGACTGCGCGGCTGCGTCGACCCGAAGACGCGTCCCATCACCGACTGCTGGACATCAGTGGCGACTTGCCTCTCTTCCGGTACTTCCTCGATGCGCGTCCCCGGGACGAGCGGTGGAGCTTTCAGCGCGTGCAACATCTGGGGACGATTGCAGCGGTGCGGGCACAGGCCCTGACCGGCGGCGGCGTCGGCGTGCTGCCGCGGTACTTCGTGCGCGGAGATCTGGCGAAGGGGCGGCTGACTCAACTGTTCAAGCCGCAGAGCCTGCTGACCGATTTTTTCCGGCTGATCTGGCGCGCCGAACACCCGCGTCAGGCGCAGCTCGAACAGCTGGGCGCCGAGCTGCAGAAGCTGCCGATTCAGTGAGAGCAATCTTCATCGAAGGCGTGAGCTTGGCAACGTCGACCCCGCTCGAGCTCGAACCTGTGAGAGCACGGTCGGCGCATGAACCCCAAGGGGTCGTCGAGGTGCGCTCAGACAGGCAGCAGGCTCACAGCGTCGGTCTGAACTGAGCGTCGCTGGCGTGGCCCCCGGACGCGGGCGAGTAGAACGATTGCAAGCCACCCGGCGGGACCGCTGTTGCAGCCGCACCCCCGGTTGACCGGTGCACTGCCCCCTCCACCGCTGCCACCACCGCTGCCACCACCGACTCCGCCGCTGCCACCACCGCTGCCACCTCCGACTCCACCCCCACTTCCGCCGCCGGCTCCACCGCCTGTTCCTCCGTCCGTTCCACAATCGAGCGAGGGTTGGCCCCTGGGGTAGATGTCGCAAACGGCTTGCCTGCTGCCGAGGTCCAGCGACCGCTTGCTCAGCTCACCGGGCGCAGTCGCCGCACTCAGGGTCGAAGCAGGCTGACAGTTGTGGGCCAGCCCGAGCGAATGACCAAACTCGTGGGTGAGCGCGTTCTGAATGTCGGTGGCGACACAACTGACGTTGAAGTTCGGGCTGACGCACACCGGGTAATCGACCGTGGTGAACAGAAAGCCTGGGACGTTGAGCTCGATGTCCGAGTCGAGAATTCGACCGGTGGTGGGCTCGAAGCTGGTGGTGGTGATCGCCAGCGCGCCTGAGCTGTGTTGCCAGCAATCGAACTGGTTTCCGCATTGCCCCTGGATCCAGCAGGGGTGGTTTGCGTTGACGACCTGGGCGCAATTCTGAAAGCGCCACAGCACGACGTTCTGATTGGAGGGCGACGTCTTGTTGAATTCCGCCAGGCGAGAGCTCGTGCGCGGGCCCACCTGCAACCCCAGCGACCCGCATGCGCTCAGCTCGGTCTGCCAGGTCGCGAGTGCCCTTTCGACGGCCACAAACCCGGCATCGCCCGCATTCTCAGGGTTGCCTTGATCATTGATGTGCCATTCAATCAGGCTGTTCTCGCGCCAGTACAGACAGTGCGAGTGGGGATCGCCATCGATGACCCGGGTCCGGGTGTACGGCCCACACTGACTCAAGGCCAGCGTGAGCAGTGTGCTGAAGATCATCGCCGGCGTCGGACGGCGAGCAGCATCAACGCAAAACTCAGCAACCCTCCGGGCACAGAAGCGCAGCCCCCGGTCAGCTCTTTCGACGGCTTGCCCCCATCGACCGGCTGCATCGGCATCGTCGTTGACGCCACCGGGGCAGGAACACCCCACAACTGCGGCTCAGGGTAGAGGAGAAATTCAGGAAGCGCGTCATCCACCAGGAAGATCGCCGGACCCGTTCCCTTCACCAGGAACGGGCGGCTGCGCAGCGGGGGTCCGAGCGGCAGCGCGTCGACCTCGGCCAACGGCAGCTCAATTACTTTCGCCAGGTCCAGATGCCAGCGGGCGGCGGTAGGCGGGTCCGCCAGCGCGCGCTTGAAGCCTTCGTCCATCACGTAGACCGTCGCCGTGCCCGTTCCACGAATCATCTTCGGCGTCGTCGAGAAATCAGGCCCCGGCTGAAAAGCAGTCAGCTGGCCCTCGGTCCTTGGCTGCACGTCCTGGTAGATCGAAAACTTCCAGGCCGCAAACACCGCTCCATTCACGACGTGGCGCGTTCGACCCGCGGGCGGCTGTTCCCCGCAGACGAGGCTCTTCGGGCTTCCAGTCAGCTCGGTGTTCCGCCCACCTTCGGAATCAATCGCATAGGCGTGAATCGGGTGTGGCTGACCATCGAGCAGGGAACGCGGCGCCTCGAGGGTGAAGGCGTGATCGCAGCTGCCCAGCGGAACACACAGGTCCGCCCGGCGATCTCCGGCTCGGGTGGCGATTGCTGTCGCGCCACTTCCGGCGGGGCCCCCGAAATAGACGTGCGCGTCGATGGCGGTGGTCGGCACGTTGGTGTCCTGCGCCCAACCGTGCACCCCATCGCAGCCCGCGGAATCGATGTTTCCACGCGGAGCAATGTTGGTGCAGTTGTTCGGCGTTCCGGTGCCGCCCGCGAAGATGCCGAGGTGGTTGTTCACCTGTCGACCACTGGTGATCACCTGGCCGAACCCTTGAACATACAACTGGCTGCTTCCTCCGCCGTCCTCGTTGGTGGCTACGTCAATGGTCGGGCCCCCCGCTTCCTGCTGCAGCGCGACCAGCTGTGCGACCAGCCCGTTGCCATCGAGATTCAGGTTGCTTGCGAACAGGAACAGGGTGCGGCGGTCCTTGGACAGACCGATCGCGGTGCGGCGGTGCGCCGTGGTGATCACGCTGTCGCCATCGAAGGTGGGGCCGAGCGAGACGCCATTGCGAATCAGGATGTTGTGACCGCCGACAATCTCGGTGACCGCGGGCGGCGCAGCGGGAGTCTGATTGGCGTTCTGGATCAGGTCCGCCACGTTCTGCCCGAACTGCCAATAGGTGCGCGCCTCGGAGAATTGTTTGTCGGCGGGCCAGTCTTCGCCGTTGCCGCGGGCACGACCCACCACCCGGGTCCAGCCGGGGAAATCGAAGAAGTCGGCGTTGATCGCGGCCTGGGCGCCGACTCGCTGCGCCCATTGCTCTGGAGTCCCCTGCCGCTCGGCGTATTTCGTCGCCCGCACCGTGACCCCGGCCGTGCACAGGCTGGCGATCACCATCGAGGACTGCGCGGTGCGCACCAGCTTCACACCCGGAAAGGGCTCGACCACTGACGCCAACGCGGTCGAGGACAACAGGCCCAGCACGAGGAACCGTCTCATGAGCCCGATTGTGCGCAGCTGCGAGCCTCCCCGTCCCCCCCCCATGCTCCGAGCGTCACCTCGAGGGTTCAGATCGCCGCGAGCAGGGTGCCACCGCGCTGTGACGCATCGAGGGTGCCGCACGCCGCTCCGATGTCTTTGCCGCCCGAGTACCGCCGGGCGATGGGTGCTTTGACCACCTGGAGGTAGTCGCGAAACGCCGCCAGCTCTGCAGCGTCGGGAGGCTGGTATTTGCCGGTCGGGTCCGTCACGTCGATGAGATCAATCTTCACCGGGATGCCGGCGAAAACGCGGGCCAGCGCCTCGGCATCTTCACGCCCGGTGTTGAAGCCGGAAATCATCACGTACGCGAGCATCGCCCGCTCGCGCCGCGACGAAGCGTAGGTGCGAATTTCTTCCACCAGGCTCGCCAGCGGCCACGTCTTCTCGACGGGCAACAGCTGCGCCCGCTTCTCAGCAATCGCCGACGTGATGCTGAACGCGAGCCGGTACGGAACCTCTTCGGCGATGTACCGACGAATGCCCGGAACCCAGCCCGCCGTCGAGAACGTGATGCTCTTCGACGAGATGGCCAGCCCCGCCGGGTGGCACATCACGCGCGCGGCCTTCGTCGCTTCGACGTAGTTGAGCAGCGGCTCGCCCATGCCCATGAAGACCACTCCGCGGACTGGACGGTCGGCCTCGGTGCGAATCTGCAGCACCTGGTCGAGAATTTCCCAGGCCTCGAGGTTGCGGCTGAAGCCCATCTTCCCCGTCATGCAGAAGTCGCACCCCAGCGCGCAGCCGACCTGCGAGGAAACACAGACGATGTACTTGTCTTCGAAGATGGGAATCCGCACCGCTTCGATCCGGCCGCCCCGGGGAGACTCGAACAGGTACTTCACAAAGCCATCGTCGGCCCGGCGACGCTCGATGATTTGAAGCGAGGGCAATTCGGCGTGGGCCTGAACCCAATCGCGCACTGCAGCGGGAACCTGCTTCGCTTTGCGGACATCGGCCATGCTCTGCGCCCGGTGAGCGAAGACCGAGGCGAACACCTTGAGCACTGCGACGCCGCTGGCGTTCGCCGGAATCAGCGCAGCGGTCAGACCGTCGAGGTCCTGGGTCTTGAGGTTGAGCAAGGGCACGGCTTTTCAGGTGGGTATCAGCCTTTGGGAGCCACGCCCAGCCCCGGGGCATTCGGCAGGCTGTAGCGGGGACCGTCGGCCTGGTAGCCGCCGACGAATGGGTCTTCGGCCAGAAGCCAGGCGGTATCGAGATCGCAGAACTCGACCCCTCCGAGTGCCGCCGCGAGGTGGGCCGCCGCGGTCATCCCCAGGCGGGTCTCGACCATTCCCCCCACCATTCGGGACATTCCGTAGGCGCGCGCGGCGGCCCCGATGAAGAACGCGTTCATCAGCCCGCCCGACTTGGCGATCTTCAGGTTCACGCCGTCAGCGGCGCCGGCGTCTTTGACCTCGAAGAAGTCTTCCATCGACTGCACGGATTCGTCGGCGAGCACCGGCACCTCGAGCTGCGCCGCTACTTCTTTGAGCTCGGCGACGGTGCGACACGGCTGCTCGAAGCATTCCAGCGTGGCGCCCAGCCGAGCGGCTGCCTTCGCCCAGGTCAGCGCCTCTTCCACGGTGAGGCCCCCGTTGGCGTCGGGGCGCCAGGTCACCCCGGGGACCGCCCGGACCAACTGTTCCAGCACGCGCAGATCTGCGTCGATCGACTTGCCGACTTTCACCTTGAACGCGGTGAAGCCCAGGGCGCGCCACTGCAACGCGAGCTCGACCATTCGCGCCGGGGGAAGAATGGGCAGTGTCATGTCGGTGACGAGCGCCGGCGGAGCTCCGCTGCCCCCGAGGAACCGCCACAGCGGCAGCCCTTCGAGCCGGGCCCACGCATCGAGCACGGCCATCTCGATTCCTGCGCGGGCGACGGGCGTGTCAGGCAATTCGAGAACGAGCGCGGTCACCAATTGGGCGAGGTCCGTCCACTTCTGATTGAGCAACCGGGGCGAGGCACGCGTCACAGCCAACAGCGCGTCGGGTTGATCTTCGCGCGTCACCGGCGGCAGACAGGCTCCCTCTCCCAGCCCGCGTCCGCGAAGCCCCGCGTCGTCACAGAGCGTGACCTTCACCAGCACGCTGCGCGTGGCCTGCACCTGCCCGGTCGCGATCACGAACGGATCCACGGTGGGCACGCTGAGCGCCTCGACGGAAAGTTCTTCCAGGCGCACTGCCCGCATCACAACTTGCTGAAGACTTCGATTGCCTTCTCGGCCTCTGCCTTCGTCTGGGGAGTGTCCATTCCGCGCACCAGCGTGAGCACCGTCTGTTTGTTCTGAGTCAGCGTTCGATTTGGAATTCCGACGAACTGCTTTTGCGAATGCTCGAGGCCTTCCTTCGCCGCTTCCACCGAAGAGTATTCACACACCGTCACCGCGGTGGCCTGGGCGGTCGTGCCGCCGAAGCAATAGTTCGCCAGCACCGTACGGGCGATGAACTGCTTGTTGTCGGTCAGGGCGATCTGGGCCTTCGCCAGCGCCTCGATCACCGTCTCTGTTCGAAGGGCCTCTTTGGGTCGGGCCGCAGCTTCGCCTTGAAGCTGTTCAGCGATGTTCGCCGCCATCGGAAGCCCAGCGAGGGGAGCGGCCCGTTTCTTCTCGGTCACTTCGGGCTTTGGCTTGTCTTTGCAGCCCCCAAAAAAGAGAACCACCGCGCACATCCACACTGAAGTGAGGGTTCGGAGCATGGCTAAAACTAACGGACGACCTCGGTGGGGCCCAGCGCGAACTTTGCGCACTCCACCGCCCGTGTCGGGGTGGGTAGGAAAGATTCGCTTTAGGAATTCTCAGGTACAATCGACGCGATTTCTTCCCCCGTGCCGGCGGACAGAAAGTGGCGTGCGGTTTTTTCGAGAGAGCCGCAGCAATTCGAATCTCAAACTGAGGGAACACCAAATGACGACGCGCGCCCAATTTCGCTGTGCAGCCATTCTGCTGGTCGCCTTGATCTCCGGCTGTAACTGCAGCCCCACTCCCCCAGGAGGTACAGGAGGGGGCGCCGGAGGCTCAGGTGGAAACTCAGGAACTGGCGGCGGCACCGCAGGAACGGGCGGCGGCATGGCAGGAACCGGCGGCGGGATTGGAGGGGCGGGAGGCTACAATGACGGAGGCTGCAAGGTCGTGGGCCAGTTGTGCTCTGCGGGCGGCGAGTGCTGTTCAGCCTCCTGCAGCGCCAGCGGCGTGTGCACCCAGCAGAGCTTCTGCAAGACCTCCGGATACAGCTGTCTGACTTCGACCGAGTGCTGCACCAACCTCTGCACCGCAGGAAGCTGTTCGGCCACCCAGTGCAAGGACGTGAGCACTTCGTGCGCTACGGGCGCCGAGTGCTGCACCCGCAACTGCTCGACCACCGGGTCGGGGACCGATGGTGGAACCACCGCCTCGTGCGCGGCGATCGTCGGCGGCACCGGTTGCAAAGCGGTGGGCCAGGCCTGTACCACCGGCGCCAACTGTTGCTCGACCAACTGCAAGGGGGGCTTCTGTGCGCCGGCGTATTCCTGCCAGGCGACCGGAGACCTCTGTGGGAAGAACGCAGACTGCTGCGGCCTGGCGTGCTCGGTCAATGACGGCGGCTCGGGCTTCTGCCGATTGCTCACCGGCGGCGGCGGCGGAGGCTGCACCCAGGACGGGAACCCGTGCAGTGGAGGAACGGGGTGCTGCTCCCGCACCTGTGTCGACCTCGGAGCGGGCGCAACCGTCTGTGCTCCGGCGACCGGATGCCGCCTGACAGGCAACTCGTGTCTGTCGACGGTGGCCTGCTGCGGAGGAGCTCCGGCGCAAGGCAATGTCGTGTGTGACCCGGGCACCAGCCGCTGCGACAACGGCCAGTCGTGCAATGGCCTGGGAAACATCTGCGGCGCTCCGGTGCTGCGCGACGGCGGAAAAATCAACGCCTCCCAGGACTGCTGCGAAGGGATGAAAGACGTCTGCAAGCTCGACAGCTCGGGCATCCCCCGCTGCTTCGGTGGCGGCAGCGGCACGTGCCCCACCGGGTACACCGGCGTGGCGCCTTGCTGCATCGGGGCGGGCCAGTCGTGCCAGTTCAAAGATCAATGCTGCGGCGGCTCTCCGTGTCTGCCCAATGCCGATGGGGGCGGCGGTTTGACCTGCGCGGTGGTGCCGACCTGTGCGCCGCTGGGTTCCAACTGTGCCGGCCCGGACGGCGGAGCGGGCACGGCCTGCTGCGCCGGGACACTCTGCGCGGCTTCGATCGGCGAGCTGTCGACCACCTTCGCGTGCCGGCTGCCGCTAATTCCGATGGCCGACGGTGGGGCTCCGGTCGACGCCGGCGTCTGCAAGTCGAATGGGACGACCTGTGCAGCTTCGGCTGAGTGCTGCGCTGGCATCTGCACCACCACCGATGGCGGAGCAAAAATCTGCCAGCCGGCGCAGCTGTGCTCTCCGTTGGGTCAGGTTTGCACTGCATCCGCCGACTGCTGCTCGGGCCTGGGTTGCAACAAGCCCAGCGGTTCGACCTCGGGTACCTGCGGAGTTTCCGCCTGCGCGAACACCGGGCAGACCTGCTCGACCAGCTCGCCGTGCTGCGTGGGAAACTTCTGCCTCGACACCGTGGGCAACCCCTGCGGCGCGACGGGCAGCTGCACCTGCACCACGATCATCAACTAAGCGCGGGCGCGCGAGCGGCGCCGGATCAAACCGGCGAGGGCGGCGAGCGGAAAGAGCAAAGCGGCCGAGCTGCAGCTGCAGCCTTTGGGCTCCGCGACGCCCCCGCCGCTGCCACTGGGTCCGCCGCCTCCGACTGGGCCGGCGGTGGCGCTTCCGCCCCCGGTGCCCTGACAAGAGTCCGTTCCGGAATCAGCCATCGATCCGGAATCGCCGGCGCCGGCGTCGAGCGGGCATCGGGTTCCGCCCTCTGGCTTTCCCGCGTCCCCTGCCCCGGCGTCGAAGAAGCCGAGTCGAGGGTCGACGCGAAGATCCACCGCCAACGCCGGGCTGGTGGAAGAGGCGATCGCTTCCCACTTCACGAGCTTGTAGTTGGGGCCGGTGACGTTGTTCTGGTCGTGGGCGACGAACAAGCCCGCGTTGAACGGCGGCCCGAGTGAGATCGGCACCAGGTCGATTCCCGAGGTATTGGTCGCGCCCTTGTTCCCGCCGTCGGCAATCAGATTGAACGAGGTGACGAACGGAAAGCCACTGCTCAGGGCGTACACCGCAAACCGGCTGGACTGGCTGGCCGACGCGATGACGTACCCGCCCCCGTCCGCAGTGTAATAGAGCGCCACGCCTTTGGCTCCGGCCAGACGTCCCGCATCGAGGCTGTCGACCAGAAGCGGAGTCGTCGAAGAGCCGTTGGCCGCCCCGACCACGAACAGGCCGCGGTTCGCGAGGGTGAGGAACAGCCGGTCTGAACGATCATCGGCCACGAGTCCTTCGACGGGAGCGCCCAGGGCCAGAGTGCGCAGCAAGGTCGGGGTCAGCTTGCCCTGGCCGTCATCGCGGGCCTGGTAGTGCCGCAGGTTTCCCGAGAAGTCGCTGACGTAGATCATCAAGCTGCGGTCGCCTGACCCGACCGAGAGCGCCGCGGCACTGACGCTCGAGCCCGACTGGGTCGGCGCCCCGTCGAGGAAGAAGAGTCGGCCCCCATCGTCCGGGTCCGGCGCCAGCAACCGATAGGCACCGTTGACCCCAACCGCGACCACCACGTCGGTCGAGCCCGCGCCCCGCTTGAGGCCGTAGCGGACATCCACCGCGCGGGTGGTGCCGAGGTTGAGAAACTCGCGCAGCCCACCGTCCAGAGCGTAGGAGTAGAGGCCGCCTCCGAGTTGGTCCGTTCCAAAGACCAGGCTCTTGCTCACGTCGGTGGGGTGGACCCAGACCGCGGTGTCATTGGCGCCGGTGGGGGTCGAAATCGGAACCGTCTCAGCGCTGGCCGAAGCCTGGGCGAAGACGATGCGAGCCAACAGGAAAAACGCAAGCGCGAGGGTTTTCATCGCGCGGAACAAACCACATCGGGGGGAAGCTTTAGTTGGTGTTGGCGTTTCCCAGCGCAGAGCCGCGCCCCTGCGCGTAGTTGTTGTTCGGAGGGGAATACTGAAGGATTCCCTCGGTGGTCTGCAGAATCGGATTCACGCTTCCGTCCTCGCGGCGCGGAGCCAGCGTTCGCGAGATGCACACCGCTCCGACCAGAACCTGCAGGTCGTTGTCGCGGGCGCAATCGGCCACCGCCGGCGGATGCTCATCAAAATTGTCGCGAATGTAGATGTAGACGTCGTTGGCTCCATCGCCATCGAGGTCCACCAGGGTCGCGGCCGGCAAGGTGGAAGCGGTCGGTATCGCGGGAACCAGGTTGCAGGCCGAAGCCACCGGGTTGTACTGGGTGGGGGCGGCCAGGAAGGTGTTCCAGCTCGCGTAGTTGGCGCCGTAATAGGTGCGCGCGATTTGAAGGCCCGTCTCGACGCAATAGTTTCGGGGAATGGTTCGCGACTGCTGAATCGAACGGCGACGCTCCTGCCCTGCGAAGTAGAGGACCCCCGCCGTGACCACCAGCATCACCGAGATGAGCAACACCGACGTCATCAACGCGCTGCCACGCCGAATGCTCGAGCTGCGATTCATAGATTCCCCGGAGCTGCATTGGGCACTTCGATTCGCTGGGTGAAGAGCACCCGCCGGAACCCATCGGCGGTGGTGGACGCGACGTGGTTGTCGACCGTCAGCGGGGTGAGGGGAAAGGTCCGGGTGGCATCGTTCGCCAGGTCCCGCTGCCTGCCCATCACCACCACGTTGATTCGAACGCTGCGCAGCGGCGCTCCTGCGTTGAACGCCGGGGCGAGCGAAGGCTGGAAGGTGATCGCCCCGGTGCCCGGATTTTCCAGCCCGAACGACACCTGGAGGTCTTCGACGTAGTCCTGAATGACTTCGTCGGAGTAGGCCGGATCTTCGACGAAGGGTCGCTTGGTCACCGGCTCGGTGCCGGTCATTCCCCGGTGCCGAATCAACGCTGGCCGACTGGTCATCGGGTTGTTGCGAATCGCGTAGTGAAAGACGTTCACCGCGTACACCAGGTCCCCCTTGGTGAACCCTTCACCCGGTGGAGGGGCGGCCGAATAGCCAGAGACGGCCTGCTCTGCGTACCCGATGGTGGCCGTGGTCCCTGCGAGCCCCAGGACGAGCGGAGGACTGAGCAGGGCGCCGGTGGTCGCGTTGGCGGCGACGAGAAAGTCGGTCACCGCAAAAGTGGCAATCGCCGTCGGGCACTGAACGGTGAGCACGCCCGTCGCCACGGTCTTGTTCAGCGAGACGCCCGCGCCCTTGTCGACGCACCCCTCGCGAAAGGCATTGCGGTCCGGAGTGATGACCCACAGGTCGTCGGGCCCGGTCACGACGGGAGCCGCTCCGCCTGCGGCAAAGCCCGCCCCGGTGGTGCCATCGATTCCAAAGATGGTGTTGATCAGCGTCGGACCGGTGGCGGTATTGACCCACAGCCCCCCGGGCGTCATCAGCCCGGTTCCCTCGATGGCTCGGGTGAGGTTCGTCGCTCCGGTGCGGGCGCGCCCCACGTCATCGCTGTAATTCTCGGCGTTGCGGGTCATCGAGGTCAGCGAGATGACGACTGAGATGGTCGCGGCGATCGCCACCGCGGTGATCGCGACCGAGACCATCAGCTCAATCAGTGAGAAGCCGGCAGGGGCAGAGCGTTTCATTGAACGAAGGAGTCCGTGAAGTAGATGGCGTTGGCGGCGGTGTCGCCGCCTTTCATCACTCGAATCCAGATGGTGTAGATGCTGGTGCCGGCCGGCAGGTTGGTCGCGGCAGGGGGCCAGGCCAAGTTCCAGGTGCTGCTCGCAGTGACGATCGGCGCCGGAGAGCGGGTAATCAACGTCTCGCGGCAATAGACCGAGGTCGGCACCGCGCTGCACGCCGTCCCGTTCGCGACAGAAATCGGGGTGGTCGACGCGGTGATCTGCTGGATCTCGCCGTTGCGGAAAATCTGGAAATAAGCACCGGTGGACAGATCGCCCGCGACGACCGGAGTCGCGTCGACCGCCCAGGGCGCGGCGCCAATCGGGAGCCCGGAGCACGGAGTCGGACAGGCGGTCGCCAGCGGCGCCAGCGCGGCGGCCACCGCCAGGGGGGACGTGGGCAGCTTGCTGGCGAGCATCCAACGTCGGGCGCTCGAATCACCCAGCAGCCCCCGGACCTGGCGGGTCTGCCCGTCCTTGAGCTCTTTGCCTGCGGCGATCAGGGCCCCCATCGAACCGACCACCGCCACCGCGAGGATGACGAGGGCGACCATCACTTCAATCAGAGTGAAGCCGGTGACGCGCGGGCGCTTGGATTTCTGGGCTGAGTTCATGGTGCGATTTTTTTGGTCAGGTCATTCGAGGATGCGGCGGACCCAACCGGTGAAGCGGTAGAGGACCCCGTCCTGAGGAGTGTTGACCCTCAAGGTCGGGTTCGGAGTGTTGGCCGGAGTGGTGACTTCGACGGTGTGAGCCTGGCGGTCCACCTGGGAAGCAATCACGTGGGTTCCGACGCCCGCCTCGTAATAGACAGACACCCCGCCGTAGCTGCCCTGGGTGCTGAAGTACGGAAGGCTGGTGGTGATGGTCGAGCTGGTGATTCCGCCGAGGTCAATCGCGTAGACGCCGCCCAGCGCCGCGGTGTCGATCAGCAGGGGGTCGCTGAGCGTCTTGCTGGTGGTGGCCACGTAGGCCGTCTGTCCAATCACCGAGATGGTGCCCGCGATGCGCCGCGCGGCGAACGTCATCGGAAACGGAGTGAGCACCAGGTTCATGTCCGAGTAGGCGACGCCCGTCGCGGGCCGCGAGCTCGGGTCGACGTTCATCACGTGCAGCTGGCCATCGGGGTTGACGAAGCCATCAGGCGAGTTGTCGGTGCCCAAGAGGGCAATCAGCTTTTGGCTGAACGGCTTGAGCACCCCGGTGCTGGCGGTGGCGAACAGCGGCAACCGGGCGATCGCCAGCGGAGTGGTGATCGGCTCAGCCGCGGTGCCGGTCGAGAAGATGGCTCCGCTGCCGCCCACGCCCAACGAGTTCCACGCGTTGATTCCAGTCTTCGCAGGCAGCTCCCAGGTCTTGCCTTCCATGTCGTTGACGTAGACGAGGTTCACCGTCCCGTACCGGTCGGGGACCAACGTGACCGGCTGCGGCACCGGGTTGCCCGGCACGCTGCCCGTCGTGGCGTACGGCTGGAGCCAGTGCCAGAGGATCTGACCGGTGGCCGTGTCGATGGAAAAGATTTGCGCTCCGTTGGTGAGCGGCGCGTTCGCGAGGTCCTGCACGAAGTTGCTCGAGAGGAAGACCGGGAAGGAAGGCTCGACGCCGCTGCGGGTGACTCCCAATGACAACCCATAGGTCGCGCCCAGGGTGCTGTAGCCATACACGCTGCCCGTGCTCAAACCGGCCGCGGGGTACGACCCACCGCGCCCGGTCTGCACCGAGCGCAGCGCACCGGGGTAGGTGGCGGCGGGAAGGTTGGCCACCGCGATCGGCGTGACGGTACCGACCGGCCCCGTCCACGTGCCCATCATGTCCCACAGCAGCGCGGGCTTGAGCGGGTTGGTGATGTCCATCGCGAACACTTCGCTGCCCGGGTTTCCCAATGGATTTCCTGCGGTCGCGACGAGGACCGTGTGCCACTGGCGAATGCCGCTGTTGTTGAAGTCCGCGAAGACGTCTTGAACCACCGGGGCCGAGTCGACCATCTGGCTGTTCGACGACAGCAGCGGAAGCTGCGAGGCCGGCATGTACGCCCACAGCTCGGTCAGCGGCAAAGGCATGACGAACGGGTTGGCCCAGGTGGTGTTGAACACGGTGGAAGCCAAAGTGTTGGGGAAGCTCAAGGTCCCCGAAGGGCCGGTGTAGCCGGCTCCTCCCGAGACATAGAACGCGTGCAGCTGGCCATCGGCCGAGGTGGTGTAGAGCACCGTCGGGCGCGGCGCGCCGTTGTCGATCACGTTGACGCTCGCCCCGACGATCGCCGGGCTCGAGTGCAGCACCCCGCCCAGCAGCGGCTTGTTCACCGGGAAGAAGTTGCTGTTGCACGCGGCGGTGGTGGCCGGGACGGCGTAATTTCCGCTGTTGTCGGCCCGGGTCGAGGTGGTGAAGCAGGCGCCCTGAACGACCTGCAGCATTCCCTTCACCGTGTCTCTCGAGGCTGTGGAATTGAGCAGCGTCATGTTCGCCGCCAGGCAGTTCACGCCGAAGCCGTCCGTGCACGGCGCCGGCAGAATTAACTGCGTCGCCTCGAAGACATCGCAGACCCCGTCGCCCGCCCCGGTGACCAGACCGAAGTAGGGCAAGTGCTTGCCGTCGGTGACCTTGCCCCAGCTGAGCACGTCGACGCAGCCCATCTGGTCCACCTCGTTGGGCTCCACCGGCGCAGGCACCCAGTTCTTCTGCAGAGCCCCGTGAGGGTACGCCGCGTTGGCGACGATGGTGCCGCCGAGGTAGGTGAAGAGGTTTCGGGTTCCGGCCGCCCCGCCGTAGACGGCGCCCAGCTGCCCGTTGGCGTCCCACAAAGCCGAGATGTTGAAGTTCGTGCTGCCAACGGCGAACTTCGCGACCGCCCCGACATCGACCAGGGGGCGCTCGAAGATGTTGCCGGTGGTCTTGGGGAAAATCCACTGCGAGCCCACGCTCCACGAGTAGGTGAAGCGGCTGTTCGAGACGCCCGAGACGAGGTTGTAGACCCCAGAGAAGGCCAGCGGAACGAGGCCGGTTTTGATCGTTCCCACCGAGTCGCGGGCGCCGTTGGGGTCGGCGAAAATGGTCGGGCTCGAGACGGCCCGATTGGCGTAGAGCGGCTGCTGACCCAGGTTGAGCAGGGTGTTCATGATGATGCGCGAGCCGACCGTCGACACCTGGTAGTCGTGACCCGCGACGTACACGATGGTGCCCTTGGTGGCGTCGTTGTCTTTGCTGCCCAGGGTAAAGATGTTCCAGTGGTTGTCGCAGGTCGGGTCATTCGGATCGCACGCGCCGCCGGCCGGGTAGGCCCCCGGGGTGTAGTTCATCCAGGTGGTGGCCAGGATCCGGGTGGATGAGTTGGCCGTAACGCCCACTTTCGGCTTGAAGGAGTCGATCGCTCCACCCGCCTGCACGAAATGGTAGTCCCCAATCTGGGCAAACTCACTGATGGTGTTGTCCCAAACCATACATTCCTGCTTGGCAGCCGTCGTATTGCTGAAACACAGAGCCGGCGCGATTCCCAATTTCGCGCAAGCGGCAGTCAGGTTGTTTGGGTAATTGGGATCCGTACAGTTCATCCCGTCCCATCTTCCGTTGTCGACGCTGAGCCCGTTGTTGGTCACCTGTCCATTGAACTGGAATTGGGTCGCGGCGCCACCGTAATTGGCGATCGAATTGGTTCCTTCATAACTGCCGATGCTCGCGCACTCTCCCATCAAGCCCTTGCCGGGTAAGTTGAGAAAGGAAGCAATGTTGTTCATTGCAGCAGCGCCGGTCAGCCCACTGGGAGACTGATATGGGTATTCGTCGAGCGCGTTGTGCGTGGTTTCCCAGTGCGGGGACCACATCACGCCGTAGGTGTTGACTCCGAAGGCGTCTTTGGTCCCGAGCACCCCGTTCAGCAACCCTGCTTGCGGGACGAGGTCGCCGTTGGCATCGATGTTGTCGTAGATGAATCCACCGTTCTTGGTGGCGCCCGAGCCGTTGGCGGTGCAGGCCTCGCGGGTGTTGGGAGGGCACCCCCCCGAATCGACGTTCGAGGTGCTGTTGGTGAGAAAGAGCCCGGCATTTCCGAGGTACGCATCGAGAATCGCGAGGCCAGAGACCGACGCACCACCCGTCGAGTCGAGGTTGCTCTGCCGATTGAGCAGCGCAATCTTCGGGGGCGCGTTGCCCAATCGCCGACTGACGTTGGCGTTAAACGCGGTGAGCGCCTGGTGCATGCTGACGTAGTGGGAAGTCCCCGCACTCGAGCCGCTCGAGAACAGGCCGTTGATGGTCAGCTTCGGCCCAGTGCAGGCATCGAAGAACCCCCCCGGCCGCGCAGACAGAGCGCTGTTCGAAGCACGCCCGCCGATAAACTCGGCAAGGACGTCAACGGTGCGGGCCGGCACGGGACCAAAGGCGCCGACAGGAATCAGGGTCCGAGCCCCGTCTCCATTGAGCAGAAACTCGATCACCTGCCGGGAATCGGATTGGTGAATGACGAACGGCCCGCCCATGTACTGGATGTCGCTGAACCCGTTGAACTGATTCAGGGTCGCAATTTTCGTATAGGCCGGAATGGCTTCCGGAGCATTGATGCCGGTGTAGTTGACCGAGGGTCCCAGGACGCTGAACCAGATTTGTTTGCCGGCGACCGTGGTGCCTGCCGTGTTGGGGACCCGGGTGTTGGCGTCCTGCGCCAGGACGGTCAAGGACCAGACCCCAGAAGAGTTGGACTTGACGGTCCCAATCTGGTTGCCGGTCGAGTCGAGGATATTGACGTCCCTCCTGTTTCCCCCTCCGGTTCCACTCAACTTGATGGTTGCTCCTGAGGCGACGGCCGTCCCGGTCAGGGCCATCGACGCGGAATCGAAGAGGGTCCCGGCCACCGTAGAAGTAAAGCTCAGCTGAATGAACCGACTGGCGCTGGGAAGCCGATCCGAATCTTTCCCCACCAGGCTCGGGGTGCGCATCGGCAGGTCCACGATCGGAAAGATTCCGTCCATCGTCCCTGACGTCCAGGGGTTGAGCGAGTAGTCGACCTGGGTGACCGGCTGCTGCAGGGCGTTGGACACTGCGAAGTCGCACCCGTCGTTGTAGCCGGGCGAGCCGACCGCGTTCCACAACGAGCCATTGGGAGGGATGCTCTTGTTGGTGGGAACACAGCGGTTGGGCGAGACCTTGTTGCCGCCGACAATCCAGTAGACGGTGATCGGCGTTCGACCCGGGTGGGCGACGGGGTCGAAGTAGCCGCCCGGCGCGTTCGCGAGCAACAGCCGGTAGACCAGGCCGTAGGTCCCGAGGCTTCCGCACGGAGTCTGGAAGTTGGCCTGCTCGGGAATGATCAGCGACCCTTTGGGGAAGTTGACGATGTCCGCAAGCGAGGGAGTCGTGGCCAGCACCATTCCCACTGCAACCAGGCTGCTGAATCGTCGAATCATCGTTCTCCCGGAAAAGCTCATTGCGAGTGGAGTGTGCAATGCGTGCGCCCTTCCTTCGGGGAGTCTTTTCAAGCGTTTGGACGGTGGTGGGCAGGGGTTGCGGACCCTGTTCACCTCGCAACTATTTCAGGGCAACAAACGGTGCGATGTGGGCGCCCCTGAGTGGATCAGCGGGCGGCACGCAGGGCGGGCGCATCGTGGAGCGCCCAGAACGTCGAAAGCTGGGGCCACAAACCCTTCGCGGCGTGCATCGAAACGACGGCTCCGACGTGCCCGCCGGGAAGATGCAGATGCTGTTTGTCGCGCGACGAAATCAGCGAGAGCAGCGGGGTGGCGCAGGCGGTGGGCACGATGTTGTCGCTCTCGAAAGTCACCACCAGCGTCGGGCAGCAAATGCTCGAGAGGTTCACCCGCTGCCCACCCAGGCTGAAGGTCCCGTTGATCAGCGCGTCGTCGCGGTAGAGGTCCTGAAGGTAGCGCCGGTAGAACTGTCCGGGGATGGGGACGTTGTCGCTGCCCCACGTCTCGAGCGCTACGAACGCATCGAGAAATTCCCGGCTCTCAGCGCGGTCGATGACCATCACCGCCTTGGACAAGGGCATCGTCGGCCGCAGCAACCCAAACGCCGATTGGATCAGCTGCCAGGGGACGTTGCCGCAGGCGGCGAGCATCGCGTCGAGATCCAACGCGTTCGACCGCGACCACCCCGAGAGCATTCCTGCTTCGGCGAAGTGCACCGGCGCAGCCAGCGCTGCGAACGAGGCGAACCGTTCGGGATGTCGCGCAGCGTGAATGGCCGCCAGCGTGCCGCCCATGCAGTAACCCAGCACGTGAACCCGCGAGGCCGCAGACAGCGCCGCCGTCTTTCGCAGCGCCCGCCCCAGGTAGCCGTCGGTGATCGCCTCGAACGAAAGGTAGCGGTCTTCGGGCCCGGGAATTCCCCAGTCGAGACAGAAGACGTCGTGCCCCTGGGCGACGAGGTACTCGACCAGGCTCTTGCCCGGCATCAGGTCGAGCACGTAGTGGCGGTTGATCAAGCTGGGCACCAGCAAGACCGCGGTGGTGAAGGCCAGCCCCGAAGGACGCGGCCGGTAATGCAACAGGCTCCACTTGTTCTCGCGGAAGACCACGTCGGCGGGGGTCAACCCCACCTTCGGCTTCGGACGGGTGATCAGCCCGAGCAGGCTCTTCAGCCGGCTCATGTGTAGAGCGCCTCGAGCTGTTTTGCGAAGCACTGGTAGACCTGCTTGCGGCGGACTTTCAAAGTGGCGGTGAGAAGGCCGCCTTCGACGGTCAGCGGGGCGTCGAGGATCGCAAACTTCTTGATCGTCTCGTAGCTGGCGAGCTGGCCGTTCACTTCGTCGACCCGCTTTTGCACCAGCACCCGGGCAGCGGCGGCGCGCGCGGTGGGAGCCACCCCCAGGCTGTCGAGCTGGGCGTCGACCGCCGCGCTGTTGAGCCACACCCCGGCGACGAGGAAGCGTTGACCCTCGCCGAAGACGACGACGTGCGCGATGAAAGGGTCATCGCGAAAACGCAGCTCGATGTTGGCCGGCGGCACATTCTTCCCGCCCGAAGTCACGAGAATGTCTTTCTTCCGATCGACAATCTGGAGAAAGCCGTCGTCGGTGAAGCGGCCGACATCGCCGGTCTTGAACCAGCCGTCATCGGTGAAGGCGTCGCGGGTGGCACCGGGGTCCTTGTGGTAGCCGGAAAACACCGTCGGCCCGCGGGCGAGAATTTCTCCGTCTTCGGCGAGCTTCAGCTGCACCGAGGGGAAAGGCTTCCCGACTGCGTCGAAGCGAAACGAGTCGGGGCGATTGAGGGTCAGGGTCGGGCTGCACTCGGTGAGGCCGTAGCCTTCGATGATCAGCAGCCCGCACGAATGGAACAGCTCTTTGACTTCGCGCTTGAGCCCCGCGCCTCCGGACAGACAGAAGCGCAAGTTGCCCCCGGTGGCCGCGATCAACGCCGCACGTTTTTTTTCGGGCGACGGCTCGGCGCGGACTGTGGCCGCGAGTTTTTCCCACAGGGCGGGCACACTCATGAAGACCGAGGGACGGACCTCGGGCAGCTTTGCGAGCGCGGAAGCCGGGTCGGCGAAGTAGGACGTGAAGCCGAGGGTGTTGCCCAGGCACGCTTCCCCGAAGCCGAAGATGTGGCTCATCGGCAGCCAGAGCAGATCGACATCGCCTTCCTCGAGCAAAGGCGCGTTGCTCTTGATCCAGTCGAGCCCGTTGATCGACACGTTGCGATGGGTGAGCGGCACTCCCTTCGGATTTCCCGAAGTGCCCGAGGTGTAGAGCATCATTCCAGGCTGATCCAACGAGACGGCCCGGAGCATCTGGTCGAACTCGGTTGCCGATTCTGCGTCGCGGGTGGCCCCGGTCGACTGGGCGCGGTTCCACGAGACGAACTTTCGTTCGACTTCGCTGATCGGCGGAGGACTCTTGCCTTCGGCCCGCAGCGCCTCGAGCAAAGGGCCCGGTTCCATCGGCAGCGCGCCGAGGGTCACGATGCGGGCGACGTGGGCGCAGTCGTTCCACGATTCGAAGAGGCGGGTGAGCAGCGCGGGGGAATCGACGAACACCACCTTCGCGTCGCTGTGGCCAATGACGTAGGCCGCCTGCGGGGCGGTGCTCGCGGGGTAGATGGGGACCATCACTCCACCGGCGGCTTGAATGGCCAGTGCAGCGGCCATCCACTCGACGCAGTTCGACGCGTAGATCGCCGCCCGGTCCCCGGGTTGAAATCCGACCGAGGGCAGGAACATCGCGGTCTGTCGAATCAACTTTGCGAAGGCACCCCAGGTCACCGCCCGCCAGTCGCCTTCGGGGGTGGGCAGCATGAAGCGCACCCGGCTGCTGCGGGCGGGCAGCGCGTCGAAGACGGCATGCGGGGCCGGCTTGAGCTCGAGGTAGGGGGTAATGTCCATCGCGGTCAGGGCCGCTTGTGGGTTTGAGTTTCGTTGAGCCGTTCTTCGAGATCGAGCAGCCGGCTGGTGAGGTGATTGAGCGCATGCAGGGTCCGTTCTTGATCTGCGCGAGTCGGCAGCCCCCACCCGCCCCACCACAATGCCATCGCCTTGTCGGACGCGGCCTTGAGCTTCATCGAGGCGGTCAACATCGCGCCGGCCGGCTCGAGGACCTTCGGGTTCTTGAGCACGGTCTCGAACATCTCGGCGGTCTTCTGTTCCCAGACATCAAACCCTTTCTTCCAGGCGTCCCAAATCATCGCGTGCTCCTTTGCTCAAAGGCCAAGACGTCGTAGCTCGGCGGTGGTGGAGAAGTCCCCTGGCGGCTCAAGGTCCCCGGGTGCGGCCTCCTCTGAGCGCTCGGATCAGCGGCAGCGAGAGCCAGACTGGCGAAAATTGCTGCGCCGCACCATGAGCTCGAAAGGGTTTAACTGGGACTTCATTGTGCGAATGCAACATCGGGGCTTCCTGAATGCCCCACGGCTCGGGAACCTGTCAAGCTGGTGTGTTGCGACGCAACAAATGCTCTGGCAGGGTCCGCTCAATGATCGTCAAGAAATATGGAAACCGGCGGCTCTACGACACCGAGGCGAGCCGCTACATCACCCTCAGCGAGTTGACGGGTCACATTCAGGGCGGAACCGATGTGACGGTGATGGATGCGAAGACCGGCCAGGATCTGACCCAGGCCACGCTGACCCAGGTGATCATCGAGAGCCGAAGAGTCGGGCAGCTGTTGCCTAGCGCCCTGCTCCACCAGCTGATTCGCCTCGAGGATGACGCTCTGGCCGAGTTCCTGGGCCGCTATGTGACCGCGGCGCTCCAGATGTACCTGCAGGCGAAGCAGAGCGCCCAGGCGTTCTCGCCGATGAACCCTTTTTCCGCCTTCAACCCTTTCGCAGGCGGAAGCTTCTTCCGTGGGTTTGGCGGGTCGGCTGCGCCCCCCTCGCCCATTCCCGAACCGGTCACCGACGTACAGAGCTTGAAGCGCGAGCTCGATGCCCTGAAGCGGTCGTTGCGAAAACGACGCAAGTAGAGCGGCTATGTTGCGTTGCAGCATTTTGGCGAAGGAATCAGGCGACGCAGAACCGGCGTCGTGGGCTAGGTCTTCGGTTCATGAAGGTTCGAGGATGCCTGTGGGCGGTCGTCTTTCTCTCGGGGTGCGCCACCGCGCCGCGGGTGAGCTCGTCTGCGGGTGGAGACATTTCGGGTGAGGGGCTGGCGTCCTGGTACGGGAAGCAGTTCGCCGGAAAGAAGACGGCCAGCGGTGAGCTCTTCAATCCCAACGCTTTGACCGGCGCCCATCGAACCCTGAGATTTGGCACCTGCGTGAAGGTCGAGCTGCTGAGCAACGCGCGCACGGTCGAAGTGCGAATCAACGACCGCGGTCCGTTCGTTCAGAACAGACTGATCGACCTCTCGGAAGAGGCGGCGCGGCGGTTGGGTTTGATCGACGAAGGCGTCAGCAAGGTCCGAATCAGCAGCTGCCGGTAGAGTTAGAGCGCCTTCATCTCGGTGACGAGTTTTTGCAGCGTGGCCTTGGCGTCCCCAAAGATGAGCGAAGTCTTCTCGTCGAAGAACAGCGCGTTCTCGATTCCGGCGAACCCGGTGCCTTTCCCGCGCTTGAGCACGAAGATTTGCCGCGCCAGATCCACGTTCAAGATTGGCATTCCGAAGATGGGGCTGCTCGGATCGCGCTTGGCGGCGGGGTTGACCACGTCGTTCGCGCCGATCACGATCGCCACGTCGACCGTCGCGAACTGAGGGTTGATCTCTTCCATCTCGACCATCTTCTCGTACGGCACGTTGGCTTCGGCCAGCAGCACGTTCATGTGTCCCGGCATTCGACCCGCGACGGGGTGAATCGCGTACTTCACGTCACCGCCGCGCTTTTCAACCTGCTCGGCCATCTCGCGCACCAGCTGCTGCGCTTGAGCCACCGCGAGCCCGTAGCCCGGAACCACGACCACCGAGCGCGCAAACGCCAGCGTCGCCGCCGCGTCTTCCGGGGAAATCGATTTCATCTCGCCCGACGCGAGGGCCGCCGCCCCCCCCACCGGAGCGGCCCCAAAGGCGCCGAACAGCACGTTCCCGAATGATCGGTTCATCGCCTTGCTCATCAGCACCGAGAGCAAGAAGCCCGACGCGCCGTCGAGCGCGCCGCAGATGATCAGCACGTTGTTGCCGATCGCAAACCCGGTCGCCGAAGCTGCGAGGCCTGCGTAGCTGTTGAGCAACGAGACGACGACCGGCATGTCGGCGCCGCCAATCGGCAGCACCATCGAAAGCCCGATCACGAACGACAAACCGACCAGCGTGAAGAACGCCCACTGCTGGGTCGGGTCGTAGATCAGGAACCCGAACAGGCACAGCGCGCCGGCAAACAGGGTCAGGTTGAGGTAGTTCTGCCCCCGGAAGGTGATTGGTTTGCCCGAGATCAGCTCCTGCAATTTTCCGAACGCGATGAAGCTGCCCGCGACGGTGAGCGCTCCGAAGAGGACTTCGAAGCCGAGCGCACCCATCATCGCGCGCGGCATTTCCAGGCCCTCGCGCAGGTGCGAGTAGTACTCGGCGATTCCGACCAGCGTCGCGGCGAGCGCCCCGAACATGTGGGAAATCGCGATTCGCTGAGGCATCGCGGTCATCGCGACCTTCGTCCCCAGCGGCCACCCGATGATCGTCCCCAGGGTCAGGCCGACCAGCACCCAGCCGTAGTTGACGATTTCGTGGTGCATCAAGGTGCCCGCGACGGCGGCCACCATCCCGATCGCCGCCAGTTGCATTCCGCGCCGGGCGGTCTCGGGCTTGGTGAGGCTGCGCAGCCCGAGAATGAAGAGCACCGACGCAATCAGGTACGCGACATCGGTGATGACTTGCTGGGGGGTCACTTCTTTTCTCCCGCGGCCAGGTGAGCCTTCGGGCCCTTGAACATCTTCAGCATCCGGTCGGTGATGATGAAGCCGCCGACGCAGTTGATGGTGGCGCAGGTGACGGCGATGACGCCCAGCACGGTGGCGAGCTCGTTGCGATTGCTGCCTGCGACCACCAGCGAACCGACCAGCGAGATGCCGGAAATCGCGTTGGTCGCCGACATCAGCGGGGTGTGCAGCAATGGAGGCACGCGGGTGATGACCTGAAAGCCGACGAAGCCCGCGAGAATGAAGACGTACAGCTCGGCGATTGCGGTGTGGGTCATGATCGAACGGCTCCGTCGAAGGTCACCAGCATCGCCGCGACGATGTCGTCGGCGAGGTCGAGCTTGAGTGCGCCGTCTTTCACCAGCAGCCCCATCAGCGTCAGCAAGTTGCGCGCGTACATCATGCTGGCGTGCAGCGGCACCGATGCGGCGAGGTTGGTGGGCCCCAGAATCGTGACCCCCTGCTCGGTGACGACGGTTTGTCCCGCCCGGGTCAGCTCGCAGTTGCCGCCCGATTCGGCGGCGAGGTCGACGATCACCGAACCCCGTTTCATCAGCGCCGTCATCTTCGCGGTGATCAGCCGGGGAGCCGCCTTGCCCGGAATCTGCGCGGTCGTGACCACCACGTCCATCTCGGGCAGCTGCTTCCCGACGGCCTCGAGCACCCGCCGCTGTTGATCTTCGGCGAGCTGGGTCGCGTAGCCGCCGGTGGTCTCTGCTTCCTTTCCGACTCCTTCGACCTCGACGAACTTCGCGCCGAGGCTCATCACCTGCTCTTTGACCGCCGGACGAACGTCGAAGGCCGACACCACAGCGCCCAACCGTTTGGCAGTGGCAATCGCTTGCAGTCCGGCAACTCCGGCTCCGAGCACGAAGACCTTCGACGGAGTGAGTGTCCCCGCAGCGGTGGTGAGCATCGGGAACAACCGCGGGCAGTGCGAGGCCCCCAGCAGCACCGCCTTGTACCCGGCCACTGTCGCCTGCGACGAGAGGGCGTCGACGGACTGGGCGCGGGTGGTCCGGGGCACCTTTTCCATCGCCATCGCGTTGACCTTCGCGGCGGCCAGCTGCGCGAACAGCGCGGCCGAGCTCGAAGGCTGGAGGAATGAAACGAGCAAACAGCCCGCGGGAAGCTTTCGCACCTCTTCCTCGCTGGGCCGCTGGACCTTGAGCACCACCGCGGCGCCAGCCAGGGTTGCCTCGGCGGTGGGCTCGATGATCGCGCCGGCTTTGACGAACTGGGCGTCATCGATGCCGGCCGCCTCGCCCGCGCCCCGCTCGATGGCGACGGTGAGTCCGAGCTTGATCAATTTCTGAACCGAATCAGGGACCTGAGCGACCCGCCGTTCGTCCTGCGCCGTTTCCTTCACCACCGCGACCCGGGTCATCGGTGCTCCCTAGCCGACAGTCGCGGCGGGGGGCAGCGAAATAGACGGATGTCGCTTAAGAAGCGCGGATGACCGCGAACGCATCGGCTTCCACGAAGCACAACAACTACATCGGGGGCGAGTGGCTTGCCCCATCGACCGGAACCTGGGCTCCCAACCGCAATCCTGCGAACCAGGAAGACGTGATCGGGCAGTACCCGGTGTCGGGAGAAAAAGACGCGCTCGAGGCGATCGCCGCAGCAAAGGGGGCCGCCGCGGGCTGGGCTGCGACGCCGGGCCCCGCCCGCGGTCGCATTCTCGCCAAGGCCGTCGAGCTGTTCCGCGCCCGGGTCGACGAGATCGCGCGAATGCTGTGCCGCGAAGAAGGCAAGACCTTCGCCGAATCGAAGGGTGAGGTGAACAAGGGCATCGCGCTGTTCGAGTTCTATTCAGGCGAGGGCTTTCGCACCCACGGGAAGACGTTGCCGTCCGAGACTCGACAGCTGCTGACGTTCACCCTGCGTCAGCCGATTGGGGTGGTCGCGCTGATTACGCCCTGGAATTTTCCATTCGCGATTCCCGCCTGGAAGTCGGCGCCCGCGCTGGTGACGGGCAACACGGTGGTGCTCAAGCCCGCTTCGAATACTCCGGGCACGGCGGCGCTGATGGCGCAGGTGATGCACGACGCCGGGTTCCCCAAGGGCGTCTTCAACCTCATCACCGGCCCGGGCGGAGCGGTGGGCAATACCCTCGTCGACCACAAGGACGTTCAAGCGGTCAGCTTCACCGGAAGCAATGGCATCGGCCTCGCGCTCAATCAGCGCTGCGCCAAACGCGGCATCCGGGTGACGGCGGAGATGGGGGGGAAGAACCCGGTGGTGGTCCTCGATGACGCGGACCTCGAGCTGGCTTCGACCGGAATTCTGCAGGGGGCCTTCGGGTCCACCGGGCAGCGCTGCACGGCGACTTCCCGCGTGGTGGTGCAGCGCGGAGTTGCCGCGAAGCTGACTGAGCTGCTCGTCGCCGGCGCGAAAAAGCTCAAAGTCGGCAACGGGCTCGAAGCGGGCGTGGACATGGGCCCGGCCGTCGATGCGGCGCAGCTGAAGACGGACCTCGACTACATCCAGTACGGGTTGTCGGAAGGAGCCAAGCTGCTGTGCGGTGGCAACCAGCTGAAGCAGGGCGAATTGGCGAACGGATTCTTCGTCGAGCCGACTGTTTTTTCCGGGGTGAAGATTGGGCACCGCTTGCACCAGGAAGAAGTCTTCGGGCCGGTGGTGGCGATTGTCGAAGTCGGTGACTTCGACGAAGCGCTGCACGCGGCAAACGCGGTGGAGTTCGGTCTTTCGGCGAGCATCTACACGCGCGATGCGAACACCGCGATGAAGTTCGTCGAACGGTCCGAAGTGGGAATGGTGCATGTCAACAACCCCACCGTCGGCGGCGAAGCGCAGCTGCCGTTTGGCGGGTGGAAATCGACGGGCGTGGGAGAGCGCGAGATGGCCGAAGAGGGCGCGATGTTCTTCACCCAGCTGAAGACGGTGTTCTTCGATTACACCGGTGCGATTCGCAACTCGAAGAACTACTGAGCCCTACGGCTTGGGGTGGGCAGCGAGGAACTTCCAGACCTCGTTGCCCCAGGTGGCGTTGAGTCCGGGGATGTGGCCGCTGCCTTCCAGCGTCCACAGCTCGGATGCTCCCGCGGTGCAGGTGTAGCCCGCGCGTTTGGCTTCAGCGCCGGCCACGTTGGTGTCGATGTCGAGCGCGCCGGCGATGGGGGTGAGCGTTCCGGTACAGCCATTCTTGGTGGCCCAGCCCTGGACGGTTTCGAGCGCGCCCGGGTAGACGAAGCTGCCGTTGTTGCCCCCGTCGTAGCGAATGGTCATGTCGGCGGTGCCGTGAACCTCGAGGATTGAGACCGGGTTCGTCGGTTGGCACAGGCTCAGCGTCTTCCAGTTGGCGCCGGCGAGGCTGGCGATCGCAGCAATCCGCTCTGATTTGTCGCACGCCATGCGGTGCGACATGAAGCCGCCGTTCGAGTGACCGACGAAGTACACCCGCTTCGGATCGACGCGGTATTTGATCGCAGCGTCATCGAGGATGGCGGTCAGGTACTTCACGTCGTCGACGATGGGCGGCGCGAAGTTGCAGCACGCGTCGGTCGCATTCCAGAAGCGCCGAGCCGTGCCGTCGAACGTCCCATCGGGCGTGGCCAGCAGGAAGTTCTTGCTGTTGGCGAGCGCGGTGAAGCCGAAGTAGAGATTCTGGCCCGCACCCGTCGCTCCGTAGCCGTGGAGCAGAACGACCATCGGCACCGTTCCTCCGTCGTAGCCCGTCGGCACGACCATCGTGTACGGGCGCGCAGTCAGCAGCATCTTCTGTTCGGCAGTAAGGCCCCCGTCCGTGACCGAACCGCCGCCGCCACCACCGACTCCACTGCCGCCACCACCGACTCCACTGCCGCCACCGACTCCACTGCCACCGCCGACTCCACTGCCACCGCCGGTTCCGCTGGGCTCTTTGCACACCC
>JAYVCD010000111.1:0-7557 GCA_043750125.1 Archangiaceae bacterium | reverse complement strand
CGCGCTCAGCGATCGTTGGGATCGCGCAATTCAACTCACGCTCGAGCCACTTCGCCACGATGTCCGAGTCGCTGCTTGATCAGGATGAGAGCCCGACCCTCAGGTAGGGTGATCTCAAGAAGGGAATGTCGACTGTGAATCGTACACGAGTATCTATATACAAAGTTGAACAATAGAACTTCGATCAACCCCAGCGTGAAAGACAGCAGACACCGCAAGACCCGGCTTCGGCCCGACGGTCAGAGTGCGCGCAGCCGTGCCGCGTCAGTGGTTGTCTTGATTGGGGGCCTTCGAGATTGGTGGTAGTCGCCGCGCGACAGCCACTTTTCAATCATGCAGTACAGAACGATGAACAAGTACCTCGAGCCCATCTCTTTGATCTTCAGCTTCGACACGCCGGTCTTTCGGTTGATCCACCCATTCGGCACCACGCAGTAGGTGTACCCGCGCACCATCGCCTTCAGCGGCAGCTCGACCGTGAGGTTGAAGTGGTTGCTCAAGAACGGTTGCAACCCTTCAATCACATCGCGGCGGTACATCTTGAAAGCATTGGTTACGTCGTTGTACCCGGTGAGAAACATCGCCTGAATGAAGGTGTTCGCGAGCCGGTTCATCACCTTCTTCGGCAACGGATAGTCGGTCACGCTTCCGCCATTGGACCACCGCGTTCCAAACACGCAGTCCACCCGGCGTTCGAGCATGATCTTGTAGAACATCACGACGTCTTCCGGACGATCTGACGCGTCGGCCATCACGATCGCCACCACGTCACCCTCGAAGTTCTCGAGCCCCTTGCGCACCGCCATTCCATACCCGCTGGGCGGCAGGTTGTTGACGTACCGCAGCGTCGGCACCTTGGCCGGCAGGGCCTTGAGAATCGCTTCGGTCCCGTCTGAAGAGTTGTCGTTCACCACCAGAAACTCATGGGGAATGTTCGCCGCGGTCAGCGCCGCGTAGAGCGCAAGGACAGTGCCCTCGATCTCTCCCTCTTCGTTGTGGGTGGGAATGACCAGTGAGAGTTTCATGAGGTCTTCATCCTTTCGACGGTCGCGTCGACGATCTCGCGCAAAGTGGTGCGCATGTCGTAGCGGTAGGCCCACTTCGGGTAGTCCTGCTGAAAGCGGCGCACGTCACTCACGTACCAGATGTGATCGCCCGAACGCGCCTCGTCCGACAGCTTGTATTCGAGCTTCTTCCCACTCATCTCTTCACACAGAGCGATCGCCTCGAGCATCGAACAGTTCGCGTGGCGCGAACCGCCCATGTTGTAGACAGCTCCCGGGCGCGGGGCCTGGTACAGGTGCCAGAACGCGTTCACCAGGTCATACGAGTGGATGTTGTCGCGAACCTGTTTTCCTTTGTAGCCGAAGATTGTGTACGGCTTGCCGGTGACGACGCACTTGGCGAGGTAGGCGAGGAAGCCGTGCAGCTCGGCTCCCGAGTGGGCCGGCCCAGTGAGGCACCCACCGCGAAACGTGGCGGTCTTCATTCCAAAGTAGCGACCGTATTCCTGGCTGAGGACGTCGGCGGCGAGCTTGCTGGCTCCAAAGAGGCTGTGCTTCGACTGATCGACGCTCATCGACTCGTCGATGCCGTGCTGGGCAAACCGGTGTTTGGGGTCGAGCTCCCACCGGGTGGCTTGCTCGATCAACGGCAGCTCATTGGGAGCATCGCCGTAGACTTTGTTGGTCGAAGTGAAGATGAAGACCGCATCAGGGCAGAACTTGCGGGTCGCTTCGAGCACCACCAGCGTGCCGTTGGCGTTGACGGTGAAATCCGTCACCGGTTCGCGCGCGGCCCAATCGTGGCTCGGCTGTGCCGCGGTGTGCACCACCAGCGTCACGTTCTTTCCCAGCTCTTTGAAAATTCCTTCGATCGTGTCCTGCGCTCGAATGTCGGCCGAAACGTGGCGGTAGCGCTTGAGCGTCTGCTCGAGCTGCTTGCGCATCCACGCCGTCGAGCTGTCGGCTCCGAAGAAATAACTGCGCAGGTCGTTGTCGATGCCGACCACATCCATTCCCTTCTCATGAAGGAACTTGCAGGTCTCGCTGCCGATCAGGCCTGCGGATCCGGTGACGATTGCGACGCTCATGGTGAAGCTCCAAACAACGGTGCAAGGCGCTCGCGCTCTTTTTCGAGCCAGGCGAAAATGTCGCTTACGATGTTGGCGACGTTCTTCTGCGGTCGCCACCCGAACGCAGCGCCTGCCTTTGCGCTGTTCGAGACGAAAAACGGAATGTCGACCTTCGCGCTTTCGGTCTCGTTGGCGATGGGCACCGAACGTCCCGTCACCCGTTGGCAAAGCGCAGTGAGCTCGGCTAACGAGGTAGAGCAATCCTGGCCGCCGCCCAGATTGAAGGTTTCTCCTGCAAGGCGATCGATGTCAGCCAGCTGCAGCTCGATCGCGCGGAACAGATCGTCGGGGTGCAACAGATCTCGGACCTGTTTGCCGGTGCCGCCAAACCCGGTGTACTTCAGTGGCTTGCCGAAGGCGTGGTTGGCGACCCAGAGGGTGAAGACCCCCTGGTCGACCTTCCCGAACTGCCCCGGGCCCGCGATGACCCCACAGCGGTTGATCACCGCGCGCAGCCCAAACGCGGAAGCGTATTCCTGAACCAGCAGCTCGCTGGCCAGCTTGGTCGCGCCATACAGAGATCGGGGCAGATGAACCGGAAAGTCTTCTGCGATTCCGGCCGGGCCCACGCCAGCGCTCGCCTGTTTCGAAGACAGCGTCAGTCGGGTCGGGCCTTCTTCCAGAGCCAACTCCCGCAGCGGAGAAATCGAGTAGACCCGCGAGCTCGAAAGAAACACGAAGCTCTTCGCGCGGCTTCGCGCCAGCTCGAGGCAGTTGATGGTTCCGGTGAGGTTGGTGCCGATGAGATACGCGGGCGACCCGTCAAGTCCGGCCAGAACGCTCGGCTCAGCCGAGGCGTCGATCACCAGGTCGAAGTTCCCGGGCAGAGCGGCGAGATCTTCGGGCTGCCGCACATCGCCATGCGCGAAGGTGATGTCGTGCTTGCGAAACCGTTCGAGGTTGAGCTCGGAACCGCGGCGCTTGAGGTTGTCGAACGCGAATATTTCGGCCTTCGGGTGTTTGGCCCGGAAGGCGAGCGCGAGGCTTGAACCGACGAATCCTGCTCCACCTGTAATGACAATCCGCACAGGGGGTCCGTAGTGAAGAGGGCACCCGTCGTCAAGGCAGGTAGAGGCGCATCACCGCGGCCGCGTGGTCCGCCGGGGACAGGGGGCTGGGGCCCAGCCCGCCGTGGCCCACTTCTGCAGACAGCTGCGGGTGGTAATACGGGTCGCCTACTGCCAGCAGCCGCGCGTAGGCCTCGGCCTCGAGGCGAATGTCTTCGACGGGAACCGCGGTCCCGCCGCGGCTTACCGATTCGTAATGGGTCAGCTCGACGTGTCCGACGCAGACGACGCGCAACCCCCGCTCGCGCACCCGGAGGCAAAGGTCGATGTCACCGCCCGACACGCGAATCCGCTGGTCGAAGCCGCGCAGCTCTTCGAACAGCGCGCGGCGGATCATCAGACAGGCGCCGGTGACCGCAGACCAGTTGCGGGTGGGCTGCGGAGTACCAAAGGGAGTCAGCGGGTACTCGGGGCGCCAGCGCGCGAAGACGTGGCCCGCCAGCCCGCGCAGCCCGATGACGACTCCGGCGTGCTGCACCGACCCGTCGGCGTAGAGCAGCCTCGCGCCGGCGACGCCGACTTCTGGGCGGCAGGCGTAACCGGCGAGGTCGCGCAGCCAACCATCGTGGGTCGCTTCAATGTCGTTGTTGAGGAACAGCAGCAGCTCGCCTTTGGCGCGCGCGGCCGCGGCGTTGTTGATCGCCGACCAGTTGAACGGCTCGTCCCAGCAGAACCAGCAGACGCGGGGGTCGCGCAGTTGCTCGAGAAACTCGAAGGTTTCGTCTTCCACCGATTGATTCGACACCAGCAGCAGCTCGAAAGAGACGCCCGGGTCCCACCGCTGCAGCGAATTCCAAAGCCCCCGCAGCAGCTCGACCCGGTCTTTGAATGGAACGATGATCGTGACCCGACACGGTTCGCTGGGCTGAAAGCGTACGAGTCGGTGCGTTCGGCGCTGTTCGATCTCTGCACTCGTCCCGAGATGAGCGGCGACGATTTGGGCGTCTCTTTCCGGGTCTTCCGGCTCTGGGAGAGACCGGGTGGACAGGACCCAGGGCACCCGTACCACCTGCGCATCGCGGAACTGGCCCTGCAGCAGCCAGCTCATTGAAGGGACCGTGGCCTCGAGCCCCAGCTGCGCAGCTCGCTCGGTGCGCATCGCGAAGCAGCCGCCGATGTAGTTCGCGCTGAGCAGGTATTCGGGGGACCAGCCGGGCTTGAGCGCAGCCCAGCCCGCGTTCTTGACCCAGGTGTCGCCATAGCAAAGCTGCACCTCGGGCCGCGCCGCGAAAAGCTCTGAAACGATGTCGATCGCGTCCGGGGCCAGCGTTTCTCCGGGCGGAAGGCGAAACACGACGTCGGCTTGAAGATCCAGCTTCTGGGTCCCCGAGAGAACTTGAACCTTGGCGCGTACCGTCGAGCGGGGCCAGCCGGCTTTGACGTGCTTTTCGTTTCGGGCTGCGAACCGGGTGAAGGCGACGGAATAGTCGGTCAGCGCGTCGCCCAACTCGCGGACAAAATGCGAGACGGCCTCGTAGAACTCAGCCTGAGCCAGGAACCAGGTCTGCAGACCGAGCCAGCGCTTTCCAATCAAGCCCTCACGCCAATCGGAAACCGAGGGCAGGGGAGTCCGCGATTTCAACGACTCGACGAAGGTCCGGTTGAGCTGCTCCATCGACCCCAGTGTTTGCCTGAGCGCCGCGTCCAGGCCGCTCAGGCCCGCGCGCTTGGTCCACAGAATGAGCTGACCTCTGACGCCGCCCCGGGCATTGGCAATGACCGCCCGGACGAGTGTGAGAGGACCCAGGCGCTGCTCGATGGTCACGCTGTGATCGGCCCGGCGGAAGGTCCAGACCGCATCTTCGAGGACGTCAACCACCCGGTGATTGAAGTGCGTCTGGGCGCGGAACAGCTCAACCGCAAAAGGCCGCAGCGGGGCCAGAGTGGTTCGTGCGAGCCGAAGCAGGTCGGCCCGCGCGCGCAATTGGCCAAAGCTCGGCTCGGTGTGATGCAAAGCGCTCAAGGTTTGCCCGTCTTCTCGCGCGCAGCGCTCAAAACCACAAGGTGCACGAGTCGGGCTCGCCGTGCGGACAAAGAAACCCAGGGGACGAAGGCGCTCGCGACCGCGGGGCAACGCCACGACGGAACAGGCGCTCGCGGCTCAAGGGTTTTCGGGTTCATTCGGGGACGCCGCCAGGGAATGACCGCCGTCAACGGAACCCAGCCGAACGCCTGAAGCTCTGTTTTCGTTGCTGCGACTGATGGCAAGTCGAAACTTGACAAGGTTTGACTTGGCAACTTGAGTTCGCGCCATGGTCTTCGTCGGTCGGAAGCAGGAACTGGCTTTGCTCGAGAAGCACCACCGCGCGCAGGGCGGGGCATTCGTTCCAATCTACGGCCGGCGACGAATCGGAAAGAGCGAGCTCATTCTGCGGTTCATCGAGCATCACCCGGGCCTCTACCACGTGGGGAAGCAGGCTCCGGCGGTGCTGCAGATTCGGGAATTCCTCGCTGAGGCGGCAAAGATGATGGCCGAGCCGCTGCTCGCCGCGTTGCCGGCCACCGACTGGCGTTCGGCGATCGAGCATGTCGAGCAGCGCTGGAAGTCGTCGAAGAAGCTCGTCCTCGCGTTCGACGAGTTTCAGTGGACCGCCGAGGCCTCGCCCGAGCTGCCCTCGGTGCTGCAGGAGCTGTGGGACCGGAAGTGGAAGCGCTCGGGCAAGGTGATGTTGATCCTGTGCGGAAGCTTCATCGGCTTCATGGAACGCGAAGTGCTCGGCTCGAAAAGCCCGCTGTTCGGGCGACGCACCGCGCAGATTCAGCTGCAGCCGTTCGACTTCGCCCAGTCCTGCCTGCTGCACAAAGGGTGGTCGCTGCAGCAGCAGGCCGAGACGTTCTTCGTCCTCGGGGGTGTGGCGCAGTACCTCAATACTTTTCAGACCGACGCCTCACTGCAGCAGAACGTCGAAGCGCAGCTGCTGCACGAGTTCGCTCCGCTGTTTCGTGAGCCTGAGTTTCTGCTGCGCGAAGAGCTGCGGGACGTGCAGAGCTACCACGCGGTGTTGTTGGCGATCGCCTCGGGCGCCGGCGCGACCAAAGACATCGCCGCCCGCGCCGGCCTGCCCGAACGCAGCCTGCACTACTACCTCGAGCAGTTGGTGCAGCTGGGCTACGTCGCGAGACGCATGCCCCTGACCGGGGCGAGGCCTTCGAGGTGGCACGTTCGGTTCTCGCTCGAGGACCCGCTGCTGCGTTTCTATTTCCGCTTCGTCTTCCCCCGGCGCAGCTTCGTTCAGCGCTACGGGGCCAAACGTTCCTGGCGCGAGCTGGTGGCTCCCGAGCTCGACTCGTACTTCGGAGGTTGCTTCGAGCGGCTGTGCCGCCAGGCGCTGCCTGCGCTGTGGGAAAGCGAGGGCATCTCTGCCAGTGGAGAAGTCGGCGAGTACTGGGACAAGGGCGTGCAGATCGACCTCGTCGGGGTGCGGGACGACGATTGGATCGATCTGGGCGAGTGCAAGTGGGGGACGGCGGCCTCTCCCGCTTCGCTCTCGGCCGAGCTCGAGGCGAAGGCGACCGGCTACCCGAACCCGAAGAAGCGCACGATCGGCAAGCGGCTCTTTTTTCGCCAGAAGCCGGCGCGCTTCAAGATCGACGGAGTCAAAGTTCATGACCTCGAAGACCTGCACGCAGCGATCGCTCAAGAGCGACCCTCGAGCTGACCGTCATACCCCGATGCGTCGCAGATCGAAGATCGGCTCGTCAGGGTCGAGCTTCCCACGCAGATCCACCGTGCCTTCGAGCATCCACTCGTCTTCGACTTCAGGCGCCTCGGCCCCTTCGGGCAAGTCCAGTGTCGCGACCGCGACCGGACCGAGCAGGGTGTGCCGCACCGTCCACACCCGAGGCTCGTCGAGCGTGAGCTGGGTCAGCTTCGGCTGGCGCGCGCGCGGAGTCGCATCGAGCGAGCCGTGCGCCGCCCAGAAGGGGTCGAGCTCTTTCTCCAGCCGCTCGGTCGTCCACCCGCCCTGCACCGCGAGCAGCTCGGCCGCCTCTTCGTAGTTCTTGCGCGCCAGCAGCGAGATGCACCGGTGCACCTCGGCCCGCACTCGCGCGGCGAGCTCCCGGGGCAGCGCGGCGAGATCTCGCTTCGGCTTGGGCCGCTCGGCGGTCGGGGCCACCGGAATCGGGACTCCATCGCGCATCGCCAGCCATTCTTCGAGCAGGCTCGAGTCGACCTGCTTGAGCGTGGTGAGCAAGAACGCCATCACGTCTTCCACCCCCTCGTTGCGCGCCGACTCGGGCACGTTCTGCACCAGGGTCTTGTACGCATCGCCCAGGTACCGCAGCAGCACGCCTTCGCTGCGCTGCAGCCCGTAGTCCTTGATGTAGTCGTTGAACGTCGCGCAGGTCTCGAAC
>JAYVCD010000110.1:0-4759 GCA_043750125.1 Archangiaceae bacterium | reverse complement strand
ACCCAGACCCTCACCTCGCTGTTAGCCGCAGCTTGCGCGCTGCTTTTGGCCGCCTGCAGTGGCGGTGGCCAGACCGCGTGCGTCAAGCAGTCCGATTGCACGATCAGACAGATCTGCGTCAATAAAGTCTGCACGACCGGTGGAACCGGTGGTGGCACAGGAACTGGTGGCGGCACAGGAACTGGCGGCGGCGCAGGAGTCGGCGGCGGCGCAGGAGTCGGCGGCGGCGCAGGAGTCGGCGGTGGCGCCGGAGTCGGCGGCGGCGCAGGAGTCGGCGGCGGCGGCGGCGCAGGAGTCGGCGGCGGAACGGGAGTCGGCGGCGGTTCAGGCGTCGGCGGCGGAACGGGCGTGGGCGGCGGAGTCCCCTACGACGGCGGGACGCGCGCGATCATCGTGGACCTCCGAGGGGACAACAACCGGGACGGAGTCACCAGCACGACCGACCTGGCCGACGACCTCGACGAAGAGACGTGGACCGCGACCCATGGCGCGGTGTTGCTTGCGAACATCGACGACGACAGCAGCCGCTGCTCGACGGTGGGAACTGCGGGCTTCGACATCAACCTTCCCAACTGCAACGACGCGACGGACACCATCGTCAACGGCGCGGCGGATCTCGAGGACCTCGCGCGGCTGAAGACGGTGCCGTGGCCGGACGCTCCGGACGACGCGGTGGGAATCATCAGCGTCAACCCGGCGCTGGTGGCCGGCGCGCCTCCGGTGCGGTTCTTCAAGAACACCGGGACGAGCTTCATCTACTTCCCGCACGGCACGGCGACGCTCAACGCGACCGACCTGCGCCTGGGCGTGGAGCTCGGAGTCGAAGCGATCGACATCGCCCGCGACGCAGACGGGGGCGTCGGCAGCCGCAACGGGTACGTCAACGTCAGCCTTCAAGTGACGGCGGCGGCCAATGCCGGCAACGGTTTTCCGACCGCGGTCAACGTCACCGACACGCTGCGAATGCGCACGTCGCCGGTGATGACGTTCCACCACCTGACGCCAACCCAAACGCTCTACGTCTCGAACCTTCCGGGAGACCCCGATTCGGCGGCCTTCCGGGCGTCTTTGACCAATTCATTTTCAGACGCGGGCAACCCTGCGCTGAGCGTAGGGGAGACGACGGGTGATCCGTGGACGCAGGACTTCATGGAGCTCGGGTACGCCTCGATGCCGGCCGGCGACGGCGGCCAGCACGTGATGCGGGTGGCCTACCGCTCGGCGAACATCGAGAACCCCCAGAGCACGAACAACCCGCTGCGTGCGGGCGGGAAGGTGGCCTACCGACTGCGCGGGCCGGACTACGCAGCGATCACCCAGTTCCAGTTTCCGACGACGCAAGCCGAGGCCAACATGGACTCGCTCAACTCGTTCGGCAACACCGAGACGATTCCTCCGTACACCTTGAATGGGACCAGCTACCCGCTGGGTCGGGTGATTCGCGGCAGCATTCCGAGCTTCCATCCGGATCCGTCGTTCGCTCGAATGCTGATCGCGCAATCGATTCAGCCGATGGTGACGATGGACACTTCCTGGCTGCTGGTCGGGCACGTGGATGAGACGATCTCGTTCTTGCCCGCCAACACCCCGCGCGGCTGGGTGATGCTGGTGAATGATCCGCGCATGGCGCGACAGATGCTCGTCGACCAGGTCGACGGAGGAAACGGCGGGGTGCAGATGTTCGTCGGAAGGTCGGACGGGAACGGAGGCAGCGCCACCCGCACCATCGACCAGGTGCTCGCCAACACCACGGTGATGTCCGAGAGCGCTTCGTCGGCCGTAGAGATCGACGCCCAGCTGGCGATCATCAAGGCCGAGACCGGGATCACCGACGCCGAGATCATCCGGATCCCCTACTTGCATGAGCCGGTGCAGGGCTACGCGCTCGCGTACCAGCCCGGCACGGTCAACGGGATCTTGATCAACAACCACATCTTCTTCGCGCCTGATCCGTTTGGAGCGGTGATCAACGGGAAGGACATCATGAAGGACCAGATGGAACAGGCGATGGCACCCTGGGGTTACCGCGTCTACTGGCAGGACGATTGGAACCTGTACCATTTGAATGAGGGTGAGATTCACTGCGCCACGAACAGCGAGCGGGCGATTCCGTCCGTGAAGTGGTGGGAGACCGGACGATGAAAACTCTGACTGCAGTGGTCGTGACGTTGCTGTCGGTTCAAGCTTTCGCGCAGGGCGTGGTGCTGTCTCCGGCGCAGCTGCCGGTCGAGGTCCGTCGGCAGTTGCTCTCGCAGGTCGAGGCCGCACGAAAGACAGATCCCGCGGCGTTCGAGACGCTGGCGCGGGCGCGGGCCCACCTGGGTGCGCTCGATGGCCAGAAGCGCGGACGTCAGCCGGTGGTGAGCCCGGTGCTCCGCGACCTGGGGCCGACGGCGCTGTACCCGTTGATCAACGAGCTGGCGGTTTCAGCCAGGCCGCGCGGAGAGGTGACTGCGGTCGCGTGGCGGGCGTGGAAGGTGGCGGTGATCGAGGTGCTCGGGGAGCAGCGGTCGCCGGTGGCCTCCGCGCTGTTCGTCGCGGTGCTCGCGAGCACTGAGAGCGACTTCGAGATCAACCGGGCTGCCGCGGAAGCGTTGGGGCAGATTTCCGACGACGCGTCAGCCCGTTCGCTGGTGACGTTGAGCTCGGGGCCCAAGCGCGATGCGGTGTTGGCCGGAATGGGAAGCTGCCGCCGGGTGATGGTGGCGCAGGCGCTCGCTCAGGCGGTGTCGACGACCACCGACATGGTGCGGCTGGCGCAGGTCTCCAAGTCGCTGGGCATGGTGGGGAACAGCTGGGCGTGGAAGACGCCGGCGGTGCCCGCGAAAGAAGAAGAGGCGGCGGTCCGGTTGATCGCGGTGCGCGGGCTGATGCAGGCGTTCGTGAAGGGCGATGGCCAGGCGCGGCAGGCCGCCTCGAATGCGCTGATGGTGGTCGATGGAAGCGAGACGCCGGCGTTGATTCAGGACGCGCGGAAGATCGCCACCGGGCCGACGCTGGCAGCATTGATCGGGCTCGAGCAGCGCTTCGCGAAGAACCCGGCGCGGCTGTAGTTTTACGAGCCGTGCGCCCCGCGGCGCAGCAACGCCTCGCCGCCACATCGGGCGGCGAGGGCGAGCGCGTCGGGCAGGAGGAGACCTTCTCCGAGGGCGAAGGTGAGTCCGGCGGCGAAGCTGTCTCCGGCTCCGTAGGTGTCGATGATCGGCGAGGGCAGGGCGACGGCGGAGTAACGGCCGTGCTCGCCGGTGTCGAGCGACCAGGTCCCTCCGAGGTTTCCCTCGGTCGAGACGACCAGTCGCGGAGCGGGGTGCAGATCGCCCGGGCGGTAGCGCTCGCCGGTGTCGAGGGCGCTGTGGACGACCGCGTCGATCAGGACGCCCGCCTCGGCGAGAATGGGAAGCACGCGGGCAGTGGCGACGAGCACCTTTGCCTTGCGAGCGCGGAGCACGGCGGCGGCGTCGCCCTTGACGAAGTAGACGCCGGCGACGGTTGAGAGCACTTCCCATGGCAGGGCGCTGTTCCCGTCCGGCCGGGGTCCGCGGCGCATCACGGTGATCGTCCGTTCGCCGGTCGCCTCGAGGTAGACGAACGCGGTGGTCTGCGGGCCGGGCCAGCGCGTCGCGTGCACGGTCGGGCCGAGGGTCTGAAGCTTCGCGAGGGCGCAGTCGCCGGTCGCGTCGTCGCCCAGCGCGGTGAAGAAGTGGGCGTTGCCCGCGAGGCGGGAGAGCTGGACGGCGGCGACCGCTCCGCCGCCGGCGGGCTCGTCCCAGGATTCGGCCGCGGTGAGGATTTCGCCCGACAGCGGGAGGCGGGGGACTCGAGCGAAGGTCACCCATTCGGTGTGCCCGACCACCGCGTAGCTCTTGCCGGACATGGCTTGGAGCGTAGGTCAGCGAGATCTGCGGGCAGGGACGCGAAACGCGCTTGCCTTGCTGCGCAGTCCCCTATAGGTACGTCCCACATCGCGGGGTGGAGCAGCCTGGTAGCTCGTCGGGCTCATAACCCGAAGGTCGCAGGTTCAAATCCTGCCCCCGCAACTACAGAGGGACGTACTGGGACGCCTTCAACGGGAATCAGTAGGTTCTGAAGATAAAGGGAGCCGGTCACTTGGTAGTTCCAGAGTGACCGGCTCCTCTTCTTTTGGGGTCCAGAAGGCTCTGGAGGCTCTGGGAGCTCATCTTCTCCATCAGCCGTCGTCTCAACCGGGGTCAGCTTCAGCTCGCCGATCAAGGCCTTGAGGGTGGCCTTGGCTGCTGTGGGGTCATGGCCGTTGATGGCAGCTCGAAGCCGCTCCAGCTCGTTCTTGATGGCCTTGGTGGGGGGCGGGAAGAACTGCTGGCGATCACTCTTCAGATTCGCCAGGTCACGGTAGAGGTTCTTGAGCTTCTCTTCTTCCTCTCGCAGGGTCACAGCAACTGCAGTGGATTGTTCCCCAGAGGCCAAGAAGTCGACCAGCCGCTTGATACGCCCCTCTTGGGTCAAGACCTCGGCCTCCAACTTTTCGATCTTGGAGTCGGCGGCTCCATTGCCCACCTCGTCCTTGAAGGCCTGACGGAACTCCTGCACGAAGAAGTCGACGCAGACCGGGGTCAAGAGCCTGCTGGTCAACTCATCGAAGAGGGCCTTCTCCAGCTTCGTCTTCGAGATGGTGATGGTGTTGGTGCAGGTCACCGCGCCGTGGGCCAGGTGATCCGGCCGCTCTGAAACTGATCCACCTGGGCGGCGTGAAACTGATCCACCCCAAGTTGAACAATCAGAC
>JAYVCD010000109.1:0-5687 GCA_043750125.1 Archangiaceae bacterium | reverse complement strand
GTCCTGCGATGATTGAGGTCATTTTTTTCGCCGACCGTGAGGTCAAGCAGAAGCTCTTTGCCCGCGTGACCCAGGCGAAGAAGTTGCTGATGGTGACGGCGGTTCCGCCGCATCGGGCGGCCGCGGCGAAGGCGCACAAAGAGCCGTTTGGGTTGCTCGAACGGAACTTCGGCGATGTCTTTGATCAGGTGCTGGTGGTCGACGAAGGGGGCGCCGAAGGAATGTGGAGGGACCCGGTGACCGACCTGGCCGACGCGCTCTACCCGTCCGACTCGCGCACCGCCTACGCGGCGGCGGGCGGATATTTTTTCGTGGAAGGAGGGATCGCGCGCGCGGTGGTGAAGCGGCACGGCACCGCGGAGGACGACGCGTGGCTTCTGCAGGAAGCGCTCTCGAAATTGAGCCGCAGTGTCTCTGCGCCGAATCCGGCGAAGAACCCCGGCCGCAGCAAGCGCGGGCGCCCCAGCGAAGAAGTGTCCAAGGACTCTGGGGCTGCGCTTCGCCCGATGGGAAAGGACCCCTACGCGGTGCTGGGGCTGAGGTCGGGGGCAACTCTGGGCGATGCGAAGAAGGCGTGGCGCGCGCTGATCATTCAGTACCACCCGGACAAGGTCGCGCATCTGGCTCCCGAGTTTCGCAACCTCGCTGAGGCACGAACTCGGGAGATCATGGATGCGTGGACGCGGTTGCAGGAAGAGTTGGGGTGAGCCCAGGCGGACAGGACCGTGGCTCGTACGGCCGTATTGGCATTGAAGGGGAAGGAAGGCTACGTGGTGAGAGGGACCCCCACTGGTGAGCGCCACCATCGTCGTTCGACGCCAACTCTCACCGCTGGGGGTAGTTCTCACCACTGACAAGCAAAGCCCTGGCAAAACACCTTCGTTCAATGCCAACGGGCCGACCTGATCACCGCCGACGATCGAAAAGAGCTGAGGCCGTTGTCATCCGTCCAGCCAAATGGCTGAGTGCCAGTCCGACTGCAGAGGCCCGTTTCCGAAAACTCAAACGACCGGACGTCACAAAGACGTGGCGGAAGCGAACCTTCGGCCTGCCCCTGCCGAACGACGACCCGCGCACGGTTCAATCAAAAGTTGAGTCCCAATCCGCCCAGGTTCACGGTCAACCTATCGAGAATCTCGCGACTGAGGCTGCGGTGGAGAAAGAACAGCGTGAAGTCGAAGACGAGCAGAAACCCAGCCTGGACCAGCAGCGCGTTGCCGTACCCGGTCCACGAGGCTTCGCCGGTTCGTGCCCCGTGTTCGAGCAGCAGCGCGGCGGTTACGAGGTAGGCGAGGTCCAGGGCCCACGTTGCGAGCAACGCCACGGCAGCGAGCCCGAGGTTGACCCCGTTCCATTACGGAAAGCCGCTTGAGCGCTGCCTGTTCGTGTCTCTAGCAACGAGGCTTTCCCGGCGCTTTGGGGACCCCCGTTTTCTAAAAATTGTAAGCGAGCGTCGCTGAGCCCGTTCCCGGCCCTACCCAGATCGACACGCTCACCCGCTGGGCAGACAGAGCGTCCAGTTGATCTTCCCGTTCGCCGATCTTGTTCGAGTACCAGATCGCCCGCGCAATTCGGGTGATGAGCCAAATCACACTCAAGCCGCCGACCACCGCTCCGGCGATCCACAGCGGGACCAGCTTCAATGCCAGCCCCCCGAAAACCGCCCCCACCCCTGCGCCGATGCACAGCGACGGGAAGACAAAGCCGATGCCTGACTTCTCGTCCCGGAGCTCGGTGATCTCGTCGTGCAGCGCACGAATGGTCAACTCGCGATCAACGACGGCGGTCGAGGGGCCCTGAGCCAGCAGCCAGCCTTGATGCAGCTCTGGACGGTCGCCCAGAGCGCCCGTCAACGTCAGCACCCACCCGCAGATCATCAGCATCGAGAGGCTCTAAATCAGCTGGACCCGCAGATCAAACAAGCGGTGCCTACCGCCGGCGCCCTTCCTGAAAGGTCACCTCGAGCTGCACCTGCTTCCCGTCGCGCAACACCTGGGCGCTGACGCTCTCGCCGGGCTTGGCGCCCATCAGCACGAACATCAAGTCTTCGACGCTGCGGACCTCGGTCTTGCCCAGCTTGATGATCACATCGCCCTTCCTCATTCCGCCCTTCTCCGCTCCGCCGCCGGGCCGGACATCGGACAACAGCACCCCCTTGAGGCCATTGGGCGGGCCCGCGTAGTCGGGGACGGTGCCCAATGAAGCACCAAAAGTGCGTACGTCTCCTCGCGCCGGCATGGGCGTCTTTTTGTACGCAAGCTTGGTCAGAGGGTCATCGAGCCTGCGAGCGACTTCGGCGACCGTGACCGCGACCTGGGCCGTTCCGGCGTAGTTCACCTTCGAGGGGACGTCCGAAGGCTTGTGGTAGTCGCTGTGGACCCCGGTGAAGAAGTGCAGCACCGGCAGTCCTTCGGAATAAAACGAAGTGTGATCGCTGGGGCCGTAGCCATCGCCGCTCGAGGTGCAGACCACCCGGGCCTTCGCACACGCCGCATCGATGACCGGCTTCCACCCGTCGGCCGAGTCGAACCCGAGCACCGTCAAATTGTTCTGCCGCAGCCGACCGACCATGTCGAGGTTGAGCATCGCGGGTGAGCCCTTCAGCAGCGCGCCGTGAGCTCGGGTGAAGTGCGAAGAGCCGAGCACTCCGGTCTCTTCGCCCGAAAAGAGAATGAAGTGGACATCGCGGGTCAGTGGAGCGGCCTTCAGCATCTGCGCCACTTCCAGCACCGCGGCCACGCCCGACGCATTGTCGTCTGCCCCCGGGTGCGGCTCATTCTTTTCGGGGGCCAGGGAATCTGGGCCGCCCATTCCCAGGTGGTCGTAGTGGGCGCCAATGAAAAGCGGAGGCAGCCCCGGAACGGTTCCGGGCAAGGTGGCAACGACGTTGAAAGCGTCGGTCTGCTCGAACACCAGCGCGACCGAGAGCTCTGCGTCGATCGACTGTTTCTTCTCGAGCTTCGGCCACGCATTTTCGAGCGCTCTGCGGGACACCATGATCACCGGAATCCCCGCATCGCCCGTTCCTTCTGGACGCAGCGAGGGCGCCTTCGCTTCCGAGGGAAGCGCCCAGTCTTTCGGCGCCCCGAACGGAGCCAATGGCCAGTCGACGACCAACAGGGCCTTGGCTCCGTGGTTGCGAGCGGTGAATGCTTTCTTGCGAAGGTCCCCCGAGCGCCGCGCTTCTTCTGCCGAGAACGGTTTTTCGGTCTCAGGAACGAACCGGCGGACGACGACGATTTTTCCCTTCACGTCGAGCCCCTTGTATTCATCGAGGCCCAGCGTCGGATCCTCGAGCCCGTACCCGACGAGGACCAGCTTGCCCTTCGCTTTGCCCTGCCCGCTCCAGGCAACCGGGGCGAAATCTTCCGCGGCCGCCGCAATGCCGCCGAGCTTGAGCGCGTTGTCGGCGCCCAGGCTCACCGCGGTGGTGACCGGAAACTCATCGCGCGCCGCCTTGAGGCCAAGTCCCGTCAGCCGCTGCTCGAGGTAGGCGCCGGCCTCGGCCAACCCCTTCGTCCCGATGCCACGCCCTTCGCGTTGCGGAGCCGCCAGCCACTGCACGTCCGCCTTCACCCGCTCGGCGGGGCTGACCTCGGTGCTCTTCGGTGGATGTTCCACCCATCGAGCCAGAAAGACGTTGGTGTCCGACCTGCCCTCAGCCGTAGCCCGGTTGCTCGAAAACGCGAGCCACTTTCCGTCGGGCGAAAACATCGGGAAGCCATCAAAGCCCTTCGCGTAGGTGATCCGTTCGAGCTGGGTCCCGTCCGCGTTGACGGCCCAGATGTCGAACTCGCGACCTTTGGGGTCCCCGACATTCGAAGCGAAGAGAATTCTGTCCTGGGTCGGGTGCCAGAACGGAGCGAACGAGGCGGCGTTCAAGTACGTCACCTGCATCGCCTCGCTGCCGTCCGCGTTTCCCACGTACAGCTCGAGCTTCGTGGGGCGCACCAGCCCTTGTGCCAGCAGCGCGCGAAACTCTTCCAGTTCCTTTCCCGGCTTCGGGCGTGAGGCCCGCCAGACGAGCTTGCTGCAGTCGCGATTGAAGAACGCGCCCCCATCGTACCCGGGCTCGAAGGTGAGCCGCTTGACGTTCTTCCCGTCCTTGTCCATTCGGTACAGCTCGATGTCCCCGTCGCGCGTCGAGGTGAACACGATGCTCCCGTCTTTGCCGCAGACGGTGGCTTCGGCGTCGTACCCCTTCTCGTGGGTCAGCTGCTCGAGCGCGCCGGTCGAGAGGTTCTTCTTGAAGATGTCGTAGGTGTCGTAGAGCGCCCAGACATAGCCCAGCGACATGTCGGGCTTGGGAGGGCACGCCTCACCCCCCAGATGGGTCGAAGCGTAGAGCAGCTCTTTGTCGCCCGGAAAAAAGTGGGAGCAGGTCGTCGCCCCTTTGCCACTCGACTGGAGCACCGGCACGGGCGGCTGGACTGCCACGGCCATGGTGTAGATCCGGTCGCACCCTTCGGTCGGGCTTCGGGCCTGCAGCGACAGCTGGCTGCCATCGAAGCTCCAGTAGGCCTCGGCGTTCTCTCCTCCGAATGTCAGCTGCCGCAGGTCCGAAAGGTGCGTCTCTTCGGGCGTGGCCGCAATTCCGGTGGGGACGGCAGGGCTCGAAGGGGCAGCAGCCGTGGTCGCACAGGCGGCAAGGAGACAGGCGGCAGCAAGGGTGAGGCGCATGGGGTGGCTTCTACAAGCACACCCGTCCGCGCGTCAGTGGATGATTGGAAGGCTCAGACTGGGCGGCTTCAGCTTCCAGGCCCGCAGCCCGTAGTAGACGCAAGGCCCGAGTCGATCAGCGTCCCGACAGCGCTTCTTCCGGCAAGCCCCCGTCGAGAACGATCTTCCGCTTCAAGATTCCCTCGTAAGGGGCGCGCCGGGCGAGCACCAGCGCCCGCTCACATTCGGCCCACACCAGCGGCCCCAGAACCTGCCAGTGCGAGGGCGCGACGACGGTGAGCTCGAGCAGGCCGACTGAATATTCGACCGGCAGTCGCGCATTCTGTCGCAGCGCGCTGCGCAGTTGGCGAGTCAGCCCCGGCTCGACAGTCCGCTGCGACATCGGCCCGAGCAACACGGCAAACGCATCGGAGTGGACCCGCACCACCTTCGCCTCGGGGACGGCGCGCTGCAGCGCGGTCGCGGTGTCGTGGAGCACCTGGTCGCCGGTGGAAAAGTCGTAGTTCATGTTCACGACGGTGAGCTCACGAATGTCCACCACCGCGGCGCCGATGACCCAGCCGGCATGGTGGCCGTGAGTCGACAGATCATATTCCTCTTTGAGCAGCGCCCCCTGGGTCAGCGCGAGGGCGTGAAAGGCGCCGCTCACCGCATCACGCTCGCCACGGCGGTGGGCCTCGGCGTCGATCATCGCGCTCAGCGCCTGGTCCGCGTCGGCGACCTGGGGGAACAAGGCGCGCACCCGCCGCAGCTGGCCTTCGTCGAGCACCGGGCGCTATTCCACCGTCACGGACTTCGCGAGGTTTCGCGGCTGGTCCACGTCGTTCCCGCGCAGATCCGCCACGTGGTACGCGAGCAGCTGCAGCGGAATGGTCGCCACCACCGGAGCCAACAGCGCAGTCGAGGCGGGAATGGTGACCACGTGCATCGCCAGCCCCTTCACGTGCTCGTCCCCTTCTTCCACCACCGCAATCACCTGGCCTCCGCGCGCGCGCACCTCTTCGATG